>NZ_JAKWJU010000002.1:2585000-2908125 GCF_022524345.1 Streptomyces marispadix | reverse complement strand
CATCGGGATGCCCCAACCGCCGATCGCGTCCCCGCCGGAGCGGACGTTGACCGCGAGGAAGAGGAGGGCCGGGATCAGCACGCCGCCCAGTGCGGCGACGATCGGCAGCACGGCACGGCGGGGGTCGCGCAGCTCTCCGTGGACGAGTTCCTGCTTCAGCTCGTTGCCGACGATGAAGAAGAACACCGCCAGCAGGCCGTCCGCCGCCCATGACTGGACGCTCAGATCCAGGTGCAGGGCGGCCGGCCCGAAGTGGAACGAGCGCAGGGACTCATACGAGGCGGACAGCGGCGAGTTGGCCCAGATCAGCGCCACGAGGGCGGCGGCGATCAGCAGTGAACCGCTGAGGGCGTCGGAACGCAGCGCGGCGGAGAGCCGCGCGAAGGCAGACATCGAAGAGGCTCCAGATACGGCCGGTGAGGGTGTCGGGACGACGTGACGCCCCTGCGGCCCTACGAGACGTGATGCACGAAGGGACCGCCTGGGCGCAGGCTCCCGCATCGGGTGCGGCGGAAGCTCAGATCCCCTTCGGCGGGCACAGGCTCGTCAGCGCGCCCCAGGTGCTGATGTAGCCGTTCGTGCCGATCGGACGCCGCTCCTGCGACCGGCGCACCGCGCCGCACTCGCACCGGCGTCCACCAGGACGAACAGCCGCGAAAGCGGGAGTGTGCCGCACTGCCGCCTCCTCACACGTCCTGACCTGCGTATCTTTCGCAAGCCTAACAAGTGCCGGGTGGCGGCGCTCCTCGTTCGGCCGACGCCGGTACGGGCCGCTTCTCGTGCGGGGCCCGTGAGTTGCACCCGGCCGGGCCCCGTCACCGTACGGACTGCACCCGCGCCTGAACCCGGGATGCCGCCTAGGACGGTGCCTGGGACGTCGCCTCGGACGGCGCCTGGGACGTCGTCTCGGACGATGGCTGGAACCCAGTGAACTTCCGCCGCCACGCCAGCGATACGTACACCAGGGCCACGAGGACCGGCACCTCGATGAGCGGTCCGACGACCCCGGAGAGCGCCTGTCCTGAGGTGACGCCGAAGGTGGCGACGGCGACGGCGATGGCGAGTTCGAAGTTGTTGCCCGCGGCGGTGAAGGCGAGTGTGGCGGTGCGGTCGTAGGGGAGGCCGAGGCTCCTGCCGAGGGCGAAGGTGCCGAACCACATCAGGGCGAAGTAGGCGAGCAGGGGCAGCGCGATGCGGGCGACGTCCAGGGGCCGCGAGGTGATCGTCTCCCCCTGGAGGGCGAAGAGGATCACGATGGTGAACAGCAGACCGCAGAGGGCTAGCGGGCCGATCCTCGGCAGGAATCGGTTCTCATAGGAATCGCGGCCCATCTTCCGCTCGCCGAGGCGGCGGGTGAGGGGTGAGGAATCCGGCGAGCAGTGGGATACCGAGGAAGACGACGACGTTCCAGGCGATCGTCCACATGGAGAAGTCCGGCCGCCCGCCGCCTCCGAGGCCGAGCCAGCCCGGCAGCAGGCCGAGATAGAACCAGGCGAGCAGGCCGAACGCGAGTACCTGGAACAGGGAGTTGAGGGCGACGAGTACGGCCGCCGCCTCGCGGTCGCCGCGGGCCAGGTCGTTCCAGATGACGACCATCGCGATGCAGCGGGCCAGGCCGACGATGATCAGTCCCGTGCGGTACTCGGGGAGGTCCGGCAGGAAGAGCCAGGCGAGCGCGAACATCACCGCGGGGCCCAGCACCCAGTTGACGGCCAGCGAGGAGAGCATCAGCTTCCGGTCGCCGGTGACGGTGCCCAGCTTGTCGTAGCGGACCTTCGCCAGCACCGGATACATCATCACCAGCAGGCCCAGGGCGATGGGCAGCGAGATCCCGCCGATCTCGACCCTGCCGAGAAGGCTGTTCAGGCCGGGGACGACGCGTCCGAGTCCGAGCCCGAGTGCCATCGCGAGCAGAATCCACAGCGCCAGGAAGCGGTCCAGCGTGGAGAGTTCGGCGACGACCCGGGCTTCGGGACCGGCTTCGGGACCGGCTGCGGAGCCGGACTGGGACCCGGCTCCGGGCTCCGGAGGCGAGGCGGCGGAAGGTTCGGCGCGAGTCACTGGCAGGCCCTCTTGCGGTCGGTCTCGATGGTGGTACGGGCGGTCTCGGCCAGCTCGGCGAAGGAGCCGGCAAGGGCTGTGAGCACGTCGGGCCGCAGCTTGTAGTACGTGAACCTGCCGCACGGTTCGGTGTCGACGACGCCCGCGTCCCGCAGCACCCTCAGATGGTTGGAGAGATTGGTCTGGCGGGCGCCGGTCTCCTCGACCAGATGCGTAGTGCAGAGCGTCTCGTGGGCGAGCAGAGTCACGATCCGGAGTCTGAGCGGGTCCGCCAGAACCCGGATCAGATCAGTGTCGACTGACGTCAGCATGCGCTGATACTGTCACATCAGCCGTCGCTGACACCAGTGCGGGCATCGCCACCCGGTCGTCCCTCCCCGGTCCCCCCGTCCCCGTTTCCGTACGCCTCCACGTCCCGCTCCACATCCGCGTCCACGGACCGTCCGGCCCCCCGCCGAAGGAGAACCGATGCCGACTCCCCTCGCATCCGTGCTGTTCGTCTGCGTGCACAACGCCGGGCGTTCCCAGATGGCAGCCGGATTCCTCGCCCGTCTCGCGGGTGAGCAGATCGAAGTACGGTCCGCGGGATCGCTGCCCGCCGAGCGAGTCAACCCCGCCGCCGTAGAGGCCATGAGGGAGGTGGGCATCGACATCTCCAGCAGCCGGCCCAGGGTGCTCACCACGGACGCCGTCGAGGCTTCCGACTACGTCGTGACCATGGGCTGCGGCGACGCCTGCCCCGTCTTCCCCGGAAAGACGTATCGGGACTGGGAGTTGGACGATCCCGCGGGCAAGGGCGTCGAATCCGTACGTCCCATCCGGGACCGGATCAAGGAGTACGTGGAAGCCCTGATCGCCGAGATCCGCGGGGACGGTCAGGAAGGCGGAAGTCCGGAGGGCGGCAGTCCGAACGGGCGCTGATCCCGGGACGGCAGCGAGTGCCGGCCCGGGAAGGAACGGGCCCGTGCCCGGGGCGCGGTCCCGTGATCCTCGACCGCGCCCCGGTCCGGCCGCCTCAGTAGGACTTCGCCGCGATCATCATGCCCTGCGCCCGCAGCCGGGCCACGAGCGCGGCACCGAGCGCCGTGGCCGGGGTGAGCACGCCGCCGTCCGTCTCGGGCAGTGCGTCCCGGTCCCATACGAGTGCGAGCGCGGACTCGCCGAGCATGACGGCGGTGGCGTTGTAGCCGGGATCGCCCTGAGCCTTGAAGCGTGCGGTGTAGCGGACCCCGGATGTGGTTCGGGCGAAGGTGTCGAAGGTGAAGTGGCCCTTCTCTCGCGTATCGGCGTCCGGGCCGTCGCCCGGGTCGGGCAGCACCTTGTCCATCAGGGGCCGCGTGGGACGCAGGGCCAGCCCGGTGACGAGGGCGCCCATGAACCCGGCGGTCCCGGCCGCGATCAGCGGGGAGAGCACGGGCGGCCCTACGCGCATGGCCTCGCGGTAGCGGAAGCGCGCCCCGTAGGCGTGGTCGCGCAGCGCCGCGCTGCGCCGTACGACACGGGTGTTGAAGGGCGCCATGGGGAAGGGGGCGAGGACGCCCCGCAGCGGAATCCCGGCCTTCGAGCCCCGGGCCATGAACAGATCGTCCTGGCGGCCGAGTTCGGGCTCGGCGGCACGGTCGGGGCTGAGGGTGTAGGGGTCCATGGCGAGGCGGCGGGCGTCGCGGTCGGACTTCATCAGATCGATCTGCTGCCGCACCGTGTCGATGGTGCCGCCGCTGACACCGCCGCTGACGGAGGTGAGGACCGAAGTGGTGTCGGTCAGCTCGCCGTTGCCGTCGGCGCGCACCTTCTCGTGCAGCACGTGGACGTTGATGTCGGACGGGATCGAGTCGAAGCCGCAGGCGTGGACGATACGGGCGTGATTGGACGCGGCGGTGTCGTGGTGTGCGTCGATGGTCTCCCGTACGAACAGCGCCTCCCCGCACAGATCGACGTAGTCGGTGCCGGAACGGGCGCAGGCGCCCACCAGTTCGCGCCCGTACTTGGCGTAGGGCCCGACGGTGGTGACGACCACGTGTGCCGACTCCGCGATCTTCTCCAGGGCCGCGCGGTCACCGGCGTCGGCGACCAACAGCGGCCAGTCGCGGGCGCGTTCGCCCAGGGTGGCGCGTACGGCCGAGAGCTTCGCCTCGCTGCGGCCTGCCAGGGCGACGCGCGTGCCCTCGGGGGCGGACCGGGCGAGGTGGTGCGCGACGAGGGTGCCGACGAAGCCGGTCGCGCCGTAGACGGCGATGTCGAGGTCGCGCCGGCGGTGGGGCGTGCCGGGCTGATCCCGGTCTTGTGTGCTGGGCTGATCCGTCATGGGCTGGTCCTTCCGGGCCGGGCGGTGGCGCAGCGCGTGTGGACGCTGATGAACCAACGTAACCGGGCGGGGGCCGGGTTCCTCGGCTCCATGACCTGGGAGGCCGGCCGGAGAGCCCGATTTGGGAGCCGGATGGGGCCGTGGCGCGGGGTCTCCCGCCGGGCGTCCTGCCGGGTCCCGGTATCCCGTCCGGTCAGCGGGCGACGGTGCCGACCAGGTCCGCTTCGATCAGCCTGACGGTACGCAGGATCATCGGGACGTAGTCGCGTTCGACCAGCTCCGGAGTCGTGCGCCCGGCGTGCACGGAGACGTTCGCGGCGGCCACGACCCGGCCCGCGCGGTCCCGTACCGGCGCCGCCGCGCCCCGCAGCCCCTCCTCCAGCTCGGAGTCGACCAGCGCCCAGCCCTGCCTGCGCACCTTGTCGATCTCCTCGCGCAGGGTCCTCGGGCTGCTGATGGTGTGGTCGGTCTTCCTCTCCAGCCTCAACCGGCCGAAGCGCTCGTCCAGTTCGGTGTCGTCCAGCCCGGCGAGCAGCACCCGGCCCATCGACGTCGTATAGGCGTCGAAGCGGGTGCCCACGCTGATCGTCACCGCCATCAGCCGGGTGCTCTGGACCAGCGAGACGTAGACGATCTCGTCGCCGTCCAGCACGGCCAGTGCCGCCGTCTCGTTCAACTCGCGGGCCAGCGACTGGAGATGGGGCTGTGCGATCTCGGGCAGCGACATGCTGGAGAGGTAGGCGTAGCCGAGTTCGAGGGTGCGCGGTGTGAGTTCGAAGGTACGGCCGTCGCTTGCGACGTAGCCGAGGTCGGCGAGGGTGAGCAGCAGCCGCCGGGCCGTCGCGCGGTCGAGGCCCGTCGCCCGAGCGACCTCGGTGAGGGTCTGCGCACGCCGTTCCGCCGTGAAGGAACGCATCACGGACATCGCACGCGCCACGGACTGCACGAAGTGCGGCCCGTACTCCTCGCGGCCGTGGCCCTGCCTGCCGGTGCTGCTCCCCTGGCCGTTCGGGCCGTTCTCGCCCTTCTGGCTGCTCCGGGCGGCCCGGCCGATGTGCTCGCTCCCTTCCCGCTGTGTGCCGTCGCCGCCATTGCCCGTCGTCGGTTCCGACAAAGCCTCACTACCTCCCCGGTGCGAGGCCGCGCCTCGCCTGGTCAAGCCTGCCTGCGCCGTTGTGCGCATTACGCACAGCGTACTACGCGGAGGCGGGGCGGCCTCATCGGGGGCCTGGCGCGGGCGATTTGAGCCCCGCGGGAAGGGCTGAGGAACGTGGTCCGACTGCTGTGGACGGATTGACGGCGCCGGTGGTCGCTCGTACCGTGCGCTATGTGCATAGCAGTGCGTAGTACGAACAGCGATGGCGAGGGCGTGAGCGTCGGCAGCCGTCGGCCGGAAGGGAGCAGCACATGAATCCGACTCCGGGTCCGTCTCCGTCCGTATCCGCGTCTCCGGGCCCCTCGCCCGCCCGCCGGTCCCCGGTTCGCAAGGGCGTGGCGACGGTCTGCCTCTCCGGGCTGCTGGAGGACAAGCTGCGGGCGGCGGCCTCGGCGGGATTCCACGGTGTGGAGATCTTCGAGAACGATCTCGTCGTCTCGGCGATGCCACCCGAGGACGTCCGCTCCCTGTGCGCGGACCTCGGCCTGACCGTCGACCTCTACCAGCCGTTCCGCGACTTCGAGGCCCTGCCCGAGGAGCTGCACGCCGCCGCTCTGCGCCGTGCGGAGCGCAAGTTCGACCTCATGGAGCGCCTGGGCGCCGACACGTTGCTGGTCTGCTCGACGCTCTCCCCTTACGCCGTGGACGACGACGCCCTGGCCGCGCAGCAGTTGCGCGCACTCGCGGAACGGGCCTGCGAGCGCGGCATCCGCATCGCCTACGAAGCCCTCGCCTGGGGGCGTTTCGTCAACCGCTGGGAGCACTCCTGGCAGATCGTCCGCAGGGCGGACCACCCGGCGCTCGGGCTGTGCCTCGACAGTTTCCATGTGCTCTCCCGCGACCCCGCGCCCACGGGCATCGACACCGTCGACGAGGGCAAGCTCTTCTTCCTCCAACTCGCCGACGCGCCGCGCCTCGACATGGACGTATTGCAGTGGAGCAGGCACCACAGGCTCTTCCCCGGCCAGGGGTCTTTCGATCTGCCGGGCTTCCTCGCGCAGGTGCTGGCCGCCGGTTACGAAGGGCCGCTGTCGCTGGAGGTGTTCAACGACGTCTTCCGGCAGACCGATCCCGGCCCCGCGGCGCTCGACGCGATGCGGTCGCTGGTCGCGCTCGAGGAGGCGGTGCGCGAGTACGGGCGCCGGGAGCAGGCGGAGGGGCAGCAGAGGGAGCAAGGGCAGCCGGAGCAAGAGGGCCTTGGCGGGCAGCGGCCCGAGGAACGTCACGAGAAGGGCGCACGCCAGCCGAACGAGCCGGTCAGGGGCGGAGGCTGGCGGCTCCACCCGGCCGCGCCACCGCCCGCTCCCGCGCTTCTCGGCCATGCCTTCGTCGAACTCGCCGTGGACGGCGTATCGGCACCGGAGGTCACCGCCGCGCTGACGGCACTCGGCTTCCAGCGCACGGGAATCCACCGCTCCAAGCCCGTCGAGCTGTGGCAGCAGGGCGGCAGCGACGTCGTACTGAACCGGGAGGCAGGTCGGGTCGGTCGGGAAGCCGGTGAGGTCAGTGGGGCAGAGGAGCACGGGGAGACCGAGACCGGCAGGGCCGAGGTCGTGGCACTCGCGGTCGAGAGCCTCGATCCCGAGCAGTCCGCACGACGTGCCGAAGCGCTTCTCGCAACGCCCCTGCCACGCAGGCGTGGTCCCGGAGAGGCCGAACTCACCGCCGTGGCCGCCCCCGACGGGACCCAGCTCTTCTTCTGCCCGGGCGGCGGGGCGAGCGGCCCGGACTGGCGCGCGGACTTCGAGCCGACGGGAGCGGGGCCAGGCGGCGAAGCCGGTCCCGGCCGGGGAACCGAGTCCGGCTCCGAATCCCGCTCCCGACCCGGCTCCGAATCCCGCTCCGGACCCGGCTCAGGGCCCGGCGATCTCGGCCGCACCGGCGATCTCGGCCGTATCGATCATGTGGCGCTGGCCCAGCCCAACGACCAGTTCACGGGTTCGCTGACCTTCTACCAGTCCGTACTCGACCTGCGTGAACGGGACTTCGCCGAGTACGCGGCGCCCTTCGGCCTGGTGCGCAGCCGCACCGTCGGCAACGAGTCCGGCGAGCTGCGGATCGCCATGCACGGCGCGCTGCTGCGCCGCGGACGCTGGGCGCCGTCGGTGCCGGACCCCGAGCACATCGCGTTCGCCACGGGCGACGTCTTCGCCGCCGCGCGCCGGGCACGCGAACGCGGCCTGGAGATCCTGCCCGTCACCGGCAACTACTACGACGATCTCGACGCCCGCTACGCCCCCGCTCCCCGGCTGCTGAGCGACATGCGCGAGCTGAACATCCTCTACGACCGCGACGAGCACGGCGAGTTCTTCCACTTCTGCACCGGCATCCTCGGCTCGCGCGTCTTCTTCGAGGTGGTCCAGCGGGTGGGCGGCTACCGCGGCGACGGTGCGGTCAACGCACCCGTACGGATGGCGGCCCACCGCCAGGCACGGGCACGTGGCCGGGCGCCCGCGAACCGGCCGCGGCGCGGGGCCGGTTGAGAAGCCGGCAGGCGAAGTCTCAGGCGGTGTCCCCAGGCGGTGTCCGTCGGTGGAAGCAGGCGACGCGCGGGCGTCCGCGCCCGCGCTACCGTCCGGGCGCTCTTCCGCCGGGACCCTCCTGCCCCCAGGCTGAGGTCATGCAGACGAACACGACGCACGCGGACGAAGCCGACGGCCACGACCGCCTGTCCCGCGCACAGCAGGAGTTCGCCCCCGAGGTCGTCTATCTCAATACCGCCTCGCTGGGCCTGCCGCCCCGCCGCTCCCTCGACGCCCTCCGTGCGGCGGAGAACGAGTGGCGCAGGGGCACCGCGAGCCCGTCCGCGTACGACCGGCCGCTGGCCGAGGCACGTGCGGCCTACGCCGGGCTCGTCGGCGTGGACCCGTCGTCCGTGGCCGTCGGCAGCCAGGTCAGCGCCTTCGTGGGGCTGGTCGCCGCGTCCCTGCCCGAGGGGAGCGAAGTGCTCACCGCCGCCGGGGAGTTCACGAGCGTCGTCTTCCCCTTCCACGCCCAGACGCCACGGGGAGTGCGGGTGCGGGAGGTGCCGCTGGAGGCCCTCGCCGAGGAGGTCACGTCCCGTACGTCGCTGGTGGCCGTCGCCGCAGTGCAGTCCGCCGACGGACGTGTCGCGGACCTCGGCGCGCTCCGTACGGCGTGCGAGGCGACCGGTGCACGCGTACTGCTGGACACCACCCAGGCGACCGGCTGGCTGCCCGTCGACGCGAGCCGTTACGCATACACCGTCAACGGCGGATACAAGTGGCTGCTGGCACCGCGGGGCACCTGCTTCTTCACCGTGGGCGCCGAGTGCATGGACGGGCTGACCCCGCACAGCGCGGGCTGGTTCGCGGGCGAGGAGCGCTGGGAGAGCCTCTACGGCGCACCGCTGCGGCTCGCGAAGGACGCCCGGCGCTTCGACGTCTCCCCGGTGTGGCACGCCTGGGTCGGCCAGGCGGGATCGCTGGAACTGCTCGCCGAGGTCGGCACCGACGTGCTCCACGCGCACGCGGTCGGCCTCGCCGACCGCTTCCGTGCCGCCGTCGGTCTGCCGTACGGCGACTCGGCGATCGTCAGCACGGCCGTACGGCCGGACACGGCACGGGAGTTGGAGCGCGCGGGCGTCGTCGGCA
Organism: Streptomyces marispadix; assembly: GCF_022524345.1. Classification (NCBI taxonomy): domain Bacteria; kingdom Bacillati; phylum Actinomycetota; class Actinomycetes; order Kitasatosporales; family Streptomycetaceae; genus Streptomyces; species Streptomyces marispadix. The sequence goes on along the minus strand of NZ_JAKWJU010000002.1, from coordinate 2,898,989 downwards.
GCACACGTGCCGGTCGCCTGCGGCTCGCCTTCCACCTATACAACACGGAGTCGGACGCGGACCGCGCCGCCGAGGTGGTCGCGGGACGGCTGGTGCGGGAGGAGTGAGGGGGTGGGGTGTGCGGATATCGCGGAGCGTGAGAGGAGCCGGTACGGCTCGGCCGCCGGGACGACCGGATGAACGGCCCCGGACCGCCCCGCTCAGCCCGCCTTCTTGACCTTGATCGAGCCGTTGGTGGTGGCCAGGTCGAGCGTGTGGTCGCCGGAAGGCTCGTCGCGCAGACCGATGGCCTTGTCGCCGTTGCTCGTCCTCGCGGACACCCGGTAGCGGCCGTCCGGCGCGGTGACGGACACCGCTCCGTTCGACGTCCTCGCCCGCACGTCCTGCGGCGTGCTGAGGTTGAGGTCGATCGCGCCGTTGGAGGTCTCGGCCCGTACGTCCTCGCCCTTCAGGCCCCGCCCGTTGATGCGCCCGTTGGTCGTACGTACGCGCACGGTGCCGTCGACGTCGTCGAGGTCCACCGCGCCCGAGTCGCTGGTGACGTCCACCTTGCCCACGCCGGAGAGGCTGATACCGCCGGAGGAGGTGCCGCCGTCGACGGAGACCCTGGGCGGCAGATCGACCGTGTAGCTGACCGAGCAGTCGTCGCCGCAGCCGCGGAGTACGAGTACTCCGTCCTCGACGCCGTACGTGCGCTTCCTCGGCTTGTCACCGTCGAACTCGACGCTGCGGTGCAGCGACACCTCGGTCACCGTCTCCTTGCTGCGGAGCCGCACCGCCCCGACGCTGCCGTCCAGATGCACCGCCTCGACCTTCTCCGACAGCTTCGCGCTGTCCTCGTAGGTCTCACCGGGCACCAGGCCGCAGGCCCCCAGCGTGCCCACGCCGATCCCCGCCGCCGCGACCGCCCCGAGTAGGCGGATGTGCCTGCGCATCATGTACTCCCCGTCTCCGTGGAAGGTGGAGGCTGTCGACTGTCCCTTTTCGTCGGCCTTACCCGGTCCGTCCAGTGCCCGACGAGGCTATGGCACCCGTACGGGCCCGACGATGAGGCAGACCCCCGCATCACCGCTCGGGGTCGCCCCCGGACCGCCCTTGACCTTGTCCTTGGGGGAAGCCACAGCATCGTGGAGCCGGGCGAGGGGCCCGGTATGAGGGAGGAGCGGGCATGGACGAGCGCGCGGGCGACAGACCCGGTTCGGGGCCCGGTTCGGGTGCCGGTCGCGGCGGGGCAGCCGGCGCGGACACCGGCGCTCGCGACGGCGCCCGCGCCGCACTGCTGACGATCGGAGCGTTCGCCAAGGCGTCCCGGCTGTCGCCGAAGGCGCTGCGCCTCTACGACGAACTCGGGCTGCTGCGGCCCGCCCACGTGGACCCCACGACGGGCTACCGCCGCTACGCACCCGCACAGCTCGAACAGGCCCGTCTCGTCGTATGGCTGCGCCGCCTCGGCATGCCCCTGGCCCGCATACGCGAGCTGACCGCACTGGACGGTCCCGCAGCCGCGCGGGAGATCAGGGCCTTCTGGGCCCAGGTCGAGAACGACGTCGCCGCCCGCCGCGACATGGCCGCCTTCCTCATCGACCACCTGTCACGGAAGGACTCCGCGATGCCGCACGAGATGCCGCAGGACACGCCAGACGAGACGACCCACGACTCGGCCCACGACTCGGCCAGCGACGGGGAGACGGCACGTGCGCCGCTCGCCATCCGCTACGCCGCGCTGAGCGACGCCGGGCTCGTGAGGGAGACCAACCAGGACGCGGCGTACGCCGGTTCGCGTCTGCTCGCCGTCGCCGACGGTTTCGGAGGCGAGGGGGGACCGGCGAGCGCGGCGGCCGTCGACACCTTCAGACAGCTCGAAGAGGGCAGCCTCCCGGCCGCGGACCTGCTGAACGTACTGGAGGACACCGTCGAACGTGCGGGCCGAGCGGTCGGCGACGCCGTAGCGGGCGGCCCGGACGGCGACGAGGCGGGCACCACGCTCACCACGATGCTGTGGACCGGGTCGCAGCTCGCCCTCGTGCACATCGGCGACACCCGCGCGTACATCCTGCGCGACGGCGACCTCTTCCAGATCACGCACGACCACACCCTCGTGCGCTCGATGGTCGACGAGGGCCGCATCAGCGAGGAGGAGGCCGCCTCGCATCCGCAGCGGGCCCTGCTGATGCGCGCCCTCGTCGGGCGGCCGGAGGGCGGCGCGGGCGACAGGCCGGACGTGGGGTTGCAGGACGTAAGGGCCGGAGACCGCTGTCTGCTGTGCTCGGACGGGCTGACGTCCGTCGTACCGGAGGAACAGGTACGCAGCACGGTCGCGGCGACGGCGGACCCGGAGGAGACGGTCCGCGAACTCGTGGCGCTGGCGCACCGGTCGGGCGCACCCGACAACGTGAGCTGCGTGGTCGCGGACGTGGTGGAGGCCGGGCGGTAGGCACTCGCGCGCACGGCGCGGTTCCGTGAGACACCGGGCAGGGGGCCGTAACTGCTCCCGGCCCGGTTTGCCCGGCTGCCCGGCTGCCCGGCTGCATGGCTGCCTGGCTGTCCGGCCGCCCGGTTGCCGGGCCGCCCGCCGAGGGCTACGCCTCCTCGCCGAACAGCTCCAGCAGCTCCTTACGCTCGAACATCCGCGCCGTCTCCACCGCCGACGGCTCGCCCGCCCCGGGGTCGGCGCCGCCGTCCAGCAGCGCCCTCACGACCTCCGTCTCGCCCTTGAAGACCGCGCCCGCGATGGGCGTCTGCCCCTTGTCGTTCGGCTTGTTCGGGTCGGCCCCGCGGTGGAGCAGGGCCCTTACGGCCGAGGCGTGCCCGTAGTAGGCGGCGAGCATCACGAGGGAGTCGCCCCTGTCGTTGGTGAGGTTCACCGGCACGCCCGCGTCGACATAGGCGGCGACGGTGTCGGTGTCGCCGTCGCGCGCCAGCCCGAAGATCCTCTGGGCGAGTTCCAGCACCTCGGGGTCGTGCGCCGGTTCGTCGCTCTCGGGCATCGGAGCGTCGGTCATCGCGTCCTCCTCGTGCTGGTGAGGCTGCTGCGGCTGCCGCGCCGGGTCTGCCCGCCGGGACGCCACGCGCCCGGCACCGTCGCGGAACGAGGGCTTCCGTCTCCCACCCTACGTACGGTTCACCGCGTGCCCGCCTGCGCGCGCCTCACCCACGCGAGCCCCCGGAGGGACCGCCGAGGCACGCCTGCCGAAGCCGCCACCTCGCCCCGCTGCCGGTCACACATGCGCGCCGGGGTCCACCACCATGACGACGTCCCGTAGCGAGTCGACCAGGTGCTCGGCGCCGGCCGCACGCAACTGCTCCGATTTGCGCTCGTTGCGGGCGTAGCCGAGGAAGGCCACACCCGCGGCACGTGCCGCCTCCAGATCGCGGGGCGCGTCGCCGATCATCAGCGCCTCCCGGGCGGGTGTGTCCGTCGACTTCAGCGCCCGCAGCAGACAGTCCGGATCGGGCTTGAGCCGCAGCTCGCCCTCGGCGTTGCGGCCGTGTATGCGGCCCGCGAACAGCTCTCCCGTGAGCCGGGTCTCCAGATAACGCTCCACCGCCTGCTGCGAGTTGTTCGTCGTGACGGCCATGCGGCGGCCGGTCGCGGCGAGCGTGCGTACGAGGGCGTCGGCGTACGCCGTGGGGAACGCCCCCGGCGCCGCCGCGATCTCCTCGTCGGTCAGCGCCCGCTCGATGTCCCGTGCGATGCCGCGCTCGACCAGCGCCGGCTGCTGGAATGCGGCTCGCAGTATCTCCAGCGGGTCGTCGGTCTCGGGGAGCCACACCTCCCTGCCGGCCTCGCCCTCTGCGGCAAAGGAGGTCACAGCATGGCGCAGCCTCTCGGTGAGGGGTGCGAGGGAGCGTCCCTGGAACAAGTGGCAGATGGGGCCGTCGAAGTCGAACAGCACAGCTTTCGCGGATTCGATGAGATGACGCATTTCTCTCCTCGTTCCGGGGTCGCTGTGCCAGCCCAACTATGTCCCGCGGCGGCCTCGGCGTACAGCGGGCAATCGGCCGGGGCCTGCCTGACGGGCCCGGTGCCAGGAGCGGAGCGCTTCCTTGACCGCCCGGTGGTCCGGAACGGGTCCGAGGGCAAGCGCCACGCGGGCTCGCGAGAGCGCCCGGTGCACGGAGGCGGCAGCGGCGTCGAAGTCGTCCTCGTCGGCGGAGAGAGGCAGGGCTTCGGCGGCCCTGATGGTGTCGGGGAAGATGGACTGCGCGTACTCGAAGTCGAGGTAGACGGGGAAGTCCTCCTCCATCCCCTCAAGCCGGTCCTCCCGGCCACGCTCGGACATCTCGCGCTGCCAGTACGCGATCAGATCGCAGCGCTCCTCCTCGGTGTACTCCATCCTCACCACGTGAGTCGCCAGATCGTGCAGGGGATCGCCGAAGAGAGCCAACTCCCAGTCCACGAGGGCGAGATCGCCGTTCTCCCGTACGAGCAGGTTGCCCCGGTGGATGTCGGTGTGGAGCAACGAGTACGGGCGGGGCCGAAGCCGTTTCGCCTCCCGGGTGAACCGTTCGACCGCGTCGTCCGGGATGCCCAGCGCCCGGAACAGGGTGCCGAAGCGCGGGTAGTTACGGCGGTAGACCTTGCGGTGGGCGAAGTCGGCGAGGTTTTGAAGGAAGCGGGCGCTGTCGCAGCCAGTTCTGCTGCGCCACTCCCGCGGCAGCCTCGGCAGGTCCTCTCCCGGAACGTCCCCGAGGTCCCCGAAGAGTGCGGCGATGCGCCGCAGGTTATCGTCGCCGACGGGATTGCCCGCCGCAGCGACCTCCGCCAGTGAGACGCCCTCGATGAAGGTGTGCAGGGCATGGCGGCCGAAGCTGAAGAGCGGACGGGGCACGTCGGGCATGGACCGGCGTACTGCACGCAAGACCGCTGTCTCGCGCCACACCCGCGGCAGTACCCGCACCGCGCTCTGCCTGGTGCGGAACTTGCCGAGGCGCCCAGGGGCTTCGCGCACGATCGAGGCGAGCGGCTCGTGCAGGGGAACCACGTAGTTGTCGTGGTGATGTCCCTGGAGCGAGAAGCCCCCTGGGCGACGACGGTGCTGCGCGACGTGCCACCACAGGGGCCGTGGGTCCCAGGGCGGCCGCGGCTGTCCGTAGCCCTCCGGGGTCTGCGGCGTGGCTGCGAGGGAGGCTGCCTCGCTCCGTGGGAGCGGCGAGGCCTCAACGACGGGATGAACAGTCATGCGCGCCACCGGATGATGACTCAGAGGAACGTGAGTGCGCTGAGACTACAGCTTCCGATGGGGCGTAGGTGCACCGAGTCAGTCGGACGTCAGCGGTGTGGCGATCGTGTCCCAGAGTGAGTCGAACCATGCCTGGGAGTCGTGTACGAATGCGACGTCCTGCCTGTCTGGGTTCTCAGAGCCGGATGAAAAGCGGAAGAGGGCGGTCTCGAAGCCGAGGACGTCGTAGATCTCCAGTTCCTCGCCCTGGTACGTCACCTCCTCGGGTACCACGTGGTAGTAGCCGAGGAGGGCTTCGGTGCCGTTGAGCAGGTAGAGCTTCTGCAGGGGCGTCGCGGCCACGGTCCGTATCTGGCACGAGACTTCGGGCACGCCGTATCTGTCCCTGAAGACTTCCAGGCTCATGCGCAGTGCCGTCGCCCACGTGCGTTGAAGCTCGTGGAGCCGGTGGAGGGGGCGGCGGTCGTCCGGGTTGTTGATCAGTCGGGGAAGGGCCAGATACGCCTCCGAGCTGGGGAGGATGACCCGTACCGTGACGGAACGGGGCTGGAGGGTCCCGTCCACGATCGAACGGTGCGGCCGGGCAAGGGCGTTGTTGAAGGTCTCCGTCGTGAGGGAGTACGTGTCGATGGTGACGTGCTCGGCGCGGAAGGCCTCGTAGAGGCGCTCCGCCAGCTCGGTGCCGGCGGGCTTCGGCGCTTCCTGGGAGGAGTCGGCACGCGCGACGGCGGGCGGTGCGCCCCGGCCGGTGTCCGTGATGAGTCCGAGGTGCTTGAGTTCCTGTAGGGCCTGGCGCACTGCGGTGCGGTTGACGCCGTACTCGGCGGCCAGGTCCTTCTGCGTGGGGATGCGGGCTCCCGGGGGCAGCTCGCCGGAGTCGATTCGCTCACGTAGCGCGGCGGCCACCACCTCGTGGGGAGGCCGTGCGTCATTCGCGGGGCTCGTCCTGTTCACACCCAAGACCGTACAACTCCACGCCAAGCACGGGGAGTTGTCGGTCAACTGTTTTCAATCTCCCGCCAAGTGGGAAGACTTCGAATAAGTTGGCGGACAACTTCATGGAGATGGTGGACAAGTTCGACAGAGTGTCGCCAAGTAGGTGTGGCTGACCGCCGACGAAGAGCGCTCCGGTTCCGTTACCGCCTGTCCGACGACGTACGGGCCCGTGCTCGACGAAGGGGGATGCCATGCCTGTGTTCGCTCTCGCTCTCGCAGCCGCCGTGATCGGCTTCGAGCGACTTGTGGAGTGGCAGTTCGGTGCCCTGGGGGCCATCGGTTTCGTGCTGCTGAGCGTCGGTGTCAAGGCGAAGAACGTCACGTGCAGCTGCATCGGCGCGGTGGTGCTGACCATGCTGATCGTCTGAGCCGTTGATCCGTCGGCCCATCGCTTCCACCGGCCGGTTTGTCCGATTGCCCGTTGCCCACTGCCCGTTGGGGCCTCGACCCGCCGGCCCCACCGATGGGCCGGCCCGCTGAACCCGCGGCGCGCGGTTCCCATCCCACGCCTATGCCGTGCGCCGCGTCGCCCCGCCGGGTGTGCTGCCCTCGTTCAGAAGACGTCGGGGCACCACGCCCGGCGCGGGGTGCGGAAGAGGGTGTCGGCCGACTCGGCTGCGCCCGCCCGCAGTTCCTCGGCGCGGCCCAGCGCCGCAAGCCGTACGGCGGACTCGTCCCCGAGATAGAGCGTGCCCAACTCGGCGATGTCGAGGGCCAGTTCGGGGCTCTCGCCGGTGCTCTTGCATACGGCGCCGTCCGGGCCCGCCTCCAGGCGGTAACGGCCGCCTGCCAGGCCCGCCTCGTCGTGCAGTTCGAGTACGAGCGCGCCCTCCACGGGATAGCGGCGGCCCTCCAGCATCCGCGGCACGTCCAGCGGCCGCAGCCACAGGAAGTCGGCGAGCGTGCCGAGCGCCGCCGCACGCGGATCGGGCAGCAGCAGCGGCAGTACGTCGTCGGGGGCACGCGGCCCCGAACGTACGCGGACGATCCAGTCGATCGAGAGCACGAACAGCCACAGCGACCGCTCGGCGGCGGGCGTGAGCGCGGTGAGGCACCGCACGTCGGCACGGTTCTGCGGGAGCTTCGCCTCCCAGCGCTCGTCCACGGTCCAGGAGACGAAGCCCTGCGGTTCGCCGTCGGCGTCACGGTGTACGGCGTGGAAGCAAGGCGTGAACTTGTCGCCGGGGAAACGGCGTTGACCCGTGTGGATAAGCCACCAGCGGTCGGGACGGTCGACGACGCCCTGACGGTGGGCCTGCGCGCGGTAGCGCTCGTGCAGGGCAGGACCGATGCGGCGGATCTCCTCCGGCTCGGCGAGGTCCACGTGCCCTCCGTCGGCAGGACCGGAGTGACGGGGGTCGAGCCCCGAGCGGGCCACGTCCACCTCCCACATCGCGGTCCAGGCCGCCGGGCCGAAGCCGAACCTCCCGTAGATCGGGTACTCCGCGGAGACCAGCGACGCGAAGGCGTCACCCCGCTCCTTCGCGGCGTCGAGAGCGGCGCCCATCATCCGGGTCAGCAGGCCGCGCCGCCGGTGGGTCGGGGAGACGGTGACGTTGGTGACCGCGCACGAGGGCAGAGCCGCGCCGCCGGGGACGGTGATCTCCTGGGAGAAGGTACGGAAGGTGCCGACGCACCGGCCCCGGTCGAACGCGCCCTGCGTACGGGCCGGTTCGATGTCCGGTGTGCGTACGGCGACTTCCTCCTCGGAGATCGTGGCGCCTTGCAGGAAGCCGACGGCCACGGCGCGGAGCCACTCCGGCAGTTCGTCTCCGGAAGTGAGCGTGCGGATCTCGGGAGGCATGCGGTCACGGTAGGCGGGGCGCCAGGGCGCCGCATCTGGATTAAGGGCCCCTCGGGCCGCCTGGCCCCGGGCCACCTTCGGTGCCCTCAGGCCGCTCGGCGTCCGCTCAGAACGCCGCGCGCACCTCGCCGACCCGCCGTCCCCCGCCCATCAGCGGCGAGTCCGCGATCCGTTCCAGCACCGGGGAGTCGACGCCGAGCAACTCCAGCGCACGGGCCAGCACCGGGCCCACCGCGCGGTTGCCGCCATCGTGGATCTTGAACGCGAGGGCGCGGCCGTCGGGCAGCGCCACCGCCTGCACGGACTCCGCACCGACCTTCGCGATGGCACCGGGCACCTCGCTCATCAGCCATGTGTCGATGCGCCGAGTGCCCGCCACGTACTCGGGGTGCGCCCTCATCGCCTCGGCGACCCGGCCCTCGGGGCTGTCCGCCGGAGCCACCGCGACAGCCCGGAAGGCACGGGCAAGCCCGGTCGGGGTGATCGCCATCAGCGGTGCTCCGCAGCCGTCGACGCCGACATGGGAGACGCTGTCCCCGGAGAGCGATTCGAGGGTCCTGGCGATCAGTCGCTGAAGCGGATGCGACTCGTCGAGGTAGCTCTCCAGCGGCCAGCCGTTCGCCGCGCAGGTGGCGAGCATCGCCGCGTGCTTGCCCGAGCAGTTCATCGCGACGCGGCTGCGCGCCGCTTCCTCGGAGCCCGACGCGGCTATCGCCCGTACCGACTCGGCCTGGTCGACGGGCAGTTCGGGCGGGCACCTCAGCAGGTCCTCGCTCAGGCCGTGCTCGGCGAGCATCTTCCGTACGAGGTCCAGATGGAACGGTTCTCCGGAGTGGCTGGCGGCGGCGAGTGCCAGCCGGGGGCCGCTCAGTTCGGCTCCCGCACGCAGCATCGCGGCGGCCTGCACGGGCTTGTTGGACGAGCGGGGGAAGAAGGGGGCGCCGGGATCGCCCATCGACAGCTCCACGCTGCCGTCCGAGGCGAGCACCACGAGCGAGCCACGATGGTGTCCCTCGATGAATCCGGAACGTACGACTTCGGCCAGTACCGGGGGCGTCCCGTACGACGGCATGGGCGGGCCTCTCACTTCGCCGACCGCCCCCGAGGCGGTGCCCGGGGGCGCCTCCCGCTCGTACGAGGCCGGACCTCGGGGTATGGGGAGTCGCGGAGGCCGGGGCCGTGGTCAGGGGAGCAGGTCGTCCACTTGCGCTTCGCCTTCACGGTACCTGCGTGCGATCTCCCTGCTGCACCCGTCCGCCGTGCGCTGCGTCACCTGCCGCCGCTGTGAGACGTGCTGCTCGTAGCCGACGAGGCGGGCCATCGCGTCGTGCAGCTCCTCGTCCGTGCGCGCTGTGAGATCGCTCAACTCGACCTGCGCGAGCATCTCTTCGGCGAGACAGCGGTATTCGTCGCTCTGCGGTGTGCTCAGCGTGACGTGGCGTACGGAACTGCGGTGACTGGACGGGCCGTCGGCGAGGATCTGCGGCAGCAGTTCGAGCAGCGGGGAGCCGGGGGCGCTGCGCCTGGCGAGCTCGGCGCGGAGGATGTCGATGCGGCCCTGCAACAGCCGCCGTACGTAGCTGAGTTCTCCCTCCTCCCGCTTGGCGTCGCGCAGCACGGTGCGCAGTTCGGGCAGCAGCAGGCCGTGCAGATCGGGGACGTCGTCTTCGGCGGAGGCGGTGGTGCCGGCAGTGGCCCCGGCGGTCGCCGGTCCGGCCGGGCCGGTACGGGCGGCCGGCAGATCACCGGGTGTACGGGCGGCGCCGGTTGCGCTCATGGACGGTGTCCCCTTCATCCTTATTGCCGCATTAGCGGTGAGAGCAGCGGTACGTACCGCGTGTACGCATCGTGCCACTGCCGGGCGCCGCTGCGCAGCGATGTCGCACCCATCCGGCCCATGGGAACAGATCGCCGACCGGGCACGGCATGATGGCCGCCATGCGAGCTGTTGTGCAGAGGGTGAGCGGCGCGAGCGTCGTCGTGGCCGGAGAGACCGTAGGCGAGATCACCGGCGAGGGACTGTGCGCCCTGGTGGGCGTCACACACGACGACACACCGGCGAAGGCCGCCCAACTCGCCCGCAAACTCTGGTCGTTGCGCATCCTGGAGGGCGAGAAGTCCTGCTCCGACATCGGGGCCCCGCTCCTCGTGATCAGTCAGTTCACCCTGTACGGCGACGCGCGCAAGGGCCGCCGTCCCACCTGGAACGCCGCGGCGCCCGGGCCCGTGGCGGAGCCCCTGGTCGACGAAGTCGTGGCGAGACTGCGGGAGTCGGGCGCCGAAGTGGCGACCGGACGCTTCGGTGCCTCGATGAAGGTGTCGCTGACGAACGACGGCCCGTTCACGGTCCTGCTGGAGGTCTGAACGGAACGGGACCGGCGCGGGTTCTCGCACCGGCCGGGCGGCCCGTCAGTGCAACCTGGCCGGGCGGCCCCGTCAGGGCGCGACGACGACCTCCTGCGCCGCCGCGGTCTCGTCCTCGCCGACCGTCAGCGCCGCGTCCACCGGCACGTTCCGCTTCACCAACGCCATTGCGATCGGCCCGAGTTCGTGGTGCCTGGCGGACGTCGTGACGAAGCCCAGCTTGCGTCCCTCCGGGCCGTCCGCGGCGAGCCGTACGGCGTCGCCGTGTACGGGCAGGCGCACTTCGCTGCCGTCGAGGTGGAGGAAGACCAGACGCCGCGGCGGCTTGCCGAGGTTGTGCACGCGGGCGACGGTCTCCTGCCCCCGGTAGCACCCCTTGTCGAGGTGCACGGCGCTGCCCAGCCACCCCAACTCGTGCGGAATCGTGCGGTGATCGGTCTCCATGCCCAGCCGCGGCCGGTGGCCCTCCACCCGCAGCGCCTCGTAGGCCAGCAGCCCGATCGCCGGCGGGCCCGACTCCGCGAAGGACTTCAGACCCGTACGGGGCAGGAAGAGGTCACGTCCGTGCGCGGTCTCCCTTACGACGGTCCCCGCGGGAGCCTCGGCGATGGAGCCCGCGGGCAGGTGTACGACCGCGAACTCCTCGGTGCGGTCGGCGATTTCGACGCGGTAGAAGAACCGCATGCTCTCCAGGTACCGGATGAGCGCGCCCTGCGTGCCGGGCTCGGTGTGCATCCACACCGTCTCACCGTCGTCCACGAGGTAGAGGGCGTGCTCGATGTGCCCGTTCGCCGAGAGGATCAGGGCCTCCGTGGCGTGCCCCGGCGGGAGTTCGCTGACGTGCTGGGTCAGCAGCAGATGCAGCCACGAGAGCCGGTCGTCGCCGGAGACGGTGACGACTCCGCGGTGGGACAGGTCGACGAAGCCTTCGCCTTCGGCCAGCGACCGCTGCTCACGGAACAGATCGCCGTAGTGGGCGGCGACGCCTTCGTCCTGGCCCTCGGCGGCCACGGCACCCGGCAGCGAGAGAAGGGGGAGTTCATGCGGCATCACCGAGCGGCACGAGAAGCGGACGGACCGGGCTGTTGAAGGACATACGACCAGACTACGACGGGCCCCGGCCGCCCTTCGAAGCGCGCTCCCCGGTCTGCCCGGACGGGCCGGTCTGCGCGGACGGGCCGGACTGTCCGGGGCGGGCGGACCGACCGGAGCGCGTCGGCTGACCGGACTGCGCGGCGCACCCGGCGCAGCGGCCGAAGATGGCGAAGTGCTTCATGTCGGTGTCGAAGCCGAACTGCGCCAGCAGGCGCTCGGCGAACGGCTCGGCCACCGACAGATCCGCCTCGATCACCTCCGTACAGTCCCGGCAGACCAGATGCATGTGGTGGTGCCGGTCGGCGAGGTGGTACGTGGGGGCGCCGTGGCCCAGGTGCGCGTGCGAGACGAGGCCCAGCTCCTCCAGCAGCTCCAGGGTCCGGTAGACGGTGGAGATGTTGACGCCGCCCGCGGTGCGGCGCACCTCGGCGAGGATGTCGTCGGGCGTGGAGTGTTCGAGCTTGTCGACCGCCTCCAGCACGAGCTGGCGCTGCGGAGTGAGCCGGTATCCGCGCGCCCTCAGATCGCTCTGCCAGTCGGTGGTCACCACATCGACAGTGTAGGACCGTGGCTCACTTGAAGAAGGCGATGCCGTCGTCCGGGAGATCGCCTTCCTTCTCGCTGAGATCCTTGGCGATCTCCCTCAGATCCACGGCCTTCTTGAGCTGTGCCGACATATACGGCTGGAGCGGCGAACCCGGGGCCGAGCGCTCGCCGACCCACATCAGATCGCCGTTGACGTAGCCGTAGAGCCGCTTGCCCCCGCTGTACTCGGGTGCGGAGGCGGTGCGGGCCACGGCGTCGGTGACGAGGTCGATCTGCGGCTTCTGGTCGGCCAGTTCGCCGTACCAGACCTCTGCCACGCCGCCGTCGCGGATCATGACGACCTCGACCTTGCGCTCGGAGTCGATGCGCCAGTAGCCGCTCTCGGTCTCCAGGGGGCGCACCTTCTCGCCCGCCTCGTCGAGCTGCCAGCTGTGCGAGACGTACTCCAGGAAGTCGCGGCCGTCGTGGCTGAAGGCGACCTCCTGCCCGAAGTTGCACTTGTCGGTGCCGGGGCCGTCCTCTCCCCCAGCGCCCGCTGGGAGGTGCCCCCAGTCGAGGGCGGCGACGCCCGCGCCCTGCCAGTTGCCCAGCAGGAAGGCGAGGGGGACGAGGTCCGGGTGCAGGTCGGACGGGATCTCGATCATGGCAACTCAGACGGTCGGTGGGGACGGTGGAAGTTTCGGACGGCGCCGCGGCATTGCGTCACGGGCATGACCCCGGCTCCGTCATGCGCGACGGCGGTGCCGGACGCTCCCGCGGCCGCTCAGCGCTGGCCCTGGTAGAGCTTCTTGAACGTGAGACCGGCGAAGGCCGCGGTGCCTACGCAGACCAGGACCATCAGCGCGGTGAAGAATGCTTCAAGCACGGGATGTGCTCCTCGGATCGTTCGCTGTTCGCGGTGGTTCTCGGCGTACGGACCGCACGGCGGCGGGATGCCGGTGCGGTTGCCTTACGCGGACCGAGTCTAGTGGCCGTCGCCGAGGGCCTCGTACACGGCCTGTGGGGGCGGTGCACGGCGGGCGTGGCCCGTTGCGGCTCGGTACCGGTGGGTGCGGCTCAGTAGACGAGCGCCTGTACGCCCTCGCCCATGATCTCGCTGACGAAGACCTGGGCGCCCGCGATGCGGACACCCTCCAGCACGTCCTTCTCCTCGATGCCGCGACGGGCCGCGCACTGCGTGCACAACGTGATCCGCCCTCCCCCTTGGCCTTGCGGCCCGGGGGCGCCCCCGGCCAGCACCCCCGCGATCAGCTCCGGCAGCGGCGCCGCGTGCGGCAGTTCGAACTCGGCGGCACGGCCCGGCAGCGCGAACCACGCCGATTCGCCCGTGAGCCACAGCGACACCTCCACGCCGCTGGCCGCCGCCACGGCCGCGACGGTGAACGCCTGCGAGCAGCGCTCCGGAGCGTCCGTGCCCGCCGTCACCTTGATCACGAGCTTCTTGCCTGCTGTCGCCGCTGGTTCTGCTGCCATACGGCAAGCCTATGCCGCGTCCGGGAGTCAGCCGCGCGCCCCCGGGAGCGGCGGGAACGCCGAAGGGCCGTGCACCGAGTGCGACGGCACCCGGGCACGGCCCTTCGTACGGTCCGTACCGCTCGTACGGTTCACACGGCTCGTACTGCTCGCACCGCGCTCACCGCCCGCTCATGCGCCTCAGACGGCGATGGCGACCTCCGCCAGACCGCCGTCCTGCGCGACGACCGTGCGGTCGGCGGTGCCGCCCGGTACCAGCGCGCGTACCGTCCAGGTGCCCTCGGCCGCGTAGAAGCGGAACTGGCCGGTGGCGGACGTGGGGACCTCCGCCGTGAACTCGCCCCCGGCGTCCAGCAGCCGCACATAACCGGTGACGGGCTCGCCGTCGCGGGTCACGCTGCCCTGGATCGTCGTCTCACCGGGCTTGATGGTGGAGGCGTCGGGACCGCCTGCCTTCGCTCCGCACATGGACTTCCCTTCCGTTCTGATCAGGTCTGGGTCCGGCCGCGGCCGGGTGGATCGCAGGACCGGGGGTCCGCGTTCAGCTCTCGGCGCCGACGGCGACGGGCACGCCGACCAGCGAGCCGTACTCGGTCCAGGAGCCGTCGTAGTTCTTGACGTTCTCCTGGCCCAGCAGCTCGTGGAGCACGAACCAGGTGTGCGCGGAACGCTCGCCGATACGGCAGTAGGCGATGGTGTCCTTGCCGAGGTCGACGCCCTCGCCCTCGTAGAGCTCCTTCAGCTCCTCGTCGGACTTGAAGGTGCCGTCGTCGTTGGCCGACTTCGACCACGGGATGTTGCGGGCGCTCGGCACGTGGCCGGGACGCTGCGACTGCTCCTGCGGCAGATGGGCCGGGGCGAGCAGCTTGCCGCTGAACTCGTCGGGGGAGCGGACGTCGACCAGGTTCTTGGCGCCGATCGCGTCGACGACCTCGTCGCGGAAGGCGCGGATCGAGGTGTCCTGAGGCTTGGCCTTGTAGTCCGTCTTGGGGCGGCTGGGCACCTCGGCCACGAGATCGCGGGAGTCCAGCTCCCACTTCTTGCGGCCGCCGTCGAGGAGCTTCACGTCCTGGTGGCCGTAGAGCTTGAAGTACCAGTAGGCGTAGGCGGCGAACCAGTTGTTGTTGCCGCCGTAGAGCACCACGGTGTCGTCGTTGGCGATGCCCCTCTCGGAGAGCAGCTTCTCGAAGCCCTCCTGGTCGACGAAGTCGCGGCGGACAGGGTCCTGGAGATCCTGCTTCCAGTCGATGCGCACGGCGTTCTTGATGTGGTTCTTGTCGTAGGCCGAGGTGTCCTCGTCGACCTCGACGATGACCGTCTTGGGGTCGTCGATGTGCTCCTGGACCCAGTCGGCGTCTACGAGGACGTCACTGCGGCTCATGTTCTCTCCTCCGGAGGCGGGTTGCGGGATGAAGCGGGGCGTAGCGGTACGGGGCGGGCACACGGCACGGAAGCCGGAGCGTGTGTCCGGACGCGCATGTACGTGAGGCGGAAAGGGATCTGGCGGGGCGGGACCGGCGGCCCTGCACCCGTGCGCACCGCAGGCGGCGGCACGGGACGGCGGGAGCCTTCGGCGGCGGGACGGCGGCGGGCGACGCGGCGCTGCGTGCGCTCGGCCTGCCTTCACGGGCCGTGGACGTGGCCCGGCCGTACGGCGGCCGTCAGGAGGGGACGCGACAGAGCATCGCGGCGACGCGGCAGAGGTCGACTGCACGTCGCTTCGTGAGGTCCGCCTGTCGCTTCATGGGCACGATCGTAGGGACGGTGGACCGCCCGTGTCACCGCAAATCCACATCGTGAGACGTGTTCGCCCGTGATGTGGGATTCGAGTCCTCTTCCCCGTGCCCGGCGGGCCGTCGCCGGTGCCCGGCGGGGCGAGGACGGCCTCCCCTGCGGACGCCATCGTCTCGTTCAGTGGGACGGCGGCGGCGGTTCGGGCTCCGGCGATGATCCGGTCCCGCCCACACTCCGGGCCGGGGTCACTTGCCGAGCTTGACGTCCTTGCCGCGCACCGACAGCTCGATGCCCCGCGCCGTGGGCTCGACCTTCTCCAGTTCGAGCCCTTCCGGCAGTCCCGCTATCTTGCGGGCGAAGTCGATCCTGCCGCGGATCGCGTCCTCCAGCCCCGGGATGCCTGCGCCGGGCACCCTGTCCGCCCGCAGCCGCACCGTGTCGCCGCCGGAGACGCTGACCGTGCTGAACACGCTGCGCTGGAAGGTCTGCCCGAGAACCGTGACGCCCGCGCTGACCTTGACCCGGCCGCGACCGCTGTCGCTCCTGCCGCCCCACCCGACGTCCACGCCTTCGAGTGCGGCCTTCGTCAGTTCCTCGTACGAGACGAGAGCGGTGCCGTCGGCGCGGTCGGCGACGGCCGTGCTGTAGTCGTCGCCAAGGCGTACGTCCCGCAGATGTGCGTCGATGCGGCCGACCTTGAGCTGCCCGCCCTGGGCCTCGGCCTTCATGCCGCTCATCCCGACGTCGATCTCGTCCAGTTCCTTGCCGGCGATCTGGGTCAGGAACGGGAAGCCCTTGATGTCGACGGAGGTCTTCCCGGCGGATGCGACACCCTGCGCGCTCTTGATCTCCTCCGTGGCCCGGTCCTCGGCCAGCTTGACCGCGAGCCGGTCGGCGGCCACGAACAGCACCGCGAGGACGAAGAGGACGACGAGCCCCCTGCGTAGTGCGCGCATCTGCTACCTCTCCCATGCATACGGGCGGCGAACCGTGCTCAGCGGGCCGGACCTTGCTCCGCGGGCGGCCGTCGTACCGCCCGGGCCGTGCGGGCCTCGCGCTGTGCGGCCCCTGGCAGAACGGCCGGCCTTCGCGACCTCAGCGAGCCTAACCCGGCCCTCCTCATACGAAGGCCCTGCCGAACAGATAGACGACGGGCGCCGCCAGCGCCAGCGGCAGCGCCACACCCGCCGTCATATGGACGAAGCGCGAGGGGTAGTCGTAGCTCGCCACCCGCAGCCCGAGCAGCGCACAGCCGCCGGTCACCAGGCCCAGCACCGCGCCGGCGAGGGCGGGCGCGGTGGCCGCACCGTCGCCGCCGAGCACCATGAGCTGACCGGCCGCGGCACCGGCTCCCGCTGCGGCGGCCAGTGCGGCCACGGGCGCGACATACGGCGGGAGCGGCAGAGCGCGGGCGAGCGAGGCCACGGCCACGGCGGCGGCGCCCACGCTCACGGCGTCGGCGGACGCGGCGTCGAGCGACGCGAGGAACCCGGCGGCCACGACCGCGAGACCGGTCGCCGTGAACGCGGCGGTCAACGCGTACATCCGCTCGTCGGGCCCGGACCGGTTACGCAGATGGAGCGACACCGTCAGCACGCACCAGGCGCCGAGCGTGCCGATGATCACGGCCGGTGCGTGGCCCTCGTCGGCCAGCAGCAGCGAGAGGTCGGTCACCACGCCCGCGAGGAACGCCAGGGCGATGCCCTGCCGTGCGGGCCACATCCCGTTGAGCCGGAACCAGCCCGCGGCCGTGACGGCCTGGAGCAGCGCGACGGCGACGGCGAGCGCGGGGCCGCCGAGCTGCGCGGCTCCGGCGATCAGTACGGCGAGGGCCGTGGTGACGGCCGCGGGGAGGAGACCGGGGGCGATGATCGGGGAGCCCTTGGCGCGGGGCAGCGGGCCGTTCGCGCCTGCGGCCGTGCCCGGGGTCGCGCCTGCCGAGGCGGAGGCCGTCGCGGCGGTCTGCTCGGGGAGCGGCTGGGACCGTACGCGCGGCTGGGTGCGCGGTGCCGGCTCCTGCTGAGGCCGGGCGTGCGGCGGGTGCGGCTGTGCACCGCCGCCCGTGCGGGAGTGGGCGTGCTCGCTCATGCGCAGCCTCCCGCGAAGGGCGGAAGCACCTCGACCGTGCCGCCGTCGCTCAGCTCCACCGAGTCGTGTGCGCGCTTGCCGACGGGCTCGCCGTCCACGAGGAACGAGCAGCGCAGCAGCACACGTGCGAATTCCGGGCGTTCGACGTGCCGTTCGCGGGCGCGGTCCAGGGCGTCGGCGAGCGTTTTCGCCTCGTACTGCTCCTCGGCCGTACCGGCCGCGGCCTTGGCCGCCGCCCAGTAACGGATCGTGCCACTCGCCATCTCGGGTCCTGCCCTCTCAGCCTGTCCGTTCCGCGCCGTACGTACGGATCGCGTGCGGGTCGCGGTGTGTTGCGGACCCATCATGCCGGGCGCCGGCCGGGGCCGGACCACCGAGCGCGGACCCAGCCTCCGATCCGGTGCAGCAGTGCGGCGTCGGCGGCGTTCTCCGCATGGCCGAAGCCCTCCACGAGCCACAGCTCGGTGTGCTCCGGATCGCCCGCCGCCGCGAGCGAGCGTGGATGGTCCTCGGGGAAGTACGGGTCCTGGTCGCCGTGGACGACGAGCAGCGGCGTCGGCGCCAGCAGCGGTGCGGCGCCCACGGGCGAGAGCGGTACGGGGTCCCAGTCGCGGGGGTGGATGCGGGTGCGCAGACCGTAGCGGGAGACGAGGCGGCCCACGGGACGCTGGATCACCCAGTGGAGGCGCCGCATCGGAGCCGTACCGCGGTAGTACCAGCGGGCGGGCGCGCTGACGGCCACCACGGCGTCGGAGTGCTCGCCGGAGGGCCCGCCGCCCTCGGCGCCGGGTCCGGAATCGCCACCCGCGTCGGACTCGGGCCCGGAACTGCCGCTTCCGGAAGCGCCGTTGCCGGAAGCGCCGTTGCCGGAAGCGGCGCCTCCGGGACGCCCCGTGCGGGCTTGTGCGCCTGTGCGCCCCTCATGCATCCCGGCCGTCCCGGACGTCCCGTGCGGGCGGCGGAGCGCGCCGTGCCGGACGACCACCGAGCCGCCCATGGAGAAGCCGACGGTCGCCACTCGCGCGTGCCCGAGGGAGCGCGCCCATCTCACGGCCGCCGCGAGATCCAGGACTTCGAGGTCGCCGACGGTCGAGTGGCCGCCGGAGCGGCCGTGCCCGCGGAAGGAGAAGGTGATCACGGCTCCGTACTGCGTGAACACCCCCACCGCCCGTCGCAGCGCCGGACGGTCGACCGAGCCGCTGAAGCCGTGCGCGAGCACGATCGCGCCGGGGGCCCGGACCGTGGACCGAGCGCCCCTTCCCCGGCCGCCGCCCTCGTAAGGGTCGTACGCCGCCTCGATCCGCACGCCGTCGGAGGTCCACAGCGACGCCCGCCTCCGGCCCGTCGCCGGGCCGCCGTCACCGCCCGCGGTGCGTGCGTCCTCGCCGTAGCGAGCGAACTCACACTCCGCATCGTCACCCATGTCGGCTATTCTGCTCGGAGTGAAGGATCCGGGCAGCGCCGCCCCCGGGTCCTTTCGTGCTTTCCGGAGCGCTGTGCTTCCGGAGCAGCATGTGCTTCCGGGGCGCTGTGGCGACCCGGGAGCGCCGGGTGCTTCGGGAGGGCCGTGTCCTTCAGGGCGCCGGACGCCCCGGCATCGCCCGCCCACCGGGAGCCACGCGCACGACGTACGAAGCAGTGCCGAGCCGTACCGAAGTCCCTCGACGGACCGAGGAAGGATCCGACGTGAGTTCGCTACTCCTGCTGACGAACGCCCTACAGCCCTCCACCGAAGTACTCCCCGCCCTCGGCCTGCTGCTGCACAACGTGCGTGTGGCACCCGCGGAGGGCCCCACCCTCGTCAACACCCCCGGCGCGGACGCCATCCTGATCGACGGCCGCCGCGACCTGCCCCAGGTGCGTTCGCTGTGCCAGCTCCTGCACCAGACGGGCCCGGGCTGCCCGCTGATCCTCATCGTCACGGAGGGCGGTCTCGCCGCCGTCACCGCCGAGTGGGGCGTGGACGACGTACTGCTGGAGAGCGCCGGTCCCGCCGAGGTCGAGGCGCGGCTGCGCCTGGCCACCGGCCGTATGCAGGGCGGCACGGAGGACGAGCCGACCGAGATCCGCAACGGCGACCTCTCCGTCGACGAGGCCACCTACAGCGCGAAGCTGAAGGGACGGGTCCTGGACCTGACCTTCAAGGAGTTCGAGCTGCTGAAGTACCTGGCCCAGCACCCCGGCCGCGTCTTCACCCGCGCCCAGCTCCTCCAGGAGGTGTGGGGCTACGACTACTTCGGCGGCACCCGCACCGTGGACGTACATGTACGGCGGCTGCGCGCGAAGCTCGGACCTGAGCACGAGTCGCTGATCGGGACCGTGCGCAACGTCGGCTACCGCTTCGTCTCGCCCGAGAAGGACGGCTCGACGCCGCAGGAGAAGAAGGCGAAGGCGGAGGCCCGCGCCGTGACCGAGGCCGCCACGCGGCTGGTGCGCGAGGCCGCGGGGGACACCGCGGGCGGCACCGGAGGCACGGGCGGTACCCGCGGCTGACGGCCGCGCACAGCCGGGCCGGAGCCGCCACGGGAACGCTCCCGGGACGGTGCCGGCGCCGGCTGCGCCCGTAACCGACGGGCCCCTCAAACGGCGGACGCATCCCGCGTAGACTGCGCGCGTGGCCAGGGTGACGCGGGACGATGTGGCAAGGCTTGCGGGTACGTCGACCGCGGTCGTCAGCTATGTGATCAACAACGGGCCGAGGCCCGTCGCACCGGCCACGCGTGAGCGCGTGCTCGCCGCCATCAAGGAACTCGGGTACCGGCCCGACAGGGTCGCCCAGGCCATGGCCTCCCGCCGTACGGACCTGATAGGGCTCATCGTCCCCGACGCACGGCAGCCGTTCTTCGCGGAGCTGGCACACGCGGTCGAGCAAGCCGCCGCCGAGCGCGGAAAGATGGTCCTCGTCGGCAACAGCGACTACCTCGACGAGCGCGAGGTGCACTATCTGCGGGCCTTCCTCGGGATGCGCGTCTCCGGCCTGATCCTCATCAGCCAGGGCCCCAGCGAGCACGCGGCCGTGGAGATAGACGCCTGGGACGCCCGCGTGGTGCTGCTGCACCGGCGTCCCGAGGCCATCGACGACGTCGCGGTCGTGCTCGACGACGTCGGCGGCGCCCAGCTCGCCACCCGCCATCTGCTGGAGCACGGCCACGAGTACGTCGTCTGCCTCGGCGGCATCGACTCGACGCCCGAGTCGGGCGACCCGGTCACCGACCATGTCGAGGGCTGGTCCCGCGCGATGGAGGAGGCCGGGCGCTCGCTGGAGGGCCGCCTCTTCCAGGCGCCGTACAACCGCTACGACACCTACCGTCTCGCGCTCGAACTGCTGAGCCGCCCCGACCGGCCCACCGCCGTCTTCTGCGCGACCGACGACCAGGCCATCGGCGTGCTGCGTGCGGCCCGCGAGCTGGGACTGGACGTACCGCAGGATCTGGCCGTCGCCGGGTTCGACGACGTGAAGGAGGCGGCGCTGACGGACCCGCCGCTGACGACCGTCGGCTCGGACCGCGAGGGCATGGCGAAGGCCGCGGTCGAGCTGGTGCTGGACGACGGGCTGCGGGTCGCGGGGTCGCGGCGCCAGCGGGTACGGCAGTTCCCGGCGGGGCTGGTCGTACGGCGTTCCTGCGGATGCGGGGAACCGCCCAAGCGCTGACCGCAGTGCTGACGAGGTGCTGATCCGGTGCTGACAAGGCACGGACGAAGCGGTGACGCGGAGCTGCCTCGCTGGCGACGACCGCCCGGGGCACCGGCACGGCGCTGAGCCACGAGCGCACGCCCGCGTGTGACACGCCTGACACGGGGTTCGCCCGCACCGAATGCGAGGCTTGGGCCCATGGTGGTCATGAAGGTGCTGATCGTCGACGACGAGCCCGCCGTGCGGGACGCGCTGAGGCGCAGTCTCACCTTCGAGGGCTACGGCACCGAACTCGCCGAGGACGGGCTCGACGCCCTGGAGAAGACCGCGGCGTACGAGCCGGACCTGGTACTGCTCGATGTGCTGATGCCGAGGCTGGACGGGCTGACCGTCGCCCGGCGTCTCCGCGAGAGCGGCAGTCGCGTCCCGATCCTGATGCTGACCGCGCGGGACACCGTCGGCGACCGCGTGACGGGGCTGGACGCGGGTGCCGACGACTATCTCGTCAAGCCGTTCGAGCTGGACGAACTCCTCGCCCGCATACGGGCGTTGCTGCGGCGCAACTCGTACGCGCAGGAGCCCGCGGGCACCGGCCACGACACGGCAGCCGTCCAGGGCGGGGGCGGCACCCGTGCCGACCGCCCCGGGACGGACTCCCTCTCCTTCGGCGACCTGCGGATGGACCTCGGGACGATGGAGGTGACCAGGGGCGCTCGCACGGTGGAGCTGAGCCGCACCGAGTACACGCTGCTGGAGATGTTCCTCTCCCACCCCCGCCAGGTGCTCACTCGCGAGCAGATCCTCAAGGCCGTGTGGGGCTTCGACTTCGAGCCGTCGTCCAACTCCCTGGACGTGTACGTGATGTATCTGCGCCGTAAGACCGAGGCGGCGGGGGAGCCGCGTCTGGTGCACACCGTGCGGGGCGTGGGCTATGTGCTCAAGGACGACGCGGCGTGAGACTCCCCCGGCCGCCGCTCCCCCGGCCCCGCATGGCCCGGCCGCGGCTTCCCGTTCCGACGCTGCGCTCACGGCTGGCCCTGCTGGCGGCGGTCACGGTGGCGCTCGCGGTGGCGGCGTGCGCGACGGCCTGCTGGTTCATCGTGCGGGCCCAACTGGTCGGCTCGCTGGACCAGTCGCTGCGCAGCAACAGCCGCGTGGACCCCAGCTTCGTGGTGGGCCAGCTCAGTTCCGGGCAGTGCTCACCGGCGGACGAGCGTGCCCCGAACCCCTTCGACGCCACGGTCCAGGTCGTCGACAAGCACGGCAAGAGCTGTGTGATCGTCGGCAGCAGGGTGGAGGTGACGTCGGGCGACGAGCGTGTGGCGGAGCACCGCCGGCCCGAGGCCGTGCACACCGCCCGCAGCGAGGACGGCTCCGGCACCGACTACCGGGTGCTGACGACTCCCGTGGAGGGCACGGATGTCGCCGTCTCCGTGGCGCGTCCGCTCACCGAGACCGACAGGTCGCTGCGCAATCTCGCCCTCATCCTGGCGCTGGTCGGCGGCACCGGAGTGCTCGCGGCGGCGGGCGCAGGCGTGGTACTGGCGCGTGCGGGGCTGCGGCCCGTGGACCGGCTCACCGGTGCCGTCGAGCACATCGCCCGTACGGAGGACCTCGGCGTGAGCATCCCCGCCGAGGGAGACGACGAGATCGCCCGCCTCTCCCGCTCGTTCAACTCGATGACCGAGGCGCTGGCCTCCTCCCGCGTCCTCCAGCAGCAGCTCATCGCGGACGCCGGGCACGAGCTGCGTACACCGCTGACGTCGCTGCGTACGAACATCGAGCTGCTGGTGAGGGCCGAGGAGTCGGGACGCTCGCTGCCGGGTGAGGACCGGCGGGCGCTGCTGGAGTCGGTACGGGCGCAGATGAGCGAACTCGCGGCGCTCGTCGGGGACTTGCAGGAGCTGTCACGTGAGATGCCGCCGGGCGGCGGGCCGGTCGCGGGCATCGCGCTGCACGAGATCACCCGGCGGGCGGCGGAACGGGTGCGGCTGCGCGGCGGCGGCATCACGGTCGCCGTACGCACGGAGCCCTGGTACGTGTGCGGCGAACCAGCGGCGCTGGAGCGGGCGGTGGTCAACCTGCTGGACAACGCGGTGAAGTTCAGCCCGGACGGCGGCACGGTCGAGGCGGAGCTGACCGGTGGGACGCTGCGGGTGCGCGACCACGGCCCGGGGATCGCCGACGACGAACTGCCTTACGTCTTCGACCGGTTCTGGCGTTCGCCGTCGGCGCGGAGCCTGCCGGGGTCGGGTCTGGGGCTGTCCATCGCGGCCCGAACCGCACGGCAGGCCGGTGGCGAGGTGACGCTGGAGGCCGCGGAGGGCGGGGGCACGGTGGCGGTGCTGAGCCTCCCGGGATCGCCGCGGCCGGAACCGGAGGCGGAGGAGGAGGCGGCTGGGCGACCGGGTCGGGCGCCGGGTCCGCCGGGTCCGCCGGGTCCGCCGGGTGCACCGGGGGCGCCGCCGGGCGGGCGGCGGGACGCATAACGGGGCGAGAGCCGGGCCGGTCGCCGGTGCCCTGCCGGGCGGCGGGTCCGGCTGGAGCCGCGCCGGAAGCCGAAGCTTGACTTCAACTCAACTTCATGTCTGAGCCTGGGGGCGGTCGTCGAGGCCGCGTCACCGTCACCGTCGCGGCCGTCAGGTCCGGCGTCCGCCGACGGCGCACGCGCGTCCGTCCCGACCACCGCCTACGAGGAGAGACCCCATGCCAGGCACAGTGAGCACGGCGCACCCCACCGGCACCGCCGACACCACGGCGCCGACCGCGGCGGAGAACCACGAAGCGGAGCCGGTCGAAGCGGGACCGGTCGAAGCGGAGCCGGTCGAAGCGGGACCGATCCAAGCGGAGGAGCCTCACGTGGACCGGGCAGGCACCGGCCAGGGAGACGCGGGCCTGCTGCGGCTCGCCTTGATCGTCGGCAGCGTCCGGGAGGGGCGCTTCGGGCCGGTCGTCTCGCGCTGGTTCGCCGAGGAGGCGCGGAAGCACGGGGCCTACGAGGTCGACGTCATCGATCTCGCCGAAGCCGAGCACGAACTCCCTGTCGCCTTCACGAAGTTCGGCGCACCGATGCCGCCCGCGGTGGAGGCCGTGCACACCCGGCTGTCCCGGCGGCTGGCCGCCGCCGACGCCTTCGTGGTCGTGACGCCCGAGTACAACCACAGCTTTCCGGCTCCGCTGAAGAACACGATCGACTGGTTCCGCGACGAGTGGCAGGCCAAGCCCGCCGGGTTCGTCTCGTACGGCGGTATGGCCGGTGGGCAGCGGGCAGTTGAGCATCTGCGCCAGGTCTTCGCCGAACTGCACGCCGTCACCGTCCGCGAGACCCTCAGCTTCCACATGGCCTGGGAGCGCTTCGACCGTGACGGGCGCCCCCGTGACGAGGCGGGCAGCTCGGCCGCCGCCGCGCGGATGCTGGGTCAGCTCGAATGGTGGGGGAGCGCGCTGCGTGAGGCACGCGCCAAGTCGCCTTACGGAGCGGCCTCTTGAGACTCCGGGAAGGCTCCGGGCGCCCGGCCCGGCCGAGGCGCCCGGCCCCGCCCGTACACCGGCTGCCCGTACACCTGCGGCCTGTACGGGTCCTCCTCGTAGTCGCCTCGTAGTCGCCACCCAGCGGGTCCGTAGCCGCCGCGTACCTGCCGCGTGCCGCGCCAAGAGGCCGCATCCGGGCCGGCCGCCGACCGGACACGGGCCGCATACCTGCCGTGAACCCTGAGTACATCTCCCCGCGTTCGCGACAGGCGGGAGGTGGACCGCTGCCGCCGTCTCGTAAAGTCGTGGCATGAGCGACGTGGTGGTAGTGGACGAGGCGTCGACCGAGGTCGTACGGGACGCGCAGTCGCTGATCGACGAGTCGGCGCGCACGGACGGTCAGTCGCCCCTCTCCGAGCAGGGCAGGCTCCAGCTCCGCGGCGGACGCCGTGAGGGCGTGCGGCATCTGCTTCTGCGTCAGGAGGGCCAACTCGTCGGCTACGCACAGCTCGAGGACACCGACCCCGTCGAACCGCCCACGGGCGAACTGGCCGTGCACCCCTCGCACCGGGGCCGCGGCTACGGACGGCAGCTCGGCCAGGCGCTGCTCAAGGAGTCCGGCAAGCGGCTGCGGGTGTGGGCGCACGGCGGCCACCCCGCCGCACGCCATCTCGCGCAGGTCCTCGGGCTCAGTCTCTTCCGTGAACTGCGCCAGATGCGGCGGCCGTTGACCGAGGGGGGCCCGCAGTCGGCTCCCGCCCTGCCGGAGCCGGTGCTGCCGGAGGGAGTGACGGTGCGTACGTTCCGGCCCGGCGAGGACGACGAGGAGTGGCTGGCGCTGAACGCCTCGTCCTTCGCGCACCACCCCGAGCAGGGCAGCCTCACCCAGCGCGACCTGGACGACAGGAAGGCGCAGCCCTGGTTCGACCCGTCGGGCTTCTTCCTGGCCGAGCGCGAGGGCAGGCTCGTCGGCTTCCACTGGACGAAGGTGCACAGCGCGGAGCAGCTCGGCGAGGTCTATGTGCTGGGCGTCGCCCCGGAGGCGCAGGGCACCGGCTTGGGCAAGGCGCTCACGGCGATCGGGCTGCGCCATCTGGAGCGCGACAGGGGCCTGCCGACCGCGATGCTCTACGTCGACGCCGACAACTTGGCGGCCGTCAACGTCTACGAAGGGCTGGGCTTCACGACGTACGAGACGGACCTGATGTACCGCACGGAGAGCTGAGCTCCCCCTGGACCTTGCGCCCCTGGGGGTACGGGGGCGCGCTCGCCCGGCGGCGGCGCACCTGTCGGCGGCCCCCGTGCCGGTGGCGCGGCGCTCGCCCGGCGGCCATGTGTGCGTAACCGCTGATTAAGACGCGCTTGTGAGCATCGCGGAATGCAGCTCCCCGCTCGTCGCCTTCGCGCCCCTACCGCTGTCACCGGCGCGGGGAACAATGGGGCCATGAGCGAGCCCACCTCGCGTGCCGCATCCGCGCCCCCCGCCCACGCTCCCTTCGATCCACGTCTCGACCCCCACGGCGACCCCCAGCACGACTCGCACTACGACGCCCCGTACGACACCCGCGACGAGACCGGTCACGAAGTCGCCTACGCCGTCACGTCCGGACCGGCGACGCGCCGCGCCGGCGGCGGCACCCTCCCCGACCTGGACCCGGACCTCGACTCCGACCCCGACGTCTATCCGGCGGACGCGCTCTCCTCCCAGGAAGGGCAGCTCGACGATCTGCCGCTCGACCGCTTCCTGGACCGCGAGCGGAGCTGGCTCGCCTTCAACGAACGCGTGCTGGAACTCGCCGAGGACGATGAGGCGCCGCTGCTGGAGCGCGCCAACTTCCTCGCGATCTTCGCCGGCAATCTGGACGAGTTCTTCATGGTCCGCGTCGCGGGGCTCAAGCGCCGCATCGCGACCGGGGTCGCCACGCGCTCCGCGTCAGGGCTCCAGCCCCGTGAGGCCCTCGAACAGATCTGGACGCGCTCGCGCGAGCTGATGGCGCGGCACGCGGACTGCTACCAGCGGGACATCGCGCCCGCGCTCGCCGCCGAGGGCCTGCATCTGCTCCGCTGGGACGGCCTGACCGACAAGGAGCAGGCCCGGCTCTTCACCCTCTTCCGGCAGCGGATCTACCCCGTGCTGACGCCCCTCGCGGTCGACCCCGCCCACCCCTTTCCGTACATCTCGGGACTGTCGCTCAATCTCGCCGTGGTCGTACGCAACCCGGTGAGCGGCCACCAGCACTTCGCACGTGTGAAGGTTCCACCGCTGCTTTCGCGCTTCCTGGAGGCGTCGCCGCACCGCTACGTGCCCGTCGAGGACGTCATCGCCGCGCACCTGGAGGAGCTGTTCCCCGGCATGGAGGTACTCGCGCACCACATGTTCCGTGTGACGCGCAACGAGGACCTGGAGGTCGAGGAGGACGACGTCGAGAACCTCCTGCAGGCGCTGGAGAAGGAGCTGCTACGGCGCCGCTTCGGTCCCCCGGTGCGCCTGGAGGTCGAGGAGTCGATCGATCCGTACGTACTGGACCTGCTGGTACGGGAGTTGAACGTCTCGGAGGCCGAGGTCTATCCGCTGCCCGGCCCGCTGGACCTGACCGGCCTGTCCGGCATCGTCTCGGCGATGGACCGGCCGGACCTGAAGTACCCGAAGTTCGTGGCCGGTACGCAGCGGGACCTGGCGCAGGTGGAGTCGGCGCAGCCGCCGGACGTCTTCGCCGCGCTGCGGGAGCGCGACATACTGCTGCACCACCCCTACGACTCCTTCTCCACGTCCGTACAGGCGTTCCTGGAGCAGGCGGCGGCCGACCCGGACGTGCTGGCGATCAAGCAGACGCTCTACCGCACCTCGGGCGACTCCCCGATCGTCGACGCGCTGATAGACGCGGCCGAGTCCGGCAAGCAGGTGCTGGTGCTCGTCGAGATCAAGGCACGCTTCGACGAGCAGGCGAACATCAAGTGGGCGCGGAAGCTGGAGGAGTCCGGCTGCCATGTGGTGCACGGGCTGGTCGGGCTCAAGACGCACGGCAAGTTCTCGCTGGTGGTGCGGCAGGAAGGCGACACGCTGCGCCGCTACGCACACGTCGGCACAGGCAACTACCACCCCAAGACGGCACGCCTCTACGAGGACCTGGGGCTGCTGACCGCGGACCAGCAGGTCGGCGCCGATCTGTCCGACCTGTTCAACCGCCTCTCCGGCTACTCGCGCCGTGAGACCTACCGGCGGCTGCTCGTCGCGCCCACCTCGCTGCGGGACGGGCTGATCTCGCGCATCCAGCGCGAGGTGCGCAGACATCGCGCGGGAGAGCCCGCGTACGTGCGCTTCAAGCTCAACTCCATCGTGGACGAGGCGGTCGTCGACGCCCTCTACCGGGCCTCGCGCGAGGGCGTGCCCGTCGATCTGTGGGTGCGTGGAATCTGCGCGCTGCGCCCGGGAGTCGAGGGCCTGAGCGAGACGGTACGGGTGCGCAGCGTCCTCGGGCGCTTCCTGGAGCACTCACGGATCTTCGCGTTCGGGAACGGCGGAGATCCGGAAATCTGGCTGGGCAGCGCCGACATGATGCACCGCAATCTGGACCGCCGTATCGAGGCACTGGTCCGCGTGACCGACCCCGCGCACCGGGCCACCCTCACGCGTCTGCTGGAGACCGGCATGGCCGACGACACCGCCTCCTGGCACCTGGGCCCCGACGGCGGATGGACGCGCCACGCACACGACGCGGACGGACAGCCGCTGCGCAACATCCAGGAGTCGCTGATCGAGGGCCGCAGACGGCGGCGCGGACCGGCGCCGGGCTGACGGCCCCGCCGGACTGACGCGCGTACCGACAGACGCACTACGGGTTCGGAGAGACCGACCGACGGGGTGAGGGGGTGACGGAGCCGTGAGGGTACGAGGGGGAGACCTCGCAGGGCCCGCCGGGACCGCCGGGTCCGCGAGCACGGCCGGTCCGGCCGGAGCCGCCGGGCATGGCGGTGCGGGCGGAGCCGCCGGGCCCGCCGGTCCGATCGGAGGCGGTGGCTGCGCCGCACCGGCGAGGACGCTGGAGACCGCCGACGCGGCCGAGGTGCTGAGCGGTTGTCTCAACGCGTGGGCGGCCGACTTCATGCGCAGCCTGCGCCTGCACCAGGAGAGCGCGAGCAGCGCGCAGACGGCCACGGCGGCGGCCGACGCGGTACGGCAGCTACGGCGCGCGTCACGGCGTATCGGCTCCGCGCTGCTCACCTACCGGTCGTTCGTGGACGCCGCCTGGGCCGACGAGCTGAGCGCCGAACTGCGCCGCCTGTCGGGCACGTTGGCGTACGAGTACCGATGTGCCGCCCGTCAGGCCCGGCTGCTCGCCGCGCTGCACCGGCTCGCCGTCGAGGGCGTGGGCGGCGACCGTGCGGCCGCCCTGCTGGAGCGGCAGCACAGTCTGGCGCGCAGCCGGGCGCACTCGGCCGCTCTCGAGGCCCTGGTCTCCTCCCGCTTCCACGCGGTCGCGGACGCGGTCGCCCTCCTCGCCTACGAGGTGCCGCTGGCACCGGACGCGGCACGCGGCTCGGCCGGGACCCTTCTCCTGCCCCCGGCGGAGCGCGCGTGGGAGCGCCTCGTGCACGCCGTCGAGTCGCTGCCCCCTGCGTCGAGGGCCTACGCGGGCCGCCGCGAGGGTCCCGAGGGCCCGGACCCGGGGGCGGCACGTACCGGCGGTGACTCACAGAGCAGACAGGACGCGGCCTGGCTGGAGGTGCGGATACTGCTGCGGCACCACAGATACGCACGTGAGGTGCTGTGCGCGGCGGACGGGCAGCCGCCGGGCGGAGCCCGCGAAGGAGGCGGGCATGCGGGCACTGCGGGCGAACCGCGCACCGGCACGGACGTCCGCACAGATGCCGGGGCGGAGGCCCGCACAGCGGGACGAACGGATGCGCGCACGGATGCCCGTACAGCGGCCCGTACTGAAGCCCGTACGGGAGCCCGTACGGAAAGGGACATCGCCGAGGCAGCGCACGACGCGCACCTCGCACAGCCCCAGCATCTCCCTCACGACCGGGCCGTCGCGACTGGCCCCGACGACCTTCTCGTGGCGGCGAGCGCCGCACTCGACGCGCACCGCGACGCGATCGAGGCCGCCGAGGCCGCCGCCGCCGCGGCCCGTACGCCCCGGATCGCGCCGGCCACCGCGTATGCGCTGGGCGTGCTCCACGCCGGGCAGCGACAGGAGGCGGAGTCGGCGCGGCGGGAGTTCCGCGGGCTCTGGCAGCAGGTGGTGAGCGGCAGGGGCGGCATGAGCGGCACGAGGGACAAGACCGACAGGAGCGATAGCGACAGAAGCGACAGAGCCGACAGGAGCGACAGGAACGACAAGGCGGAAGCAGCGCAGCGGACGCTATGACCCCTGCGGGGACGCGGCTCTGACCTGCGCATTCACGGTGCTCCCGTATGGAGCCGGGGAAGGCGGCGCGCTAAGCGAGGCGAGGCGCCAGGCGAAGTTGAGCCTGTGTTTGTCAACTTTCCTCGGGTCGGTGTATATAAGAAAGCACAGGGCATCGCACGGGAGTGCAGTCCACGGAAGGAGATGACCGTGATGCTCATGCGTACCGACCCCTTCAGGGAGTTCGACCGCCTCACCCAGCAGATCTTCGGGACCGAGTCACGGCCCGCGGGGATGCCGATGGAGGCCTACCGCTCTGGCGACGACTTCGTGATCCACTTCGATCTGCCCGGGGTCGCCCCCGAGAGCATCGATCTGGACGTGGAGCGGAACGTGCTCACCGTCCACGCCGAACGCCGCTCGCCCGCACCGGAGGGCGCGGAGCTGATCGCCGCGGAGCGCCCGGCGGGCAAGTTCAGCCGCCAGCTCTTCCTCGGCGACACTCTGGACTCCGAGCGGATCGACGCCTCGTACGACGCGGGCGTGCTGACGCTCCGCATCCCCGTG
This sequence comes from Streptomyces marispadix, assembly GCF_022524345.1. Lineage (NCBI taxonomy): Bacteria > Bacillati > Actinomycetota > Actinomycetes > Kitasatosporales > Streptomycetaceae > Streptomyces > Streptomyces marispadix. The sequence continues at coordinate 2,868,683 of NZ_JAKWJU010000002.1, read as the reverse complement.
GCCGAGCAGGCGAAGCCCCGCAAGATCGAGATCAGCGGAGGCAATTCCTCGGACCGGCAGCTCACAGGCTGAAAGGCCGTCGCGAGTGGCGTCGGCGCCGACGCCACTGAGGCAGAAGTCACAGCCGGTACCGATGTGACATTCGACTCTGCTGCACATTTTCTGCCGCTCTCCGGGGCACTCCGGAGAGCGGCGGCCTTCGAGGCCACCGGCATGTGAGGGGAAGGGACCAAACAGGTATGCAGTGGAACGAACTCGTGACCCGAGTCCGTGAGTACGGCCGCTACGCGACGGACGCCGAGACGAAGCAGGTCATCCGAGTCGTGCTTTCGGCTCTGGGCGGCCATCTGACGAACGGCGTCCGCGAACAGGTCGCCGGGCGGCTGCCCGCGACCGCGGCGGAGACGCTCAGATACCAGCTCCCGGCGACGAAGCCGCTCACCGCGGCGGAGTTCGTCGAGGCCGTGGCGAGCCGTCTCGACGGCGCGACGACCGCGACCGCGCGCTGGGACGTCAGCTCGGTGCTCTCGGTGCTGGGGGAGGTCTGCGGCGACGACCTGACCGACGAGGTTCTCGCGGACCTGCCCCAGGGGTACGCCCTGCTCTTCGGGCGTGCTGAGCTGATGAGCGCGGCCTGACGACCCTGTGTGCGGGCCGGGCCGGGCGGGTTCGTTCGGTCCGTACGGCCGTACGGGCCGTCGCGGTCTATCCGTAGGCGCGCGGGGCGAGGGCACCCCAGGCGACGGTGACCTCGCCCTGGCGCCAGCGCTGCGGGCCGTCCGTCAACGGCCACTCGCCGGCGAGGGCACGCACCGCCCTTATCCAGCGCTGCCGGGCGCTCAGCGCTCCGTACGGGGCGGCCGTCGCCCACGCCCGGTCGAAGTCGCGCAGGAACGCATGGACCGGCTCCCCCGGGACGTTGCGGTGGATGAGCGCCTTCGGCAGCCGCTCCGCCAGATCCGAGGGTGCCGTCAGCGAGGCGAGCCGGGCGGCGAAGGTGACCGTCCGAGGACCCTCCGGGCCGAGCGCGACCCATACGTGGCGGCGGCCGATCTCGTCGCAGGTGCCGTCGACCAGCAGCCCGTCTGGCGTGGACAGGCGCGAGCACAGCAGCGCCCACGCCGGGGCGACCTCCGCCTCCTCGTACTGGCGCAGCACGTTCGCCGCCCGTATCAGCGACGGGCGCACACCGCCCGGCAGCGGCACCTCGAAGCCGCCGCGCAGGAACGTCAGGCCGTCACGTTCGTACGGGCGTGCCGCTGCGACCCGTTCCGGATCGATCTCGACGCCGACGACACGGACGTCCGCGTGGACCTTGCGCAGCCGCTGCAACAGCTCGACCGCGGTCCACGGTGCCGCGCCGAAGCCGAGGTCGACCACCGTCGGCCGGCTGGGCGTCTGCCCGGGGTTCGCTGCGGGCCCGCGCTCTGCGGGACCGCTCGCCACGTGACTGCTTCGGCCGGGACGCGGTTCCGCCGCGGCCGCGCGGCGCAGCGCGGGCGCGTGGACGGCGGCGATCCAGCGGTCCATGCGGCGCAGCCGGTTGGGGCTGGTGGTTCCGCGCGTCACGGTCCCCTGGGGGCGGGGCGTGGGGCGGGCGGTCATGTCATGAGCGTACGAGGGCGGGGCGGGAGCGGAGCAGGGCGGCGGCTGCCAGAAGCCCCGGCCGGGCCTGGCCCCGGCCCGATCACCCCTGCCCGCCGCTTGTCACGATTAGGCAAAGCGGAAATGGGAGCGGACCCCTCCGGTGTTCCGGGTTACGGGGCCGAGTTCCTCGCGGCGGATTCGCGGGGGAATTCCGCAGGTCGCGGGCCGCCCCGGGACCCGTACCGGCGGGAGTCCATCCCTCCGCGAGTACGTCACGGCCGCATACGCGACAGCGGCATCCGCGATCCGCGGGACCGGCACGGCCCTGCACGGCAGGCGCTCCATACGAGGAGGCATTCGCGCGTGAGCCAGTACATGGCGCGGCTCGGCCAGCTCCGTACCCTCCCCCGGGGCCTGAGGCCCGGCCGGGACTCCCTGCCTCAGCAGCGGCCGCGGCTGAGGCTCGGCTCCGCCAGGCGGCCCCGCAGGGTCGCCATGCTCAGCGTCCACACCTCCCCGCTGCACCAGCCGGGCACGGGCGACGCGGGCGGCATGAACGTCTACATCGTCGAACTGGCGAAGCAGCTCGCCGCACACGGCACCCAGGTGGAGATCTTCACGCGTGCGACGTCGGCCGCGCTTCCGCCAAGCGTCGAGCTGGCGCCCGGGGTCCTCGTACGGCACATCGACGCGGGCCCCTACGAGGGGCTGGCGAAGGAGGAACTGCCCGCGCAGCTCTGCGCGTTCACGCACGGCGTGATGCAGGCGTGGGCGGGCAACCGGCCCGGCCACTACGACCTGGTGCACTCCCACTACTGGCTGTCCGGGCACGTCGGCTGGCTCGCCGCGCAGCGCTGGGGCGTACCGCTCGTCAACGCCATGCACACCATGGCCAAGGTCAAGAACGCCGCCCTCGCCGAGGGCGACAGCCCCGAGCCCCCGGCCCGCGTCATCGGCGAGACGCAGATAGTGCGCGCCGCCGACAGGCTCATCGCCAACACGGCGGAGGAGGCGCACGACCTGGTTCGGCACTACGAGGCCGACCCGGCGCGCACCGCCGTCGTACACCCCGGTGTCAATCTGGAGCGCTTCCGGCCCGCGGACGGCCGTGCTGCGGCACGCGCCCGGCTGGGGCTGCCGCAGGGCGCGCTGATCCCGCTGTTCGCCGGGCGGATACAGCCGTTGAAGGCCCCCGACATCCTGCTGCGTGCCGTGGCGCTGCTCGTAGGGGAGGACCCGGGGCTGCGGCGGCGGCTTCTGGTGCCGGTCGTGGGCGGGCCCAGCGGCAGCGGGCTTGCCAGGCCGGAACGGCTGCACAAGCTGGCGGCGAAGCTGGGGATCTCGGACGTGGTGCGCTTCTGCCCGCCGGTGGACCAGGAGGAGCTGGCCGACTGGTACCGGGCCGCGACCGTGCTCGTCATGCCGTCGTACAGCGAGTCGTTCGGGCTGGTCGCGGTGGAGGCGCAGGCGTGCGGGACGCCGGTGATCGCGGCGGCGGTGGGCGGGCTGCCGGTCGCGGTACGGGACGGGGTCAGCGGCCTCCTGGTGCACGGGCACGAGCCGGGCGCCTACGCGGACGCGCTGCGGAGGTTCGTCACCCCGTCGCCTGACGGAGGGCATGAAGTGCCCGCCGGGCAGAGGCGGTTCGGCCCGCACGAGGCAGTGGAGCGGATGGGCGAGGCAGCGGCACGGCACGCGGCCGAGTTCGGCTGGGACGCCGCGGCGGCGGCCACCCTCGACGTCTATGCCGAGGCGATCCACGACAGGCGCCGTCGCCTACGATCGGCCCATGGCTGACGCTGACGCCCACGCACAGGACGGCGACGGGGCTAGAGGCGCCGACGGCGTCGGGAGCACCGCAGACACCAAGGGCACCGAGAACGCCGAAGGCACCGAAAGCACCGAAAGCACCGAAGCGGCCAACGGGGCCTCCGGCGGGACCGCTGCCGTGCGCCGTGCCCGCGGCACCGTCGAACGGGCCCTGCGCGAGGCCGAGTTGGACTGGGAGAGCCCGGCGGAGGGAACGTATGTCGTCACCCTCCCCGGCACCCGCAAGCTGTCGACGACCTGCTCCCTGGCCGTCGGCAGGCACTCGCTCTCGGTCAACGCCTTCGTGGTGCGCTGCCCCGACGAGAACCACGCGGCGGTGCACCGCTGGCTGCTGGAGCGCAACACCCGCCTGTACGGGGTGAGTTACGCCCTGGACAAGCTCGGCGACGTCTATCTCGCCGGCGGCTCCCGCTGGCCGCCGTCACCACGGAGGAGGTGGACCGGCTGCTGGGAACGGTGCTGGAGAACGCCGACGGCTCCTTCAACACCCTGCTGGAGATGGGTTTCGCGTCGGCGATCCGGCGCGAGTACGAGTGGCGCACCTCCCGGGGGGAGTCGACCCGCAACCTCGATGCGTTCACTCATCTGACGGGGGGCACACCGGACGGCGGCAAGCGGGGCTGACGACGGGGCCTCGCCGGACGCGCCGCCCGGGTGCGTACCGGGCATGACGGGCTTCCTCGGAAGCGGCGGTCAGGGAATCAGGAGACCTCTCCCGTGTCCTGCTCCGAACCCTCGACCTCGAAGGTCGTGTCGCCCTTGTTCTGCTCCGCGTTCAAGTCGCCCGTCGTGATCGGCTCGTTCTGCGTCTGCATGTCGACCGCGCCGGAGTTGCCCTCGACTTGATGTGCCGCGGAGTTGCCCGGGCCCTGCTCGCTCACTACGCGTCCGTCGTGCATCACGTAGTAGACGTTCACGGTGACCGGGCGCGAGGAGGCCAGGGCCGCCTTCACGGCCGTGGTCTCCGCCGGTGCCGAGGCCGAGGTCTTCTTCGCCGGGGCGGAGGACTTGGCCGCCGCGGCGGTCTTCCCGGCCTCCTTCACCACAGCCGAGGCCGAGGGAACGCCGACGAGTCCGACCGCGATCGCGACACCGGCCGTTGTTATCGCGCGTGCGAGGTTCTTCATTTGTGTCCCTTCTCGTGTTCCTGCACGTGGACGGCGGCGACGCGTTGCTGCCGACGCCTGTTCCATCGTGTGAGGAGCGCGAGCGGAACGCTCGCGGGGAAGGCCGCCCGGGTGTCCTCACGTTCTCGGCGGCGTCCGCATCGGGACCGTGAGAAGTGGCGCCGTCCCTGAACAGGGGCCTGTGGACGCGGAGATGTGCTCCCGTACGAAGGGGACCCGCAGGGGGGAGGCGTGCTCCCCCAGAGGTGTGAGCGGCCGGCTGCACCAGGGGCGCGTGCAGCAGGCACCTCCGGGGGAGCGCCCGGGAACGGGGAGGGACCTGTGTCAGCCTCCGAGCCCCCAGTCCGCGGTGATGTGCCTGGTCGAGCAGATGGTGTCGAGGAAGTGCTTCCCGGCCTTGCCGCAGCCCTCGTCGGGCTTCACGGGGGTGCCGTGCGGCATGCCGTCCACGAGATAGCCGCGTACGACGACGTCGCCGTCGGCGTTCCGGTAGTCGGAGCGGGTGGTGCCGCCCTGCAACTTCTCAGTGGCGTCGGCCTTCTGGTCGGCCCCGAGCACGTCCGTCCACTGCTTGACGGACTCCTCGGCGTTCATCGGTGCCACGGTCGTGTCGCCGGTGCCGTGCCAGACCGACACCTTCGGCCGGGCTCCCGAGTAGTCCGGGTTCTCGGCACGTACGAGGTCGCCCCAGTCGGCGGCCTTCTTGGAAGCGCCGGGGTTCATGCAGGTGAACGCCTCGGCGACGGTGTTCGCGCAGCCGTGCGGCAGACCGGCCACGATCGCTCCGCCTTTGAAGACGTCCGGATAGGCGGCCAGCATCGACGCCGTCATGGCGCCGCCCGCCGAGAGGCCCGTGATGAAGACCCGTGAGGGGTCGGCGTCGAGATCGGCGACCGTGCGGTCCACCATCTGCTTGATCGACTGCGCTTCGCCCTTGTCCCGGTCGGTGTCGCCGGACTGGAACCAGTTGAAGCACTTTTTCGCGTTGTTGGCCTGCTCCTGTTGAGGTGCGACGACCGCGAACTTCCCGTCGTCCGCGGCCTTCTGCCAGCCGGCACCTTCGAAGTACGTCGCGGCGTCCTGTGTGCAGCCGTGCAGGGCGAGGACGACGGGGCTCTTCTTCGGCAGCCCGTCGGGGGCGTAGCGGTACATGCTCAGCGCCCCGGGGTTGGAGCCGAAGTCGCCGACCTTCTCCAGGCCGGCCGCCGCGGCGCTCTTCCCGTACGGGGAGGCGGCCTGGGACGTGGCCCCGGTGAGCGCGGTGAGCGCGGTGGTGGTCAGCACCGTCAGCGCGGTGAGTGTGGTGAGCAGCAGAGCGGCTTTCGAGCGTTGTGCCTTCATGGCGCTCCTTCTGTGGGGGGTGTTCCGTGGGGTCCCATGGGCGCCCGTGGGGGGGTGGGTCCAGAGGTGTCCCGTGGGGGAACGCACCGACCGTAGAGCCGCCGAAGCGGGCCCCCGAACGTGTCGTACGTCCAGCGGTGCACGGATGTGAGTGTGGCGCCGCCACATTGGGCGCCCGCTGCGCACCGTCCTAGCGTGACCGCATGACCGAGCAGCAGACACCCGGCTCCCACTCCGGCCCGCACTCCGTCGCCCTCGACCTGACCGGACGCACCGCGCTGGTCACCGGTGCCGCGAGCGGCATCGGCCGTGCGTGCGCCCTGAGACTGGCGTCGGCCGGCGCCAAGGTGCGGGCGGTGGACCGCGACGCCGACGGGCTGCGGTCACTCCAGGACGTGGAGGCAGGCGGCTCGGTCCAGCCGTACCCCCTCGACCTCACCGACTCCGAGGGCCTGGACGCGGCGGAGGATCTCGCGGCGGGGAGCGACGTACTCGTCAACAACGCGGGGGCCCAACTGGTGCGCCCCATCGAGGAGTTCCCGCCCGCGGACTTCCGCCGCCTGCTGACGCTGATGCTGGAGGCGCCCTTCCGCTTCATACGCGGCGCCCTCCCGCACATGTACGGGCAGAGCTGGGGCCGGATCGTGAACATCTCGTCCGTGCACGGGCTGCGTGCCTCCGCCTACAAGTCGGCCTACGTCTCCGCCAAGCACGGGCTGGAGGGCCTGTCCAAGGTCACCGCGCTGGAGGGCGCCGAGCACGGCGTCACATCCAACTGCGTCAACCCCGCCTACGTACGTACGCCGCTGGTCGAGCGGCAGATCGCCGACCAGGCCGAGGCGCACGGCATCCCCGCCGAACGCGTCGTCTCGGAGATCCTGCTCGCCGACTCCGCGCTGAAGCGGCTGCTGGAGCCGGAGGAGGTCGCCGAGGCGGTGGCGTATCTGTGCGCGCCGCAGGCGTCCTTCGTCACGGGAGCCTCGCTGCCGCTCGACGGCGGCTGGACAGCGCACTGACGATGGGTCGAGGCCCGGGTGCGGCCGGGGGTCCGGCCCCGGCCCCGGCGCCGGCACTCGCCGCGGCGGGAGGTCCGGCGTCGGCGCCGGCTTCCGGCACGGCCGAGGCGCCCACCCGGGGCCGGGGACCCGCCCCCATCTCAGGCCCCACCTCAGGCCCCACCTCAGGCCCCGGCGCGGGGTCCGGCCTCCGGCCCGGCAGCGGGCCCGGCCCCGCGCCGGCCGGGGCTCATCCGCCCCTGGCGTCACGCCCCGCACCACGGGTAAGGCTGTGACCATGCCCGAAGCCCCGCCGCCCCACGCCGCCTTCCTGGAACTCCTCGCACGCCGAGCCCCCGCCGAGGCGTACGACGAACCGCTCGCCCGCGCCCGCGAGGCCGGAGCGCCCCCCGAGGAGCTGGCCTCCCTGGAGAGCGGCAAGCAGCTCGCCCTGCGGATTCGCGCAGAGCTGGAGGGACGCCGCAGGCGCGAGGCCGAACTGACGGCGCTCATCGAGACGGTTCACGACCTGGCGGGGCTGCGCGACCTGGACGACGTGCTCCGCGCCATCGTGCAGCGGGCCCGCTCCCTGCTGGGCACCGAGGTCGCGTACATGACCCTCACCGACCACGAACGCGGCGACACGTACATGCGCGTCACCGAGGGCTCGGTATCCGCCCGCTTCCAGCAGCTACGGCTGGGCATGGGCGAGGGGCTGGGCGGCCTCGTGGCGCAGACGGCACGCCCGTACGTCACGGACGACTACCCCGCGGACGAACGCTTCCGGCACACCGGCCCCATCGACTCCGCCGTCAACGAGGAGGGCCTGGTCGCCATTCTGGGCGTGCCGCTGCTGCTCGGCGGGCGGGACGTCATCGGCGTCCTGTACGCGGCAGACCGCCGCGCCCGCGTCTTCGAACGCGAACAGATCGCGCTGCTCGGCTCGTTCGCCGCCCACGCCGCCGTGGCCATCGACACGGCCCGGCTGCTCTCCGAGACCCGCGACGCGATGGCCGAGCTGGAGAGCGCCAACGAGACGATCGAACGCGCCAGCGACGTGCACGACAGGCTCACCGAACTGGTGCTGCGCGGCGGGGACGTGACGGACGTTTCCGCCGCGGTCTCCGAAGTGCTCGCCGGGCGCGTCGAGTTCGTGGAGCCGTCGACGGCGTCGGCACGTCCCGCCGTGGAACGCTCCCGCAGCGCCGGCTACGCCATGCGCGACGACGGCACGTGGGTCACCGCCGTCTCCGCGGGCGGCGAACTCCTCGGCGCGCTCGTGCTGCACGGCCATCCCGTGCTCGACCCGGTCGACCAGCGCACCTTCGAACGAGCCGCCATGGTCACGTCCCTGCTGCTGCTGGCGCGCCGCTCCGCGGGCGAGGCGGAACAGCGCGTACGCGGCGAACTCCTCGACGACCTGCTCGACTCGACCCGCCACGACCCCCGGCTGCTGCGCGACCGTGCGGCGCGGCTGGAGGCCGACCTCGACGCGCCGCACGTACTGCTCAGCGCCCGCCTCGACGGGCTCGGCGGGGGAGAGCCCGGCGAAGGCGGCCTGGGCGGCACGGCCGCCGAGAAGCGCGGCCCGGCCGCCGAGAAGCGCGGCCCGGCCGGAGATGCGGCCGGGGAGAAGGAGAAGGAGCAGAGCCTGGGGCGGCAGCGCCTGTGGGCCGCCGCGTCCCATCTCGCCGCCACGCGCCACGGGTTGGCCGCCGCCAGGGACGGCGGCATCGTGCTGCTGCTGCCGCTCCCCGCCGACGGCGGCCCCTCGCAGCTCGCGCGGGAGATCGCCTACGAGTTGGGGCACTCGGCGGGAGCGCCCGTCACCGTGGGCGCGTCCGCGGCGGTGGCGGCGCCCGCCGCCGAGTCGGGCGCCGTCGCCGCGGCCTATCCGGAGGCGCGCCGCTGTGTGGACGCGCTCCGCCTGCTGGGCCGGTCCGGAGAGGGCGCCGCCGCCGAGGACTTCGGCTTCATCGGCATGCTGCTCACCGACAGCCGCGACGTGGGGAGTTTCGTACGCCGCACACTCGGACCCGTACTCGACTACGACGCACGCCGCGGCACCGATCTGGTGGCCACCATGGACGCCTACTTCGCATGCGGCATGAGCCCGGCACGCGCCAAGGACGAACTGCACGTCCACGTCAACACCGTCGCCCAGCGCCTGGAGCGAGTGGCCAGGCTGCTGGGCGACGACTGGCAGTCCCCGGAGCGCGCCCTGGAGACGCAGCTCGCGCTACGGCTGCACCGGCTCGCGCGAGCGGTCGGACGGTGAGGTCTTCCCGGCCGGGGCGGCCCCGCGCTCCGCGTCCGGGAGTGCGTCGTCCTCGCCGATCCTCGTGAGGTCCCGCTTGCTGGTCTCCTTCGCACAGGCGACGGCGACGACCGTGAGCACCGCCGCGGCGATCACGTACAGCGCGATCGGCGTCGAGCTGCCGTAGTCCGCGAGCAGCGCGGTGGCGATCATCGGCGCGGGCGCACCGGCCGCGACCGACGAGAACTGCGCGCCGATCGACGCACCGGAGTAGCGCAGCCTCGTGGCGAACAGCTCGGAGAAGAACGCCGCCTGCGGCGCGTACATCGCACCGTGCAGGATCAGCCCGACCATCACCGCGAGCACGATGGCGCCGAAGCTCTTGGTGTTCAGCAGCTCGAAGAACGGGAAGACCCACAGGCCGGTGCCGATCGCACCCAGCAGATAGATCGGCCGCCGTCCGAAGCGGTCGGAGAGCGCGCCCCACGCGGGGATGACCGCGAAGTGCACCGCGGAGGAGATCAGCACCGCGTTGAGCGCGGTCTGCTGGGAGAGCTTCAGCTCGCTGGTGGCGTAGACGAGGATGAAGGCCGTGATGACGTAGAAGGTGATGTTCTCCGCCATGCGCGCGCCCATGGCGATGAGCACGTCCTTCCAGTGGAAGCGCAGCACCGCCACCAGCGGCATCTTCTCGACCTGCTCCTCCCCGCTGAGCTTCGCCGCCTCGGCCTTACGGGCCTCGGCACGCTCGCGGGCCTCCTTGAAGACCGGCGACTCGTCGACCGCCAGCCGTATCCACAGCCCTATGCCGACGAGCACACCGGACAGCAGGAACGGGATACGCCATCCCCAGCCCATGAACGCGGCGTCCGACAGCGTCGCCGTCAGCACCGCCAGCACCGCCGTCGCCAGCAACTGGCCCGCGGGGGCGCCGGTCTGGGGCCACGACGCCCAGAAGCCGCGCCGCTTCGCGTCACCGTGCTCGGAGACCAGCAGCACCGCGCCTCCCCACTCGCCGCCGAGGGCGAAGCCCTGCACGAGGCGGAGCGTCGTCAGCAGCACGGGCGCCATGGAGCCGATCGCGGCGTGCGTGGGCAGCAGCCCGATGCCGAAGGTCGCGCCGCCCATCAGCAGCAGGCTGAGGACCAGCAGCTTCTTACGGCCGATCCGGTCGCCGTAGTGGCCGAAGACCAGCGCCCCGATGGGGCGGGCGGCGAAGCCCACGGCGTATGTGAGGAAGGACAGCAGCGTGCCGACCAGCGGGTCGGAGTCCGGGAAGAAGAGCTTGTTGAAGACGAGCGCTGCGGCCGAACCGTAGAGGAAGAAGTCGTACCACTCGATCGTCGTGCCGATGAGGCTCGCGGCGACGATGCGCCGCAGCGACGAGGACGAAGAGGACGACGGTGCCGGCGGGGCCGGCGACGACTGCGACGACGCCGAAGAGGGCGTCGGATGTTTGCCAGCGGCGGAGTTCTCGGGGGTCATGGCGTGACCGTAGGGACGAACCGGCCACCGACACATGTGCGCGCAAGCCACAGCCGACCGACCGGATATCGCCTCCGAACACACCGGCGGACACACTTAGTAGGGTGCTCCGCATGGCCGACGCACCGTACAAGCTGATCCTCCTCCGGCACGGAGAGAGCGAGTGGAACGCGAAGAACCTGTTCACCGGCTGGGTGGACGTGAACCTCACCGAGAAGGGCGAGAAGGAGGCGGTCCGCGGCGGCGAGTTGATCAAGGACGCCGGACTGCTCCCGGACGTCCTGCACACCTCCGTGCAGAAGCGGGCCATCCGCACCGCACAGCTCGCACTTGAGGCCGCCGACCGGCTGTGGGTCCCGGTCCGCCGCTCCTGGCGTCTCAACGAGCGCCACTACGGCGCCCTCCAGGGCAAGGACAAGGCGCAGATCCGTGACGAGTTTGGCGAGGAGCAGTTCATGCTCTGGCGCCGCTCCTACGACACCCCGCCGCCGGAGCTGGCCGACGGCTCCGAGTTCTCCCAGAGCGACGACCCGCGCTACGCGGGCGTGCCGAGCGAACTGAGGCCGCGCACCGAGTGCTTGAAGGACGTCGTGGGCCGGATGCTGCCCTACTGGTTCGACGGCATCATCCCCGACCTCCTCGCGGGCCGCACGGTCCTGGTCGCCGCACACGGCAACTCCCTGCGCGCCCTCGTTAAGCACCTCGACGGCATCTCCGACGAGGACATCGCGGGCCTCAACATCCCCACGGGCATCCCGCTCAGCTACGAACTGGACGCCGACTTCCACCCGGTGAAGCGGGGCGGCACCTATCTCGACCCGGACGCGGCGAAGGCCGCGATCGAGGCCGTGAAGAACCAGGGCAAGAAGTAGCGGTACGCCACGAAGCCCCCTGTCCGCGGTCTTCCGAGGGCGGGGGGCTCGCACATGCGCGGGAGGCGACTTCCCCGTCGGCGGCGGTCGCTCAATACGGCGTACGGCCGAGCAGATGTTGCCGCGTTCCGCACGGCGGCCGACGCTGAGCGGAACCCGTCACGCCGCCCTCTCAAGGAGCCGCTGCCATGCGCATGATGCTCAGAGCCCTCATGGACACCCAGATGTCGAACCAGACGATCGAGAACGGCCAGATGCAGAAGGTGGTCGACTCGCTCATGGAAGAACTCAAGCCCGAGGCGGCGTACTTCAGCCCGCACAACGGCAGGCGCGCCTGCATCTTCGTCTTCGACATGCAGGAGAGCTCCCAGCTCCCCGCCGTCGCGGAGCGGCTGTTCCGCACCATGGGCGCGGAGGTGGAGGTACAGCCGGTGATGAACCGTGAGGAGCTTCAGAAGGGCCTCGCGGCGCTGCGCTAGCCCCACTCGCGCCCGCCGCGCCGACGCCGGGCGGCTACACCGGCGTTCGGACAAGCTGAGGGCCCTGCCCCGTCGAACCGGGCAGGGCCCTCAGCGGCTCGGACGGCCCCGGCCCGCGTCGGCGACCGGGGCGCCTGTCCCATCGGTCTTCGATCAGCCGCAGCTACCGCCGCACTGGCACGGGCCGCCGGACTGGCAGCCGCACTGGCACCCCGGACCGCAGCCGCACGACCTCAGCACGTGCAGGGACGGCAGGCCCTCAGACTGCGCGGGGGCCAGGGACCGATCGCTGTGGTCAGCCATGACTTCCCTCCTCTCCTCCCCGGGTCTTCTCCCCACCTTCCGGCCGGGGCGGCGGGCGCATCAAGGGCGCGTCGTTGCACATGCGGCGTCGGCTCGGAGGAGGCGTCGACTCGGAGGCGGGACGTCGGCTGGGTGAGGGAGGGCAAGCCGGGGCGAGCGAGCGTGTCCGCATCCAGTCAGCACGGACCCGGCCCGTACGAGGCCCGTACGAGGCCCGTACGAGACCCGAACGACGTCCGTGAGACGCCTGGGCGTTGGCGTGCCCCCCGGACGCGCCAACGCCCAGGCCCCCGGCCCACGTTGGACGCTCTCAGGCGCCCTCGACCGGAGCCGTACCGTCCCCGGCCGCCGCCGACGCCGGGTCCAGCTCGTCGGCGTAGTCCCCGGTGACGAGGTAGACGACTCGGCGGGCCACCGAGACCGCGTGGTCCGCGAAGCGCTCGTAGTAGCGGCCGAGCAGTGTCACGTCGACGGCCGTCTCGATGCCGTGGTGCCAGCGGTCGTCCATCAGGTGCTGGAAGAGCGTGCGGTGCAGGTCGTCCATCTTGTCGTCGTCCTGTTCGAGCTGAAGCGCCAGGTCGACGTCCTTGGTGATGATCACCTCCGCGGCCTTCGCCATCAGCCGCTGCGCGAGCTGCCCCATCTCCAGCAGCGTCGCCTGGAGGTCGCTCGGTACGGGCGAGTCGGGGAACCGCAGCCGTGCGACCTTGGCGACGTGCTGCGCCAGGTCGCCGGAGCGTTCCAGGTCGGCGCTCATCCGCAGCGAGGTGACGACTATCCGCAGGTCGGTCGCCACCGGCTGCTGCCGGGCCAGGAGCTGGATGGCGCGGGTCTCCAGGTCGCGTTGGATGTCGTCGACCTTCTCGTCCGCGGCGATGACGCTCTCGGCCAGCTTCAGGTCCGCGTCCAGCATCGCCGTCGTGGCGCGGCCGATCGCAGAGCCCACGAACCTGGCCATGTCGACCAGGCTGTCGCTGATCGAGTCCAGCTCCTCGTGGTACGCGTCACGCATGGCTGTCCTTCCCTCGCATGTTCTCTCGACAGAGGGGCCCGACGGCCGGGCCTCGGGCCCTCCACGCTCCCACGCTCCGTCCGGAATGCGTCCGTCGCCGACCTCATGAGTGAATCGGCGCCGACCCTGAGGTGAACTCTGGGAGACGAGTGTTCGAGGTCTCCCGCTTCTCATGGGGAGCTGTCGGCGGGCGCGCATAGCCTGGAGACATGAACGTGAACGCGGCGGTCGCCGCAGCGGCAGCGATCGCCGGAGTGCTCACCGGCGTGATCGCGATGCTGGCGTTCCGCTGGAGCGAGCGCGACCAGGCCCGCCCCACCCGCTCTTCCCTGCACACGGAGGCCGTGCTGCCCCCTGGCGTGGACACGGTCCTGTCGGTGCTGCGTTCCTCGGCCGTCGTGCTGGACGAGGCCGACGAAGTGGTCAAGGCGAGCTCCGCCGCATACGCCCTCGGTCTCGTACGGGGCGGCAGGCTGGCCGTGGAGCCGATGCTGAAGATGGCACACGACACCAGACGCGACGGGGAGATAAGGCAGGTCGACCTGGACCTCCCGCGGCGCGGCACGGGCCGCGGCGAGGCCCTCGCCGTCTCCGCCCGCGTGGCTCCACTGGGTTCCCGGCTCGTACTGCTGCTGGTCGAGGACATGACCGAGGCCCGCCGCATCGAGGCCGTGCGCCGCGACTTCGTCGCCAACGTCAGCCACGAGCTGAAGACCCCCGTCGGTGCGCTCTCCCTCCTCTCCGAGGCGGTGCTGGACGCGGCGGACGACCCGGAGGCGGTCGAGCGCTTCGCGGGCCGCATGCAGTACGAGTCGACGCGGCTGACGAGCCTCGTGCAGGAGCTGATCGACCTCTCCCGTGTGCAGAACGACGACCCGCTCGGCGACTCCGAACGCGTAGGCGTGGACGAGCTGATGGCCGAGGCCATCGACCGCTGCCGCCAGTCCGCGGGCAGCAAGCACATCACCCTCGTCGCGGGCCGTACGGGCACGGACACCGGCGACGAGGGGCTGCACGTGTGGGGCAACAGGAGCCAGCTCGCGGCGGCCCTCGGCAACCTCGTGGAGAACGCCGTCAATTACTCGCCCGCCCGCACCCGCGTCGGCATCGCCGGCCGCAGGGTCGCCGCCCCCGGCGGCGACCTCATCGAGATATCCGTGAGCGACCAGGGCATCGGCATCTCCGAGCGGGACAAGGAGCGCGTCTTCGAGCGGTTCTACCGCGTGGACCCCGCCCGCTCGCGTGCCACCGGGGGCACGGGCCTCGGACTCGCCATCGTCAAGCACGTCGCCGCGTCGCACGGCGGCGAGGTCACGGTGTGGAGCGCCGAGGGACAGGGCTCCACGTTCACGCTGCGGCTGCCGGAAGCCGGCCACGCACGAAACCGCGCGGAGGCGGAGGGCCGCGACGGCCGTCCGCAGGGGTTCCTCGAAGGACCGGCGGACTACGAAGACGAAGCCGCGGAGGCCGCCGAGGACGCCGTGGATCTGGACGCGGCGGAGCTCGACGACGTGGACGACGTGGACGACGTGGACGACGTCGACGAAACTGACGACGCGGTCGAACCGAACTACGCACACGAGGCGAACCGCGCGAACGACGTGAACGACGTGAACGACGTGAACGACGTGAACGACGCGAACGCGCGGGCGCGCGGCGGCGCCGGTGTGCGCGCAGAAGCCACGGGCACGGCAAGGACGCCGGGCCCAGGCACCTCCCCTTCCCAAGCCGCCTCCCCTTCCGGGGAGTCCCGAACTCCCTCCGCCTCACCTGCCGCAGAGCTCGACGGGTCCGCCGACGATGTCGAGCCCCCGGGGGGCCCCGGTCGCCGTCCCGGCTCCGGTTCGGGTTCCGGCTCCGACTTCGGTTCGGGTTCCGGCTCCGGGCCTGGGCCCGAGGCCGCGGGCGCGTACTGCGATCCGACGACGGCCGCCCCCTCCGCTTCCGCCTCCCTCGCTCCCTCTCGCTCCAGCTCTCCCTCTCCCCGTTCCTCAACTTCCCCGTTCTCACCGCCGCGTGGAATGCCGCGCGCCCCTGAAACCGCCCCGGAGGTCCTCCCGTGACCCGAGTGCTCGTCGTCGAGGATGAGGAATCGTTCAGCGACGCACTGTCGTACATGCTGCGCAAGGAAGGCTTCGAGGTAGCCGTCGCGTCCACAGGCCCCGACGGGCTGGACGAGTTCGAACGCAACGGCGCCGACCTGGTCCTGCTCGATCTGATGCTGCCGGGCCTGCCCGGCACCGAGGTCTGCCGTCAGCTTCGCGGCCGGTCCAACGTCCCCGTCATCATGGTCACCGCGAAGGACAGCGAGATCGACAAGGTCGTCGGCCTGGAGATAGGGGCCGACGACTACGTGACCAAGCCCTTCTCGTCGCGCGAACTCGTCGCGCGGGTAAGGGCGGTGCTGCGCCGCCAGGGCGAGCCGGAGGAGGTCACTCCGGCGGCGTTGGAGGCGGGCCCGGTCCGTATGGACGTCGACCGGCACGTCGTCACGGTCGCGGGCAGCAAGATCGACCTGCCGTTGAAGGAGTTCGACCTGCTGGAGATGCTGCTGCGCAACGCGGGCAGGGTGCTGACGCGCATGCAGCTCATCGACCGCGTCTGGGGCGCGGACTACGTCGGGGACACCAAGACCCTCGACGTCCACGTCAAGCGCCTGCGCGCCAAGATCGAGCCGGACCCGGGCGCTCCCCGCTTCCTGGTGACGGTGCGCGGCCTCGGCTACAAGTTCGAGCCGTAGACCGCTCACGGGCCCGGCAGACCGCTCACAGGCCCGGCAGACCCGCCACAGGCCCGAACTGCCGCCTGGGGACTGCCAATCGCCGACCTCGGTCCGCGCGAGACAGATCGAGGGAACAAACCGAAGGCCCCGCCCGTGCGGATACGTACCGTACGGGCGGGGCCTTCTGCGTCCGTGTGCGGTGCCCGGGGCGCCGCAGCAAGCGCGGGCCGGGTGGCTCAGTGCGCCCCGGCCGCGTCGTCCGCCTCGTGGGCGTCGTCCGCCTCCTCGGCACCCTCGGCCTCGTCGGCGCCCTCCGCCTCCTCTGAGCCGCCCGGCGCCTCCGACGCCTTCTCCTCCGACCCCTCCGGGGACGGGCTGCCCGACGGCGACTCGGACGCCGCGCCCGAGGGCGTGCCGGACGGCGTACCGGAGGACGTGCTCGGCGAAGGCTCGACCGTCGGGCCGAACTTACGGAAGTCCCCGTGCGCGGGCACCACGGTCGCCCGCAGCGTCACCAGTCCCGTACGGCTCAGGTCGAACGACACCGGCTGGGCGTTGCCGTTCCGCACTGCCTTCATGCCGGCGGTCTGCGGAATCTCGGCCGAGGCGTTGCCCTGGCCGCCGAGCGCGAGCGAACCGCCCGCCGGGACCGTCAGCTCCTTCTCGCCCTTCGCGGGCCGGAGCTTCACACGCTCACCGGTGCCCTTGACCTTGATCGCGGTCAGGGTCTCGTCCTTGGACCCCTGGTTGAAGATCCGTCCCGTCACGGCGGCGGGACCCTCTCCGGAGTCGGGTGTGACGATGGCGACATTCTGGACCTTTACGGAGCCGACGGAGGTCGCGGCGTTGTCCGGCTTGACCTCCAGCGTCTGAGCATCGTGACCGGCGGCACAGGCGGACAGTGTGACGACGGCGAGCGCGAGGACTGTGGCGGCGAGGGTGCCGCGTCGAATGCTGCTGCTCACGGCGGCGGCAACTCCTGGGCGTGCTCTGGCGGCCGAACTACGAGCCGGTCGCGGGCGGATACGGTTGATCACCGGTCACGGGCGGTCCGGGATCACGGTGGATCTCTGGCTCGGCTCAGATTACCGAGCGCCTTCGGGGCCCCCGCACCCGGCCCTCCCGCCGCGCGCCGCCCGGGCAAGCGCGTACGCGGGGAGAGCGGGGAGCATGCTCACCGGGCAACAGCCGGGACGTTTCCGGGGTAAAGAATGCGAACGGCTTGTGAATTGATCAGCGGAACTGCTGATCAATTCTTGGGAAAGTCCGTGAAGAGCCGAAGAGGGCCGAACGGGCGACGACTTACAGCCGGACAAAACGGACAGCAGATGCTTTCTGAAGCACCTTCTTCGGACGTGTCGGTTGTGTTTCGACGAGCGCGCAGAAGTGCCCCGACCTGCGAATACCCTTCACAAGTCGCCGTCCGCAGCACGTAACAGGGCCGCTTGTCAAGCCCCGAGATGCGGTCTGACCTGCGAAAACGCCATTCAGAAGAGCCCGATTCCGTGTTACTCTGGATAGCCACGGAAGGGGTACCTGACACATGACGTTCAAGGTTGGCGACACCGTGGTCTATCCCCATCACGGGGCCGCGCTGATCGAGGCTATCGAAACCCGCCAGATCAAAGGCGTGGACAAGACCTACTTGGTTCTGAAGGTTGCGCAGGGCGACTTGACGGTTCGTGTGCCAGCGGACAATGCGGAGTTCGTCGGCGTACGAGATGTGGTCGGTTCGGACGGGCTGGACAGGGTCTTCGAGGTGCTTCGTGCACCGTACGCCGAGGAGCCGACCAACTGGTCCCGGCGCTACAAGGCGAATCTCGAGAAGCTCGCGTCCGGCGACGTGATCAAGGTGGCGGAGGTCGTTCGCGACCTGTGGCGCCGCGAGCGTGAACGAGGGCTCTCCGCCGGTGAGAAGAGGATGCTCGCGAAGGCCCGCCAGATCCTGGTGAGCGAGCTGGCTCTCGCGGAGAACACGAACGAAGACAAGGCCGAGGCGCTGCTCGACGAAGTCCTCGCGTCCTGACGGGAGTTGACGCGCTGTCGTGCGTCCCCTGACCGTCCGGTCAAGACGTCGTAGAGACGAGCAAGGCCGTAGCTTCAAGGCAGTACGCAGTAGCTGAAAGCAGTACCGAGCAAGGCTGTGCCGCAGTGCCCGAGTGACATCGTCCGTCGCCGGGCGCTGCGGCATGTGTGCAGCGCTGCGGCATGTCCAGGCCAGCGCTGCGACATGTGTGCAGCACGCTGCGGTCGGCGCAGCGGAACGCCCATGACGCCGTGCTGCTCGCACGGCTGTCTTCGACGCTCGGTGAGCGGCCCCCCGGCAGCGTTCAGTAATCTCGTCACTGCTTGTCGTGTGGCGCTCCCACACGGTCGCCCACGACTGCCAGAAGCGTGCCGGGCCCGGGCAACCGCCTGGACCGGAAATCACGGAAGGGCCGGTCAGGCTCGCGCCCGGCACGCCCCCAACCTGCGGCCGGGGGTACCCCCAGGCCATACCCATAACGGCTGAGGACACAAACCTGAACGTGCGACCCATGTCAATCCAATCCGCAGGCGAGTCGCCCCACGACCACCCGCAAGGACCAGGCGGAGCGGGTCCGGTGGACGACACCGCGACCGGTCCCGTCGCGTCGCGATCCGCCTCTTCCGGGCACCGCACGGCCGCCGTCATTCCCGCTGCCGGCCGTGGCCTGCGGCTCGGCCCCGGCGCTCCCAAAGCGCTGCGCGCGCTGAGCGGTACGCCGATGCTGGTCCATGCCGTGCGCGCCATGACCCGCTCACGTTCCGTCTCCCTCGTCGTCGTGGTGGCACCGCCGGACGGCGCCGACGAGGTGCGGCGGCTGCTCGACGAGCACACCGCTCCCTCCGAGACGTCGGACGTCCTGGTCGTGCCCGGCGGTGAGACCCGGCAGGACTCGGTACGTCTGGGGCTCGCCGCGCTCCCGGACGACGTGGACTCCGTGCTCGTACACGACGCCGCACGTCCCCTGGTGCCGGTCGAGACCGTGGACGCGGTGGCGGCGGCCGTACGGGAGGGCGCGCCCGCGGTGGTGCCGGCCCTGCCGGTGGCGGACACCGTCAAGGAGGTACGGGTACGGGACGACGGTGGCCCGGAGCCCGTGACCGGGACGCCGGAGCGTTCGCGGCTGCGTGCCGTACAGACGCCGCAGGGCTTCGAGTTGAAGGTGCTGGCCGCCGCGCACGCCCAGGTGGCGCGGGAGGGCGACGGCGCCACGGACGACGCGGGCATGGTGGAGCGGCTCGGCGTGGAGGTCGTGGTCGTACCGGGGCATGACGAGGCGTTCAAGGTGACGCGGCCGCTCGATCTCGTGCTGGCCGAGGCGGTACTGGCGAGGAGGCGCGCGACCGATGGCTTCTGAAGAGTCCGGCTCCCGTACGGGGCCCCGGCGAGGGGCTGACTCCGGGACGGGCTCCCGGACGGCGGGCCCGGCGGCGGTCCCGCTGGTCGGCATCGGCACCGATGTGCACGCCTTCGAGGAGGGCCGCGAACTGTGGTGCGCGGGGCTGCTGTGGGAGGGCGAGCGCTATGGCCTCGCCGGGCACTCCGACGGCGACGTCGCCGCGCACGCCGCCTGCGACGCGCTGTTCTCCGCCGCTCAACTCGGCGATCTGGGCGCTCACTTCGGCACGGACCGCCCCGAGTGGGCCGGTGCGCCGGGCGTGGCGCTGCTCACCGAGGCCGCGCGGATCGTGCGTTCTGCGGGCTTCGTGATCGGCAACGTCGCCGTCCAGGTGATCGGCGTACGGCCGAAGATCGGCAAGCGCCGCGAGGAGGCACAGCGGGCCCTGTCCGCGGCGGTCGCCGCTCCCGTCTCCGTATCGGGCACGACGACCGACGGGTTGGGGCTGACCGGCCGCGGCGAGGGCCTGGCGGCGATGGCCACGGCGCTGCTGCTGCCGTCGGGGGCTCAGGGTCCACCGTCCGCGTGAGCGCGGGCCGCGGAGCGGAACACCTTGCGCCGCAACGGTGTTGGAGGTGATGCGGCGCCGCCCGCCGCGTACACCGACGACCGACCGCAAGAGACCCGACGCCCCGAGAGAAGGCGACCCCCGTGGCAGCAGCACAGCTCTCCGACAGCCTCAAGCAGGTTCTGGACACCCCGATCTTCGTCAGCATCGCGACGATCCAGCCCGACGGAAGTCCGCAGGTATCGCCGGTGTGGGTGAAGCGTGACGGCGACGAGCTGTTGATCTCCACCACCGTCGACCGCCGCAAGACGCTCAATCTCCAGCGCGATCCGCGGGTGACGGTCATGGTGCAGCCCGCCGACGCCCCGTACACGTACGCGGAGATCCGTGGTACGGCCAGCCTGACCACCGAGGGCGGCCAGGAGCTGATCGACGAGCTGGCACAGAAGTACGTGGGCAAGAAGTACGCGGACTTCAACCCGTATTCGGGGCAGGACGCCGAGCGGGTCGTCGTAAGGGTCAGCCCCCGCAAGGTCGTCGGACGCCTCTGACCGGCGCCCGCACGTCTATCGGGCACGCACAGCCCACCACGGAGGGCCCGGGCGGGCCCTCCGTGCAATCCGTGCACGTATCCGCATCCGTCCCCGTATCCACCGCGCTGCACTGATCCGTGTCCCCACGTCCGCCGCTCTGACGTCTGTCACCGATCCGACGCACGATGCCGGGTGTGCGAAGCATCACGCCTCACCGGCCCACTACCCTGGTCGCGTGAGCATTCGCCTGTACGACACCAGCAGCCGGCAGATCCGCGACTTCGTCCCGCAGACGCCGGGCCATGTCTCGATCTACCTGTGTGGCGCCACAGTGCAGGCCGCCCCGCACATCGGGCACATCAGGTCCGGCCTCAACTTCGACATCATGCGCCGCTGGTTCGCCCACCGCGGCTTCGAGGTCACGTTCGTGCGGAACGTGACGGACATCGACGACAAGATCATCGTCAAGGCCGAGGAGCAGAACAGGCCCTGGTGGTCCATCGGTTACGACAACGAGCGTGCCTTCACCGCCGCGTACGAAGCACTCGGCTGCCTGCCGCCCACGTACGAGCCCCGGGCGACCGGCCACATTCCCGAGATGATCGAGATGATGCGGAAGCTCATCGACGACGGTCACGCATATGCCGCCGACGGGAACGTCTACTTCGACGTCCGCTCCTACGACGGCTATCTCCAGCTCTCCAACCAGGAGTTGGACAACCTCCTCCAGCCCGAGGGCGAGGGCGAGACCGGCAAGCGCGACCCCCGCGACTTCGCCATGTGGAAGGCCGCCAAGCCCGGCGAGCCGAGCTGGGAGACGCCCTGGGGGCGCGGGCGCCCCGGCTGGCACCTGGAGTGCTCTGCCATGGCGCACAAGTATCTCGGTGCCTCCTTCGACCTGCACGGCGGCGGCGTCGACCTGGTCTTCCCCCATCACGAGAACGAGATCGCGCAGTCGAAGGCGTACGGCGACGGATTCGCGCGCTACTGGGCGCACAACGCCTGGGTCACCATGAGCGGCGAGAAGATGAGCAAGTCGCTCGGCAACTCCGTGCTCGTCAGCGAGATGGTCAAGCACTGGCGCCCCATCGTGCTGCGCTACTACCTGGCCTCGCCGCACTACCGCTCCACGATCGAGTACAGCGACGAGTCGCTGCGCGAGGCGGACGCCGCCTTCGGCCGCATCGAGGGCTTCCTCCAGCGTGCGGGGGAGACGGTGGGCGACGTACGTCCGGCCGACGAGGTACCGGCTGCGTTCGCCGAGGCGATGGACGACGACTTCGCGGTGCCGCAGGCGCTGGCCGTGGTGCACAACACCGTTCGGCAAGGCAACGCCGCCATGAGCGAGGACGACAAGGACGCGACTGCGCAGAAGTTCGCGGACGTGAGGGCGATGCTGGGCATCCTCGGCCTCGACCCGCTCGACTCGCGGTGGCAGTCCAGCGCGACCGACGCCGGGCGGGGCGGCGAACTGCGCGACGTGGTGGACTCGTTGGTGCGTCTCGTACTCGACCAGCGGCAGGCCGCGCGCCAGCGCAAGGACTACGCCACGGCGGACGCCATCCGCGACGAGCTGAAGCAGGCGGGGCTGGTGATCGAGGACACCCCGTCGGGGCCGCGCTGGGAGCTGGGCGGCAGCGGCGGCCACTGAGCCGTGGCGGACCGGGCGCCCGGACGGGCCGGATCGAGGGGACGGGCGGGCCGTCCGCCCCCGCTCGATGATCCACTTCTTCGGTAGGCCCTGCCCTCCGGAATAATGGCCGCAGCCGCCCGGAAACCAGGCGCGAGACCAGCGAAGACCAGCAGAGGAACAGGTGCCCGATGGCCGGGAACAGCCAGCGCCCCAACCGGCGTACGTCCAACAAGAAGGGCGCGCAGGTCGGCAGCGGCGGCAAGCGGCGCCGCGGCCTTGAGGGCAAGGGCCCCACGCCGCCCGCCGAGATGCGCAAGGGCCACGCCAAGCAGCGCGCCGCGCAGGCCAAGGCCCGCCGTGCACAGGGCCGTCCGCAGCGCGGCAAGGGCAGCGGCAGGAGCACGGCCGAACTGGTCGTCGGCCGCAACTCGGTCGTGGAGGCGCTGCGCGAGCAGGTACCGGCGACGACGCTCTACGTACAGCAGTTCATCGACAACGACGACAGGGTGCGTGAGGCGGTGCGCCTCGCCGGCGAGTACGGCGACATCCATCTCATGGAGGCGCCCAAGCCCGAGCTGGACCGTATGACCAGGGGCCTGCACCACCAGGGCGTGGTGCTCCAGGTCCCGGAGTACGAGTACGCGCACCCGGACGACCTCTCGGAGGCGGCCCTCGACGAGGGCGAGGACCCGCTGATCGTCGCGCTGGACGGGATCACCGACCCGCGAAATCTGGGCGCGGTCGTACGCTCCGTCTCGGCGTTCGGCGGGCACGGCGTCGTCGTACCGGAGCGCAGGGCCGCGGGCATGACCGCGGGCGCCTGGAAGACCTCGGCGGGCGCGGCAGCGCGCACACCGGTCGCCCGCGCCGCCAACCTCACGCGTGCGCTGGAGAGTTATCAGAAGGCCGGGATGATGGTCGTCGGCCTCGCGGCGGACGGCGACGTGGAGCTGCCGGAGCTGGAGGCGCTGGACGGCCCGGTCGTGATCGTCGTCGGAAGCGAGGGCAAGGGCCTGTCCCGGCTGGTGGGCGAGACCTGCGACGTACGGGTACGGATCCCGATGCCCGGCGGCGCGGAGTCGCTGAACGCCGGAGTCGCGGCGGGCGTGGTGCTCTACGAGGCGGCGCGGCGCCGGAGTTGAGGCGTGGCGCTCTATGGGACTGCGCGGCGCCGGAGTTGAGGCGTGGCGGCGCTGAAGTGACCGGGCCTGTACGGCAGTCGAGCCGGGGCGGGCCGGAAGCGCCGGGCCTGGGCCGTAGTCGCACTCGGGGGCCGGGGCCTGGACCGAGCCCGGCCAGAGGGGACTGCACGGAGTTGAGCCTGCGGGGTGCCGCAAGTGGCCGGGTCCGGGCCGTAGTTGAGCCGCCCCCGGATTCCGGCTCGACGCATTGGCGGACCCGCCCGGACCTCCCTTGACGGACCTCCGACAGATCGGGGCGGTCAAGGCAGTGTCTTAAGCGTCCGTCACTCGGTTAGATCAGTGTGGACACCAGAACACCCCGCACGCCCGACCCCTCGGGCCGGCGTCCTGGGGACACCCGACAGGGCGGCCCGAGCGGTTTCT
Organism: Streptomyces marispadix; assembly: GCF_022524345.1. Taxonomy (NCBI): domain Bacteria; kingdom Bacillati; phylum Actinomycetota; class Actinomycetes; order Kitasatosporales; family Streptomycetaceae; genus Streptomyces; species Streptomyces marispadix. The sequence goes on along the minus strand of NZ_JAKWJU010000002.1, from coordinate 2,845,009 downwards.
ACGACGACGAACCGGTGCTGAGTTCGGTCAAGGTCCCCTCCGACCCCGCCGAGGTAGTCGTCACCCACGCGAGTTTCCGGGTTCAACTCGCGCCGCGCGCCGCCGAATCCGTCGCCGCAGCCACCGGACAGACCCCTGCTGTGCCCGGTGTGCCCGCTCCCTCCGCGCAGTCCGCCCAAGCCGGTGTCGTGTCCGGTACGCCCGTCGCCTGGGGCGGACAGGCGGACCGGGCCCGGGTCGTACGTACCGACGGCATCGTGCACACGGCCGAGGGCGTCGTGTACACCACCAGCCCCGACGACACCGGAGCGACCCGCCTGCCGCACGCTCGCTCCGGCAACCGTGAGGCGGGCTGGGAACGGAGCCGGGAGCCGGGCCGCGAGCCCGCGGAACCAGCGGGCTCCACCACGCAGGTGCTGCCGCGGATCGACGAGGACGCAGTACCACCGCACACGGTCGTCGGCCCGCGAGGACCGCGTTCGCCCGAGACGACGCAGCCGCAGCCCCGGCATCCGGGGTCCCTGCTCTACGGGGTGCGCCCGGCGCGCGGAGCCTTCGACGAGGGCGAATGGACGGACGGCCCCGACGGCGGACACGGCGGACACGGCGCCCACGGCGACCTTCCGCCGTACGGCGAACAGCCGCTCCCGCACCGGGAGTTCGAGGACCCGGCCGCCCGCCACGGCGCGCGGGGCGAGACCGCCGAGACCGCACGGCGCCAGGCGTACTACCCCGGCCGCCGGATGAACCTCGGTGTCGTACTGCTCCCCATGCGGATCTTCCTCGGCTTCATCTCGGTCTACGCCGGGATGGGCAAGCTGTGCGACCCGGTCTACTTCGACGGCGACGCACGGGGCTCGATGGTGACCTGGCTGCGTTCCCTCGAACCGTGGGCCGTGGCGTCCCCGCTGCGTGAGTTCGCGCTGGCGCATCCCGTGGGTTCCGGGCTGACCGTGGCGTTCCTCCAGATCATCATCGGCGTGCTGACGGTCTGCGGTCTCTGGCAGCGGCTCGCGGCATCCATCGGCGCGCTGCTGTCGGCGGCCCTGCTGATGACGGTGAGCTGGAGTTCCGGCCCGGTCTACGAGGCGCCCGACATCATCTATCTCGCCGCCTGGAGCCCGCTGATCCTCGCCGGCGCACCCGTCTACTCCGTCGACGGCCGGCTCGCCGCCGACGCCTGGCGCAAGCTGGGGCCCCGTGCCGAACTACGCGAGCTGCGGCGCCGGGTGCTCCGCCGCGGCGCGATGATCGCGACGCTCATCACCGGGCTCGCGATGCTGACCGGCTCCATGCTGGGCGGCGCCGTGCGTGCCTCGCACACCGCCAAGGTGCCCGAGCCCGGCGAGCCCCCGGCCAATCAGCTTCCCGGCTCGCCCCTGCCGAAGGAGCCCGGGGCCCGTACGGACAGCGGGCGCCCCGCGGGCGGACATGCCCAGGCCAGTGCCGGTACGGACGGCCGCCGGTCCGGAGGCCCCTCGTCCTCGGCCTCACCGGACGAGCGGCACCACGGAGATACGTCGCGGCCCAGCCAGCGGGAGACCGTACAGGTGCCGAGGGAGTCCGCCCCCGGTGCACAGCCGCCGCAGCAGTCGGCGCCGGGTACGGGGTCGGCTCAGAGCCGCGGCACCACCACGGGCGGCAGCGACGGCGGCGGGGGCGGCGGCGCCGACTACGGCCCCGGAAGCGGGAGTTCGGCCTCGGGCGGCGGCAGCAGCGGTGGCTCGTCCTCGGGCGGCAGCGGGGGCGGACTGGGCGGTCTGCTCGGCTGAGGGGTGCTCGACCGGACGCAGGCAGGACAGCGGAAGGGCGGGCGCAGCGCAGCTCAGGTACCCGGCCCCGGCCCCTTCAAGTCTCGGTCTGGGAACCAGGGCCGGGGATCTACTCGGCTGCCGTTCTGCCCAACTCGCCCTGCGCCGCGCGTAGTTCCTTCGCCGCCTCCTCCAGGTCCTTGGCGGTGTCGATGGCCCGCCAGTACGCGCCCTGCGGCAACTGGAAGCCCGCGAGCGTACGTTCACGGGCGAGCCGGGGGAACGTCGTACGCTCGTGGTCGCCTTGGTCCGGCAGCATCCCGGCGAACACCGAAGAGAACACGTACACACCGGCGTTGACCAGGTACGGGGACGGCGGAGCCTCGATGAAGTCGAGGACGTGACCGAACGGATCGGTCTCCACCGCCCCCCACGGGATGCGCGGCCGGGCGAGCGCGAGCGTGGCGACCGCGTCGCGCTCCCCGTGGAAGGCGGCCATCTCGCGCAGCGCGAAGCGCGTCCAGATGTCGCCGTTGGTGGCGTACCAGGGCTCGTCCGGCCGGGGCAGCGAGGCAGCGGCGTACTTGAGACCCCCGCCCCTGCCGAGCGGCTTCTCCTCCACAACCACCTTGGTGCGCAACGGACTTCCGTCCGGCGCGTCCGGAAGTTCCGCCGTCGCGAGCCAGTTGCCGAGCACGTCGGCCAAGTGCCCGCAGGAGACGACGACATCGGTGACGCCCTCGGCGGCCAGCCAGGCCAACTGGTGCCCGATGATGGGCGTTCCGGTGCCGGGGATCTCGACCATCGGCTTCGGACGGTCGTCGGTGTACGGCCGCAGCCGTGACCCCTGGCCACCGGCGAGGATCACGGCTTGGGTGGGGAGTCGCATCATGCAGCGCACCCTATGCGCAGGGCGCGGGGCTGCCGGTGGTGGACGCGGGCGGGCCCGGCCCAGGCCCCGGCTCAGCCCATCCGCGAGACGCCGGTGGCGTACGAGGTGTCGCACACGGGACGCGCCCAGTGCCCGGCGCGCTGCACACTGCCGTACTTCTGCACGGCGGCACGCCCCAGCGCACGCGCGAGCGACGCGCAGTGCCCGGCCAGCGAGGGCCGCCGTGCCATCTCCCCCTGGAGCCGGGTCAGCGCCACACCCGGATTCTTCTCCTGCAACTCGGCGACGAGACGGTCACGCAGTACTTCCTGCGGGGCACGAGGGGCGGCGCCCGTCGCGGGACTCGACGCCTTGTGCTCGGACGCCGTGAGCATCTGCGTCCCCGACGAAGACGAACTCCACGGCACGCTCGCTACGGCGAGCGTCCCGGAGAGGACGAGTACGACGGGGAGAACTAGAGCGAGAGATCGGCCGATTCGCCGTGCTACGTGGTTCACGCCGCGATCGTAGCGAAGAGTGGCGATTTGGCGACATTCGGTCACCCTGCTGAGCGACGGCGCACGGGGGTGTTCCGAACCGGAGTTGACGCCCCGGGCCCGGCAGCGGGACGCGGGCCGCCGAGAAGGCCGTGGGAGGCGACGAAAAGGGGCCGTACGCCCCGGAGTTGATCCGGACGTACGGCCCCTTCGCGACGTTCGTCGCGTGGCGTTCGACGTGAGGCGTTCGAAGCGTTGTGTTCGACGTTCGACGTGCGACGCAGGGAGGTCAGTCGCTGAGGCGCTCGCCGCTGGAGGTGGAGAAGACGTGCGTCTCGCCGCCCCGCGGCACGACGTTCACGACCGAGCCCTTCTCGGGCACCTGCCGGCCGGAGACGCGGACCACGAGGTCGCACTCCTCACCGCCGACCTTGGCGGTGCCGTAGATGTAACCGTCGGCGCCCAGTTCCTCCACGACGTTGACCGTGACGGCCACACCGGCGGGCTCGTCCTTGGAGACGGCCTTGTCGGAGCCCTCGCCGTTGACCACGTCGAAGTGCTCGGGCCGCACGCCGACCGTGACGGTCTTGTCGCCCTTGTCGACCGCGGCCGACAGGGCCTCACGCTCGACCGGCACCACGCTGTTGCCGAACTTCACGCCGCCGTCGGCGATCGGCACCTCCACGAGGTTCATGGCGGGCGAGCCGATGAAGCCGGCCACGAAGAGGTTCGCGGGACGGTCGTACATGTGGCGCGGGGTGTCGACCTGCTGGAGCAGCCCGTCCTTGAGAACGGCGACCCGGTCGCCCATCGTCATGGCCTCGACCTGGTCGTGGGTCACGTACACGGTGGTGATGCCGAGGCGGCGCTGAAGACCCGCGATCTGCGTACGGGTCTGCACACGGAGCTTCGCGTCGAGGTTCGACAGCGGCTCGTCCATGAGGAACACCTGCGGCTCACGCACGATCGCGCGGCCCATCGCCACACGCTGGCGCTGACCGCCGGAGAGGGCCTTCGGCTTGCGGCCGAGGTAGTCGGTGAGGTCCAGGATCTTCGCCGCGTCCTCGACCTTCTTGCGGATCTCGGACTTGTTGACGCCCGCGATCTTGAGCGCGAAGCCCATGTTGTCGGCGACGGTCATGTGCGGGTAGAGCGCGTAGTTCTGGAACACCATCGCGATGTCCCGGTCCTTCGGCGGCAGGTGCGTGACGTCACGGTCACCGATGCGTATCGCGCCTTCGTTGACGTCCTCGAGCCCCGCGAGCATCCGCAGCGAGGTGGACTTGCCGCAACCGGAAGGGCCGACCAGAACGAGGAACTCGCCGTCCTCGATACCGATGTCGAGCTTGTCGACGGCGGGCTTGTCGCCACCCGGGTAGATCCGGGTCGCCTTGTCGTACGTGACCGTGGCCATGTTGTTGTCTCCTTCACCGGCAGGTACGTGCCGGACGATCCGTCGTAAAGGGAGTACGTTTCACCGCTGTGAACGTGCGGTGACGCTAACCCGGGCGTGCGTGTCTTGTCAGCACTACGACCGCAACGAAACCGCATCGCGGACCGCCCGCGGCCGATGGGTAGACTGCACGGGCGCGCAGCCCGCCGCCTTAGCTCAGCTGGTTAGAGCATCTGTCTTGTAAACAGAAGGTCGTCGGTTCGAATCCGACAGGCGGCTCCAGGTCAGACGCCCCGTTCCATGATCGGAACGGGGCCTCTGTCGTGCGTACAGCAGCGAAGTACAGCAACCGGGGTGATCGCTAATGACTGTGCTCCGAGCGGTGGGCCTTCACTCCGGCGAGGTTGCGTGCGGGGGAGCGCTGCTCTTGGGTCGAGTCGCCTGACGGCTGTGCGGTGCATATGGTGCAGACGAACGGGGCAGCGCTACCGGCGGTTGCGGCGTCGCGGACGCCAAGGGAGCCAGTTGGCCCCCGCCTCTACTACGTCAACGATGTCCTGCCTGTCCGCCCGGCACAGCGCGATTACGACCGTCACGAAAAGCGTCAAAACGAACAGGAAGATTGCTCCCCCCACCCACGCCGCCGCGTCACCACGCAGCAGAGCAAGCAAAGCAGTGAACATGATCCAGGTCTCCGCTCACGGACCGGGCGCGAGCTCAGGTGATCAGACGAGTCACGCTGCAAGAGACATGGGCGGCAGGCTCGGGAACCCGGTCCTCCGGAGCGTCCGCGCATTGGCAGAGACTGGCGGAGCATTACGAGTACTCGAGCCCCGGAGCGCTGTGCGGAGATACACTCGGCCCCTTGATCCGCTGGCATTGAGCTCGTCGTGGCGTCTGGCAAGGGCTGCGCTTCGGACGCTTACGAGCGTGAGAAGCAGTGACCGAACGTTGCGTGCTTCGGCACGCGTGAGCCCAGCAGCGATCCCCAACAGGTAGACAGTCCGCCGCCACAAGAACCTGACCCTGTTCGAGCTGGTGGCTTCGGCTTCCATCGATTCATCGATGCTGGCGGCGATGCGTTGGGCGTCGCTGTACGAGGGCGCCGCCGATGGCCTCAAGGCTCGGGTGAAGTGCGATACGAGACTGACCAGTGCGTGCGTCTTCCCTGCCCCCGTGGAGGCCTGGATCATTTGATGGCTGCCGCGATTGCAACGGCCAGCCCGCTGAAGCATTTGGAACTGGGCGGAAACCTTACCGAGGTCGTGAAGAGCTACCGCGGCTCGGACCGTCGACTTCAACTCTACGACCGTCGTGCGGTCGTCCTGTTGGTAGACGAGGTCGAAGCCTGCGCCGAACCCCGTATGAGGAGCAGTCCACGTCGCCGTTGCTACGCCGAGCCCCAAGGACAGCGACACGTCCTCGTATGGCCTGTTCAACTGGCGCTGCAGTGACCTGGCTTGGATCACCCGGCCTGCTCTGTCACTGAACAGGAAGGCGAGGCGTCGCGTCCCGCGGAAGGTGGGATCGGAAGGGGCGCCACCGGAAGGCCAAAGAGGCGATGCGCAAGCTGAGTTGATACTCAAGGCAGCACATCCCCCCTCTACGGCGACCATTTGCCGCCAGGATACCTGCGTCTATGGGTGCCTTGTGGCTGGAGCCGCCCGTCCCAATCCCTCGCGACAGCCGTTGCAGCGCGTCGCGGATCTCCTCGTCGCTGGCCTCCGAGTACACGTCGAAGGTCATCGTGAACTTGGAGTGTCGCAAGATCCGCTGTGCCACCTTGGGGTGCACCTTCATGGCTACGAGCAGTGAGCCCGTGGTGTGCCGGGTGTTCCGGAGCGGGATCGCTCGGACGCCGGCCTGGCGGATGCGGACGGAGAAGGCCCGGGTGAGGTTGCCGGGCTCGATCGGGGTGCCGTGTCGGGTGGTGAAGATCAGCCCGTACGAGTCCTGCCAGCGATCCCCGGCCGCTTTCCGGTCAGCTTCCTGCTGCTGACGGCGATGCTTCAGTGCCGCGAGACAGAGATCGGGGAGGGGCAGGAAGTCCTCCGAGTCCTCGGTCTTCGTCTCGCGGTGCAGGACTTCACGGCCGGCCCGCTGGAGCTGGTGATCGATGTACAGCTCTCCGGCCTCGAAGTCGATCGACTCCCACGTCAGCCCCAGTATCTCTCCGCGTCGCAGGCCGAGCGTCAGCGCCAGGACCCACGCGGCGTAGAGCGAATCGTCGGCTCTGACAGCGTGCTCCAGGAAGCTGCTCGCTTCGGCGACGGACCACGCCTTGACCTTCCGACGCCGCGGCTTCGGAACGCGTACGAGCTTGGCGACGTTGCGCGAGACCTCCTCTTCGATCATCGCCTGACTCAGTGCCGCACGGAGTGTGTCCCTGGCGATCTGGACCACGCGCCCGCTCGGGTACTGCTCGCAGCACTTCCCAAGGGCGCAGCACCGCCGCCGCTCAGTGCGGCGCTTCTTGTCCTTGCGCTGCGCACAGCACTGGCAGGTGTCGGCCAGCTTCGTCAGCCACTCACGCACGTCCCGTACGGTCAGCTTGTCCAGGCGCTTAGTGCCCAAGTGCGGCGCGATGTAGAGGCGCGCGGCACCCTCGTACGCGACGTACGTCAGGGGAGCGAGGTTCGGCTTCACGACAGCGGTCAGCCAGTAGTCGAGGAAGCCGGCCACTGTGCGGTGCCGAGTGGCGACCGGCCCCTTCTTCGCCTCGGCGTGGAGCTTGACCCACTTCTCGTGCACCTCGGCTCTCGTCTTGCCGTACACGTATTTGCGCTTGCGCTTGCCGTCCGGGGTGGAGACCCAGACGTACGCGGCGAAGCCGTTGCGGTACGGGTAGATGGAGCCCTCGCCGTTGCCACGCTTGCCGCTCATGCCGACCACCTCATGTCCTCGGCTTCAGCGGCGCAGCGTTCGACATATTCGTCGACCCAGGCCGGAAGGATGCGGCGGTTGCGGCCGACCTTGACGGAGCGGATCTCGCCGGTCAGCACGAGCATCTTCGTCTTGGATAGGCCGAAGCCCAGCATGTCGGCGACCTCGGCTGTGGTGTGCCACTTGCGGTCGACGCGGGAAGTACTCATAGACCGTCCTCTCCCTCCGCGCTGGTGGTGGCCGGTGTGCTGGGTTCGGCGAGCGAGGCAGACAGCCATTGCTCGACCGGGTCGAGGCCAGTGCCGACGAAGGACCAGTGGGCGAGGACGAGCGTCGTCTCTTCGCCGGAGCCGTTGTTGTCCGCAGGCTGTGGACGGTTCTCGCCGCGTGCGATGGCGGCTTGGAGTCGGCGCCATTCGGCGCGAGCGTTGCGGAGTGCGCCGAGGGTGGTGGAGTAGCGGCGGGTCTTGGTCGAGAAGTGGCCGCGGAAGCCGAGCATGTGAGCCCAGGCCCGTAGCCGCAGGTGAGCCAGGTCCTTACGGGCACCGAGAGCCCAGGCGGTGCGGATCATCCGCTCGGCGTGCGGGCTGATGTCGAGCTGGGCCAGCTCCGCGACGAACCTCAGACGACGGTCTAGCGTTCCCGTGGCTGTCTCGGCTCCCTTGGTCGCGTACTTGGCGATGTACGCGGCCACCGCGCGGTCAGTGAGTTCCTGGCCGCCGTCGAAGTCGGGTCCGTGGATGGTGCGTACGTCGAGCTGGCGGCCGAAGGTGAAGGAGTGCGCGCGCTCGTCGACGACGGGGCCGGCCACTCTGGCTTTCCCCGCAGCCGCCTTGATGGCGTCGGCCAGCAGCTCGGCGGTTGCCCACGCCGGAGGCGAACTGTCCCCGCCGGTCGGGCCGTCGAGGCGGATGACGGCGTGGAAGTGGACGGCGCCGCGCTTCTGGTATTCGGCGACCTTGGCGAAGGAGACACGGGCGAAGTGCCGGAAGGCGCGCTGAGAGAGCCCGGCCCGCTTGGCGATCTCACGGCGTAGGTAAATGGTGAAGCGCCGCCAGAGCATCCCGGCGTGCGCGTTCCACAGCACTGCCGCTCCGTAGTCGTAGGAGTCGGGGTCGAGTGGCGTTCCGAGGGCGGCATCGTCCTGGTGGTGGCGCTTGCCACACCGGCAGGGCCGTACCGAACCACCGGGGCCGGTGGGCCGGTTGTGGACAGGGCCAAAGCTCGGCGCGGTGAACGTGGCGAAGACTCGCGGATGCGAAGTGACCGTCTCGGGTGTGCCCTTGCCGCCGCGGAGTCCGGCGGTGATCAGGTGGAAGGTGTCGCGGCGGTAGGTCTCGGCACAGGCCGCACAGCGGGTCGTACGGCGGTTGCCGCACCGCACCAGGAGGTGACCGGCGGGCATGTCCTGGGAGTTGAGGCGGTGCAGCTGGGCGCCGATCTCACCCGTGGCGGTGTCGACGCGGTGTTCGGTCCGCTGTCCGGCGAGCCGTACGGGGTTGGTGCAGCCGCCGAGCGTGGAGAGCTGGCGGAGGATACCGGAAAGGTCCCCGTTTGAGGCGAGTGTCCCGAGTTCCTTGAGTGGCGTCGGGCTGTGGCGGGTGATGATGGTCTTCTCCTTTCGGCTTCGGCTGGGAGGGGTTGGGCTGCCGGGGCGGTGGATGCTTGGCGGTATCGAGACCGCCCCGGTAGCCGCTCAGCGGCGGTGCTGTGAGTTCAGGAGCGAGCGCAGGACGACGGCAGCGACGGCCACGGAGATGGCGGAGACGGCGACGGCTGTCAGGAGCGCGGTGAGGACGACGCCGCCCAGGAGCACGAGGCCGATGGCGCCGGTGCTGACGTTCGGCAGGGACCGACGCGGAGCGGGCGCGGCCGGCGGCGGTGCGTGATGCTGCGTGACGACCGAGGCCCGCCCCACGGGCGTCCCAGGCGAGGCCGGAAGCTGCGGAGCCTCGGGGAGTTGAGGGCGGAAGAGCATGGCGGGTTCTCCTCTCAGTCGTTGGTGCCGTTGATGACCTGGACGCCGTTGCGGGCGCCGGAGTCGATGGCGGGGGCGAGGAAGGTGTCGGCGAGGTAGAAGCCGAAGAGGGCGATCACGACGACGAGCCACATACGGACGCCGAGGAACTTCACGGCTCCCCAGGCGATGAGGCCGAGGACGACGACCAGGGGCAGGCTGACGGTCACGGGGCGGGCTCCTTTCAGCGGACGGGGCAGCGGTGTGTGCGGGCGGCGAGTTCGGCGGCGGCGCGGGAGTCGTAGTCGGCGGAGAAGCCGCAGCGCGGGGCGGTGCAGGCGGCGGTGTGCTTCTCGCGGCCGCGGTTGTCGTAGGCGGTGCCGACCTGGACGGGGCCGACGCGGGTCACGCGGCGGAAGCGGCGGTTTAAGGGCATGGCGAGTTCTCCTGTCTGGTCAGGTGAGTTGGGCTGCGATCTGTTCGGCCAGCGGCGTGGGGACGCCGAGGCGGGCGCGGAGTGTGGCGGTGTCGATCGGGGCGCCGGTACGGGCCTGATGGGCGTCGGCGACCTTGCGTGCGTGCGCGACGAGCGCAGCGGGGACTGGCGACTCAGCGCTCTCGGGCTTCGCGAGCGAAGGCACAGGCTCATCAGTCACGGGCTCGATCGGAGCCGCAGACTCTTGCTCTGCGGTCACGACGGGCTGCGAACTCTCTGCCGCAGCAGGCCCGTTCGATCCGTGTGCGAGGAGGGTTCCGCCGAGGAAGGCCAGTGCGGGCCATCCGGCGACGAGAATGCGGAGCCAGGCGGGCACGTCGTCCAGGTCGAGGAGGCCGGCGGTGGAGATGTTCGCGCCGAGCGACGCGGCCAGGGCGACGAGGAACCAGCACCAGCCCGCGGCCTTGTCCCGTCCGGACCTCAGCCGCCTCCAGGCAGCGACCAACAGCAGGTCGACGGAGACCGGATAGGCCCACGCCTTCCAGCCGTCCTGTCCGGCAGCCGAGGCCAGGTCGTGCAGATGCGCGAAAGACAGCGCAGCGGCGATGACCGCCTGGACGAGCACCGCATCAACGCGGGCCAGTTGAGCGCGCACGAGGCACCTCCTTTCTGTTTCAGGCAAGGGAGGGGTAGGGACGTGGCGCGAGGCGGTCACGCCAACCGGATTGGGATGTGGGTCAGTCCAGGACCGGGCGGGGCTTCACCAGCGAGACCGGCCGGTCAACGGGCGGGACCAGAGGAGCAGGCCGGAATGGGTCCAGCGCGGGCACGTCCGGCACCATGTGCGCGGCTTCCTGGCAGACGGCCGCAGCGTCGGCCAGCGACAGGTACGGCGTACGGATGCGGGACCAGCCACCGGAGGTGTCACCGGCAACGGCCAGGCCGGGCCGTTCCGGAGCGATGGCACAGGCGGCCTCGACCGCTTCCGGGGCGATGTCGCCGAGCGCCATCTTGGCCGAGGGCTCGTCATTCACGCGGTGGCAGACGCGGCCGGAGAGCTGAGCGCGGAGCATGGTGGCGCCCTTGCCCAGTTCGGCGCCGAAGCGCTGTCCGCACACCTCCAGGTAGATGCCGGCGGCTCGGCCCAGCTGGGCGAGGCGGATGAGCTGGGTGACCATCTCGTCCCGCCTCTCCTCGTCCTTCCGCGTCGCGACGAGGAAGAGTTCGGCGACCTCGTCGACGAACAGCACCACCGGCACCGGCCGTTGATGCTCGGGCAACCCCCACACGTCCGAGGTGATCTCCTCATCCGGCGTGTTCGGGGCAATGCCCTGCCGGGCCTTGATGAGGTCGTAGCGCTCCTCCATCAGCCGCACCAGCATCGGCAACAACTCAGCCGCCTCCCCCGGCTCCGTCGCCAGAGCCGACAACCGCGAAGCGAACGGCGCCAGCTCCACACCTCGCTTGCAGTCGATCCCGGCGAGCGCCACCCGCTGACCCGCCAGCCCCGTAACGAGGTTCCGCAAGTACATCGACTTCCCCGACAGCGTCGCGCCGAGCGTGAGCTGGTGGGGTATCGCGCGGTAGTCCCGTACGAACGCGGTCGCGTCCTCCCGCAGCGCCAACGGCACCCGCAGGAAGCCGCCACCGGCTTTGCGCGGCATCCGCACCCGGTCCAGCACGTCGAAGCCGACAAGCCGCAGCTCGACCACGCCGGGCTTGACCTCGTCCACGCAGACGGCGTGAACACCCCAGGAATGCCGCAGACGTTCAGCCGAAGCCGCCACGTCCGCCGGCTCCTGACCCGGAGCCAACCGCAGACGCAGCCGCATCCCGGTCGACGTCGGCCGCAGCAGTCCACGGCGAGGAGGCACCGGCCGCACCTCGCGACGAGTCGTCGCACGCGTGGCGAACACCCGCAGCCGTGACGGCGGAACCGTCAGCCCGCACGAGTCCATGACCGACCCGTACGAGCCCAACAGCCGTGCCACCGAAACCGGCAGGCCCACCGTGGACCAGTACGCGGCCGGATGCCGGGCCCGGAGGTAGGCGGCCCCACCACCAGCGGCGGCGAGAGGACCACCCACTTCCATCAGCGTCATCAGTTCCGACATCAGGTCAGGCCCCCACACCGGCCGGGACGGCACCCGGAGCAACTGCCGCCGCGCGGAAGGCGATCCCGTGACGCTGCTGCCCGTTGAACACCGACTCCCACGGCCGGGCGAACAGGCCCGGCAGCGAGACCGGGGCCCCGAGCGTCAGCCCTTCGGAGACCCCGCTCTCGGGAACGGTCACGTGGAGGAGCGAGGACTCCCCCTCGTCGATGTAGACGACGCCGACCTTCATCAACGCCTCACCGCTGACGGCGTCCTTGGCGATCTCACCGGTCTGCCGGTCCCGCACCTTGGGCTCAGGCAGCTCGGTCAGCAGGATCGTGGCGTTCTCGGTCTCAACTCGGATGGTCTTCAAGGTTCTCTCTTCTCCTTCAGTCACCCGGAGCCAGTCACGCCTAGTCGTCTAGACAAGATGCGTCGTGACAGCACCGGTTCGATTGGAACGCGGACCACTGTGCCACAACACTTGCCCACTCGTCTATACGAGTATGCTTCTGGGTGCGTACAAGTTCCGGGGAAGAAGCCCCTTGCACCACACCGACCCTCAACGTCCATCAGCTAGCAGGAAGTTGGTAGGCGAGGACGTAGGCGTCAGCGGACATCACGGTGTCGCAGACCTCCACCGCACGGCCATCTGTGTCGTAGGCGGTCCGCACCAGGTGGATCACCGGTACACCGGAGGCCAGCCGGAGCGTCTTCACCTCATCCGGTGCCGGCATCCGAGCCCGTACCTCTTCCTCGAAGTGGTCGAGCTGGTGGCCCAGTTCCTCAAGCCGGGCGTAGATGCCACCGGGCCCGGGGTTCGGTTCGGCGATGGGCGTATTGCGGGCGATGTCGAGCGGCAGGTACGAGACGGCCGTCTCGACCGGCTTCCCGTCCAGCAGGTAGCGGCGCCGGCGAGCGAGCACCTTCCGAGCCGAGCCGAGCCGCGCGGAGATATCCGGAGTCGAGCGCTCTTCCCGCACTTCCAGGCTGTCCACCTCGGGACGGCTCCCCGCGGCTTCCGCCTCCACCACGAACGCGGACTTGCCCTGATCGCGGTGACGCCGGGCGAAGCGGTCGGACGCCAGCCGCCGCACAGGCGGACGCGGGCGGACGAAGACGCCGCGGCCGTGCTCGGAGGAGACCAGTCCTTCGCTCTGCAATACGGAGAGGGAGTTGCGCACGGTCATTCGGGAGACCCCGAAGTGTTCAGTCAACTCGGCCTCGGAGGGGAGTTTTGCTCCCTCCTTGAAGCGGCCCTTGTCGATGGCTTCGCGCAGTTGATCGGCGATTTGCCGGAAAACTGCGCGATCACTCGTCGGGTCCAGCGTTCCCAGGATGCCGGAGGGAAGAGCCGCCATGTGTACTCCTTCAGATATCTAGACGAGAGGTCGAGTGTCGTTGTTACGGTGGAGAGCCTAGCCAGACGAAGGAAGCCGGAAAGCCGTGAGTCCAGTAGAGCGCCCCCACTCGGTAAGCGTCGCCGGGGTCATCGTCGACGACCGCGCCCGGGCTCTCCTGATCCAGCGCAGGGACAACGGCCGATGGGAACCGCCTGGCGGCGTGCTGGAGCCGGGGGAGACCATCCCTGATGCGCTTCAGCGCGAAGTCCTCGAAGAGACCGGCATCAAGATCGCGCTTCCCGCGACCCTCACCGGCGTCTACAAGAACATGTCCGGCCTGATCGTCTCGCTCGTCTTCCGCTGCGAAGCGGTCAGCGGCGCCCCGACGACCGGGGACGAGACCTACGCGCTTCGTTGGGCGACCCGCGAAGAAGTCTCCGAACTGGCCGACGAGGCATACGCAATTCGAGTCCTGGACGCACTCGACGCGACATCCCCGCCGGCTGTGCGTGCGCACGACGGCGTCAAACTCGTCTAGCTCTAATCCACTGTCCATAGCGGCCACCAGCATGAAGGAACTTGTATGCACGAGTATACGAGCACTCTGCGGATCTGGGAACTCACCTGCCCTGGCTATTTGGAAGAGGTCGGCCGCGCCCGCCGATGGACGCGCGACATCCTCAGCGACAGCGACCACGCCGACGACGCGGCGCTGATCGTCACCGAGCTGGGCACGAACGCTTTACTCCACAGCGCCAGCGGCAACCAGGGCGAAGCCTTCAACCTCACGATCTCCCGCGCACCAGAGACCGTGCTGATCTCCGTCACCGACGCCGGCGGCACCCGCACCACGCCACACGTGGCTCACCCCGACGAGAACGACACCCACGGCCGCGGCCTGGCCCTGGTCTCCACCCTCGCTCAGCGCCTCCACATCAACGGCGACGACAAGCACGGCCACACCGTCACAGCCGAACTCTCCACCGCCCCGGAGACGCCCAACACCCCGCTGACACACGGCTACTGGTGCGAATGCCTCGTCAACGGTGGCAAGCTCGGCTCCTTCGACGCCACCAGCCCCGAACAGGCAATCCGTTGGGTCCGCATCAGCCTCATGACGATCGCCATGGCCCTGGACGAGGAGCCCTACCGCCAGGCCCAGCACTGGAAGAACCACGAGCAGCCGCAGGCCCTCGAAGCGCTCCGCAAGGGCGAGCCCCAGCACCTCACCCTCAAACACCGCACCACGCACATCACTTGGACCGCCCGACCGGTCACCTTCCTACCGATGGCACACCGCCAAGGCAGGATCTTGCCTGCATGCACGCAGATGCACTCGACAGCCCAACTCACCAGCCTCCGCGGTGAGTAACAACTTTCTCTACTACTTCAAGGGCTCGCTCCGCTCGCTGCGCGGCCCGGCTTGCCGCCGGGCCACGCTCCTGTCTTCGCCCCGCTCCGGCCCGGCCGCCGTTCCGCGCGCGGACGCGACCCAGAAGAGAAGAAGGGCGCTGCCGGGGGTCGGTCGGCTCCACTGCTTTAGGCAGCCACCTTGGGGCGAGCCTCGAAGATCAGGGGCTCACTTCGGGCTGTTGCGGGCAGGTCAGGAGACTGCCCGAGTCGCGGGAAGCTTACGAGCCCCTGATCTCTCGCCCCAAGGCAGCTCCAGCCCAAAGCCGTTCCACCGACCGCGCTTTGTAGGTTCCGACCGAGTGTATTCAGCCAACTTGCGTGGCCACATAGGGTCATCTCGCTCTTGGAAAATCAACGTGCAGTTGATTCTTTCCGTGAAACGTGTCCCCCAGAACACGTTCATGACTACGGAGAGTTGAACTGTCAAGCCACTTTACATCCGAGAGTGATCGTCGGTGATGCTGCGTGTGAGGATCTATGGCTGAGACGTTGCTACGGTCGCTTGGACATCACAGAGAGAACCCCGCCCCAGTCGCGCACGCTTGCCGGCACGAGCGACTGGGACGGGGCACAAGCCTTGGAGGCTCACAGATGAGTGTGCACCCGTTGCTGCCAGGACTGTCAAACCCTCGTGTTCAACTATGGGTTGTAACAGTAATCGTCGTAGTTGTGACATTCTGGCGTGTTGGCGCAGAAGTCATCAGCGCCTATGCAGACGCTGCTGCCTTCCTCGCGTGTTTCATCGCCTACTACGGTTCAGCGCTAAAGCGCAAGGGGCGTCAACGGCCTCTGTAGTCACTGCCGTCCCATGCCATTCATGTGCCACACCCCATCGGTAACGACAGGCACGGGCATCGCGGTGCAATCGTCCTTCGGCGTAACGGCCCCTGACCACTCGGCTGGTTGGGGGCCGTGATGCTTGAGGATGCGCCCGTTCGAAAGCATCCTGAAGCACCCTGTTCGCCGTCCGGTTGCACTGCCACAATCGTTGAGACGACAACGAGGGGGCGACATGCGTTTCAGCGAGTACTACAACATCCCTACCACGCCCGAGGACGACTGGTTCGACACCTTCATGCCAGCTGACACGAAGTTATTCGTCGACCCTTTTCTGATCTGGGAGCGAACAGAAGGGCAGTGGGCATCAGCTCACGATCACTTGATCGATTTCTTCGAGATGGTATTTGATCTGGTCAAGAAGTCAGGTGGCAATACATCCTCCGTGTCATGGCGGCAATCGAAGAAGCTCCTCCTATTCCCTGAACCGTTCGAATTCTGCCTTGGCGTTGCGGAAAGTTCCCCGATGGGCATCGGGTCAGGTGCCTGCCTCCAACGAGATATGCTCGAAGGAGTAAAGGTTGCCACAGGCTTGGGGATGAGCCGGGTTGCGCATATGGAAATGCTCAACCTCTTCCAAGGTGGTATGGGAGTTGACCGCCTCAGTGACATGACTTGCAATATTCTAAAAAGCTACTTCATTGCGTACACGCAGGAAGTCTGCCGTCGTCATCACGTCCCTATGCGGGAATTCGATGTGACCAATGCAGAATGGAACAAGGACTATTGTCGCTGGGTTTCAAAAAAATGTGAACTGCCTGTCAATCCGGCTATAAATAGACCACTCATTCTGACACCAGCCAGCTTCCTGCGAAGGATCCCAGTCGCAACACCGGATGGGTTCTGGTCCTGGGCTTGGTCGAACATGTCGGAAGAGCTGAGAGGCGATTTGGCATTTGATATCGCCAGAAATGTCGAGCGCCGGGAGAAGGCAAAGCTGGCTCGGGAGAACCCCGATGTGGCCGCACTCTACCTGAAGGCCCTGGAAGAAGAACCTAAGAATCCATATCCGATTCACGACGATCCCGACATGCTCGTGCATTGGTACGAAGCCGGAGCAGAGCTAGCTGAAAATTCACCCCTCAGCTTCGTCCCTGAACGCGAAGCTGATTTCGGCAAGTTTGTCGAAGTGGTAGTCGATTGCTTCAGGCATAGCATAGAGGATCAAGATGGATGGCAGATTCTCTGGGGGGAAAAGAGAGGGCGCGAAGAGCGAATATCGCAAGCCCTTTTTCGAAGCTCTGTGATTCACTACTGTCGAGCAAATGACATCGACCTAAGTGGAGAAGCAGACGCCGGCAGGGGGCCCGGTAGACTTCAAGTTCTCGCGTGGTTGGTCAGCTCGTGCACTCGTTGAGATCAAGCTTGCGCGAAGCAGCAGGTTTTGGGATGGGGTCTTAGCTCAGCTACCCAGATATCAAGTTGCAGAAGAAGTAAAGCGGGGCATCTATGTGGCAATCGCGTACACGGATGACGAGCTCGTCCCAGAGTTTCGTGAGAAAGTGAAGAAGGCGGCGGCTGTAGCTTCGAAGGCCAGTGGAGCAAACATTACATCGATCCTCATCGATGCGCGACGAAAAGAATCGGCGTCGCGAGCCCGAAACCCTGAACTGTCTGATGAGCTTCATGAACGCGGTGGCAGCGAGGAGGATCCCGGGGAAGATGACTCCACAGCGGGCGACGATATCGACTGACCCGCCGTCCCCCATTCTGTGGCTCGCTTGAGGTTGCTGTACAGCAGCGAAGTACAGCAACCTCGCTGACCGTTGGTGGCCGCAGGCCCCTGCTGACGTCGCTTGCCTGACCGCTGCGACCGCAGATGTCCGAGCTGTCCACAGCTTGTAAACAGAAGGTCGTCGGTTCGAATCCGACAGGCGGCTCGCAGGTCAGAGGCCTCTTGGAATCGTTCAAGGGGCCTCTTTCATGCCGCAGACAGCGACGGTTGACGGCAACCGCCAGCGAGCACCTCAGTCCTCTTTTGGGGCCGCGCCGGGATCGTCGTCCTGGCCCTCGTCCGGGCCGTCGTTCAGCGCATCGCCGACGCGGTCGAAGGCTGAGCGCTGGGCGTCGAGGCGCACGAACGTGTAGATGTCCATCGTGACGCGAATCGAGCTGTGCCCGAGAACTTCCATGATCATGCGAGCGTCCGCACCCTGCTCGTGGAGCAGTGACGCGCACGTGTGCCGCAGATCGTGGAAGCGGACCCTTCGGATCTCCGCCCGCCTGCACAAGGCTTCGAACGAGCGGTTGAGGTTGCGGGGCTCGATGGGAGTGCCGTTCTTCGTCGTGAAGATCAACCCGTGAGCCGCCCCCTTCCAGCCCGCGCCAGCCGCGCGCTGGTCGGCAAGCTGCTGGCTGCGTCGCGCCCGCATAGCAGTCACGCATTCCGAAGGCAGGGCGACGCGGCAGGGATACATCCTCGGCTGCTTGGACGACGGACCGGCTGTCCCCGCCGGGGATCGACGGACATCCGGGCCGGGGGCCTCGGCCCGGAGCCGCCACGGAGTGACGGCCGGAGCCGGTCAGAACCTCAACGGGCAGGGTGCGGCGCCGGATCTGAAGAAGACGGATCGATCACGCGGGTGGGGTCGCCGATCCACATCTCTTCGCCGTGCGGGGTGGCGGTCATGCCGAATGCCTCGGGCTCTGGTCTGCCGAGGTCGACGTACTCCGCGTGGCGTCGATGTCGGGCCGAGCTTGGTGTAGCAGCGCCCCGTTCCAGTCTTTTCATCCGATACGACCCGGACGTTCACCTTCAGAACTGCCGAAGCCACCGGTTTCTACCGTGGCGTCACGACGAGCATGGGTCGGTAGTAGTCGTCGGGGTATGGCTCGTCGACGATGCGGTCGTCTACTTGGACCCAGGCGTGCGCGGTGAAGGGCATGGTGCGTACGCCAGTGCACCAGGTTGGCCAGGTCCCTCGCAGCCGGCAGAGCAGCGTGGTGGCCAAGGAGCGCTGGAGGCAGCCTTCGCCGTTGCATTGCACGCTGGTCGCCAGGACGTCGTTGCGCGCTTGCTGAGCCTGGGCGTAGGTGGCGGGCCGGGCGCCTCGCCGGAGGACCTTGAGCACTGCCTGGATGCGGGCCGGTGATTGTCGCGCCAGCCACCACGCGCCGGCCACCGCCAGCAACACTGGCGGTCGCCGCCACCAGGCCAACGGTGGCAACGCGTTGACCGAGGCGGGCATGCTCACTGGTCCACCGCCAGACCGCGGGAGCGCAGCGTCTCCAGGAACTCGGCGACGTCTTGGGCCGCTTGGTCCTTGGGGACGGAGGCTCGCTGCATCAGTTGCTGCACTGGGTCCGCACCATCGGTGAGGGCTCGGACGACGGTCGCGCCGGTCGCGTTGAGTTCGAAGTAGCGCCCCGCGTTCTGGTCCAGTAGCACCATGCCGCTGTCGGTCGTGGTGGCGGCGACTTTCGGATGGAGTCGCAGTGTCATGCCGTTGCTCCTGAAGTGATGATCGGGGTGCGGGGTTGCCAAGTGGCGCAGGACAGGGAGTGCTCCAGCGCGGCCCACTGCCGGGGTTGCGGGGAGAGCACGGCGGCGCGGAGCGCGGCTGGGTCGACCAGGCCGTGGTGGACCAGCGGCGAGGCGGCCACTACATCGAGTACTTGGGCTCGATGGGCGCGTAGCCCCTGGTAGCAGTCCAGGGCGGGGGTGTCCTTGGTGGTGCGGGTCAGGAACTCAGCGGGTGCGATGCCGTGCATCGCGCGGGTGAGGAGCGGTTTGAACTGCCAGGGATCGCCTCGCTCGGCCAGTCGCACCGACAGGCACGCCTCGATGACGCGGTCGTCCAGATAGGGCAGTTCGATGCAGGGGGCGTCGGTTTCCTGGCAGAACAACCGGTAGTAGTTCCCCGCTTCTTGGATGCGTTGCAGCGCGGTGTGCTGGCCGCGGGACGGTGCGAGGGAGTGCGCACCGGCGGCGGCCTCGGCCAACGCCTCGGACACGACGCGCACCGCACGGCGGCTGGCCCACGGCGGCAGCCGCAGCGGCGCACCCCAGCCGAACAACGCGCTGGTGTGCTCGGGGTCGGTGAGACGGTCGGCCTCGGTGGCCAGCCATCCGGAATAGCCACTGCGGTCCGCGAGTCCTCGGACGATGTGCGCTTTCGTCCAGCGGCGCCGAGCGCGGTGGCCGCGCAGGTGCTTCAGCGCTGTCCGGGGATCGCGGCGGAACAGGTCGTGTACGTAGGCGTCCGGGGCGGCGACGACCTCGTCACCACCGTGCCCCGCCAAGTGAACCTGCACCCCGCGACGGGAGTACAGCCGCGCGCTGCGGCTGAACACCGCCCGACCGCGCGGCAACGGCGAGGGCGCGTCGGTCGGCGGGTGGACCTCGTCGATGCCGGCGAAGTAGCGGGGGAGGTCGTCCGGGCCCAGGTGCATCCGGTCCAGTCCGGGCATCACGGTCGCGGCGAGGTCGGCCCAGCGGGAGTCGGCACTGGAGGCGTCGGTGTGGTGGGTGGTGAGGGCGACCATGTCGGCGCCGTGGTGGTGGGCAAGCAGACACAACGAGGTCGAGTCCATCCCGCCGGACAGATCGCACCCCAGCGGAGCGTCTGATGACGTTTGCTCCACGCGTAGTGCCACCGCGCGGGAAAGCTCCTCGCGCAGCACCGGCGCACCTTCGGCTACCGACGCCGCCGGTTCCGGTGGTGTCCACCAACGGCGCACCCGCGCCGACCCATCGGCCTCCCATTGCAGGGCGGAGCCTGCGGGCACGCCGTCGATGCCACGCCACGGTGTCCGGTCCCCCAGTGGATGCGGCAGGTACCGGAGCATCCCCAGCGCGAGCCAGTCCTCATCCAACGGAGCGCCGGTCAGCGCCGCCAGCACATCGGCCCGGTCTGCCGCGATGGTGCCGCGACCGTGCCGGGCCTGGAACACACGCCGAAGCCCGGAGGCCGTGCCCTGCACCCGGGTCCGGTCCTCGACCGCCAGCGCCAGGTGGCAACTGCCCGGCAACGCCGCAGCCAGACCGTCGAGGTCCTCCACACCGCCAACGCGGGACAGGCGCTGCGACAGGTCGTCGGTGGTGCTCGGGCAGACCCCGAGCACCACCAGTCGGTTCAATCCGACCTCCACGATCGTGCATTGCCACTGCGGCACCTGCCCCACCAGCCACGGACGGCCAGAGGCGTACGAGGCAACCCGCCGCGCGGATGCCGGCACCCGCTCCACCACATCCCGCTGCTCGTCACGGTCCGCCAGCACGACGAACCACGACACGGGCCAACCGCTGCTGCTACTCACGATCGTCGATCAACCTCGTTCAGAGCCAAAGACCGACCGGGTAGTCGGGCCAGTCACCGAATTCACCCCTGGTCTGTTCGGCGAACTCGCCGATGTCGGTGATCACGGGCGCCTCATACTCGGCGACCCCCTCACTCGTAAGGAACTCACTGGTGTTCACGTTTACGACATCTCCTCTCAGTCGGAACAGACCCGAACCATTCGGGGCTCTAAGGGCATTACATGGTGATCACCGCCAACTGCGCTATAGATCACTGGCACTTCGGGTCCGCAAACCACACCTTCCGGTGGCAGTCAGCGCTCAACCCCTCGATGCCAGCCTCGGGTTGAAGGGCGACCGGTACTGCGGAAGGCTCAGTTAGCCGTGACGAGGAAGGCACGGGAAGCCGGTCAGGACGTCAACGGCGCCGGGCGTGGAGCGGCGGCCGACGAGGACGGGCCGATCACGCGACTCGGGTCGCCGATCCACATCTGTTCGCCATGCGGGGAGACGGTTATGCCGAACGTCTCGGGCTCTGGTCTGCCGAGGTCGGCATACTCCGCGTACGCTGCCTCGACTTCGGCCCACAGGTCGCGTGGCCCGTACTGTGCGACGGGTTCGCCTACGTCGGCGGCGGCGCCGGAACCGTGCAGGTCGCGGAGCCACACGCGGTGGTGTCTCGTCTCTCCCCTTGGAGGGCGTGGACGAGTTTCATTCCGGGCAGGCGCGTCCCGCCGTAGAGGGCGAAGCCGAGCGGCAGCGACTCCCGCGGGTCGAGGGCGCTTTCGTACGGGCGTGCCGAGTGTTCCTCGACCGGTGCGGGAGTCGGCGGGCGGTGGGATTTCATCGGCATGTAGGAGGCGCCGCCGCAGATGTGGCCGATACCGGTGCCGTCGTCCTGCACGGTCAGTTGGACCAGGACGCCGGACCAGAAGTCCCGTGCAGGGACGACGAGCGGCGGTAAGACCACGCCACTACCTCGCTGTTGGAAGCTGACCGGGGCGTCGACGTCCTGTTCGGACCGGGCGAGCCGCACCCGCCGAAGCAGGGCGATACGCGCGGTTTCCCGTGGGGCCTGGTTTTCAACGCCGCACGGAAAGCCATCGAGAAGCAGGCCGGCAGGCGAGCCCGCCAGATCCGGAGCACGCCGCCTCATGCTCGTGACGTGGGTGACGGCAACGTTGACAGCAACGGCGGCACACGAGGACTGCCATCAGCAAGCAGTTCCCTATGGCAGGGCCCAACCCCGGGGTCGCCTCGGCGCGTTCGCCCAATGCTTGTAAACAGGGTCGTCGGTTCGAATCCGGCAGGCGGCTCCGGAGAAGTAACAAGGTCAGAGGCCCCGTTCCATGATCGGAACGGGGCCTCTTCACGCGGGGGTTCTCCTGCGCTGTCCCGGCAGATTCACGTGCGGGGGCGGGCGCAGTTCGTGTGCGGGAGGAAGTGCCGGCGCCGGTCGCTCACGACGGCTGGGCGCTGGGCTCTGCGTTGCGTGGCGTCCGAGCGGTCGCGGGCGGCCTCACGCGCGGCGGATCTGCATCATGGCGACCCTTGCGTGGTGGTCGTCCACGTGCATGGGGACGGACTTGGTGCCGGTCAGGCGGATTTCGGTGCCGTTGGTGCCGGGGATCCAGGCGATCTGGTCGATGCCGCGGCGGAACGCGCGCTTTTCGCGTTTGGGCAGGAGCAGCGGCATGGGGCTGCGGTTCACGTCGCCGGTCCAGATCACCGGGTAGCCCTGAGAGTGCCAGTGGTCGAGCACATCGTCGCGGTGGCTGCGGAAGTGCCGGGCCCACATGCGGCGGCGCCAGGCCTCGTGGGAGTCGTTCTTGCCGTTCCACGCTCCGGCCACGTAGTGGGTGTTGACGAACACGAACCTCAACTGCGGGTCGCTCGCCAGCTCCAGTACGGCCTGGTTGATGACGCGGTTCGGCGATACGCCGTCCATGCCGCCGTGGACGGGGGTGCTCCTGCGGTCGACGATGTTGAACTCCGTGGGAATCGACATCGGCACCCGGTGGGCTGCTTTGTCGGTCTCGAAGATGTTCCGGAAGCCCTTGCCGAAGTGCTCGTTGATCCAGCGCGGTTCCCGGCCGTCGTCGTCTCCCTCGCCGATCTCCTGCCAGCCCACCAGTGGCTTGGCGAGCCGGCCGCCTGTCGTCGCCGCGTGACGGACGTCGCGGATGGCTCTTTCTCGTTGATCGAGGTGCTTGCGTCCGATGTTGGCGGTGACGACGACGAGGCGCTTCCAGTCGGTGGCCGCGCCGGCGCCGCTCGTTGCGGTGAGTGCCGCGGCAGCTCCGAGAACGGCGCCGCCTCCCAGAACGAGAGTGCGTCTTCTGCTGATTCTTCCGCTGATCGATTCCACGGGTTTCCCTTCCACACGTGCGTCTGCGTGTGTCTACGTGTGTCTGCGTGTTGCGAGTTCTGAGTTCTCGGCCGACGGCCAGGTTGGGGCCGTCACTTCACCGCGAATCCGCCGTCGTGCCATACGAAGGTGCCGGTGATCGGGTATCGCTTCTTGTCCGAACGCTGGAACCAGTGGTAGACGGCTCGGTGGCTTCCGTTCTCAGCCTGGAAAACGTCCATGCCGCCGGGGCCGGTGTGGTTGCCGGGCAGCCCCCGCCACGGTCCGAGGCCGGCCTTTCCCTTGAATCCGAAGTACGGCCGCTTGACGCCGCTGCGCAACGGGGCGCACTTGCTGCGCGGAATCGGCTTGGTGCCGCACTTGGCGATACCGGTCGCGTAGCGCGCGCTGTCCCAGGCGTTCGCCGAGTAGGCGAGATACCAGCTCTCGCCCGCCTTGAACATCGACGGGTTCTCGACGATGTGGTTGTTGCCCTTGTTCCGGGCGCTGTCCCACGCGATGTCCTTGCTCGTGATCGCGGTACGGCGCGAGGAGAAGTTCTTGTCCGCCCATCCGTCGTCGCCGGCGCCGACAACGGAGACACCGGTTTCGATGCCTCGCGTGACCTGATCGTCGCGGTACGCGACATACAACTTGCCGCCCGCGACGTATGGGTTGGCGTCGATCGCCCACCTGCCGCTCGCCGGGCAGACCCACGGGCGGTCGCCGTCGTCCTTGAACGGGCCGTTCGCATCGGCCGACCTCGCCAAGCCGATGCATTTCTGCTTCGAGCCCTTCTTGGACATCGTGTAGTACATCAGGTACTTGCCCTTGTGCTCGACGACGCCGGGCGCCCACACTCCGCCGGACTTGTCCGCCCATTCGCCGATGTTCTTCTTCGGCAGTGCGTCACCCACGGCGCAGTCGGCGATTCCGACGTCGTCGCCGGAGCCGTGCCGCAGCATCGGCACCTTGAAGCCGTGCTTCGTGCCGCCGCACTTGGTGCCCGCGCTGCTGGTGCCGTAGGTGATGTAGTCGCCCTGGCCGGTCGGCACCGTGTCAGGGTCGGCGAGCTTGAATTCCGACGCGCTGCGCGTGGACGAGGAATCGCTGCTCGCCACGCCCCCGTCGGCAGCGTCCGTCGTCCCCGAAGTCGTGGCTCCGGCCGCCACCGCCGAAGTGGCGGCGAACACGGCCACTATGGCCGCCGAGACGAGCTTGGCTCTCTTGTTCCTCATGGTTTCCTTCCCCCGCAGTTCCGCACGCACAGGTCGTGATCAAGACTCGCGATTGAAGTGAGTGGACATACAAAGCGGATACATTCCGGCCGAGCGCAGCCCCGGTGGGCGCCATGACCTTCCGCCGTGCCCCGCGCCCGTGCCCGCGCCCCGTGCTCGCCCCCGCCCCGCTGCGCCCGACTCGTACCGCCCGTGTCACGGCCCGTACCCCGGGGCTACGATGAGCCCTCCCTAAAGGTTCAGACCAATGCGGCGGAGGCGGAATGCTGGGCTCGGTGAATCCCTTGAGGCGGCGGTCGGTGTTGCAGGGCGGAGTTCTGGGGGTCGCCTCGCTGGGGCTGCTCAACTCCCGGGCGATTCCGGCGAATCAGGCGAAGCGGGAACGGCGTGGGGGAAAGGCCGGGCCGGGGAAGCGGCTCGCGGTCGTCGGGGCGGGGGCCGCGGGAATCGCCTCGGCGTACTTCTGTGACTCGGCGTGGAGCGTCGACCTCTTCGAGTCGCGCGACAAGATCGGCGGTCACGCCGACACGTTGAACGTCACCGAGGGGGACGAGCGCTACGCGGTCGACATCGGCGCCGAGTTCTTCCATCCCGATACGCACCCGCTGTACTGGTCGTTCCTCGCGGAGATCGGGGCTCGTAGCGACGATCCCGAGGAGAGCCTGGTCATCGAAGGGCCTGCGAGTCTCACCGTCTTCGACGGCGGCACCGGCGAGGCCCGTTTCGGGTCGGAGCACGTCCTGGAGGACATCCCGGGGGCCCTGCGCTTCCTCACCTTCACCGGGGAGGCGCGGAAGATGACCGAGCCCGACGCGCCCTGGGAGACCACCATGGGCGGGTGGCTCGACGGGCTGGACATCGACGACGGCTATAAGCGCGACGTCCTCACCCCGTGGCTGTCGTCCCTGACCTGCGGTGACGTCGAGCTCGTCCGTACTCAGTCGGCACGTGCCCATCTGTCGTCGTTCGCGAAGACCTTTCCCCGGAGCATCTTCGAGCCCGTACACACCTACAACTCGACGGTGGGTCTGGAGGGGTATCTGCGGATGCTTCTCGACGCGTGCGAGAACACCACCGTGCTCACCCGGGCCGCTGTGGAGAGCCTGGAGGAGCAGTCGGGGACCTGGCATGTCCGTACCGCCTCCGGCCGGCGGCACGGGCCGTACGACGCGGTCGTCGTCACTGCTCCGCCGCCCGTGTCGAAGGAATTCTTCGGCGACGTCCCGGACTTGGGGCATATCGCGGAGCATCTCGGGGCGCACGAATACCATCCCTCGCGCCTCGTCATCCACCGCGATCCCCACTACATGCCCGCCGACAAGGACTACTGGGCCGTCCAGAACGCGGCCGTGGGAGGCGGGCACTGCGAGACGTCGATCTGGGTCGGCGCCTACTACGGCACCTCGGACCCCGCGACCAAGCCGGGCATCTTCAAGAGCTGGGCCGCGCACCGTGCCGACGACCCGGGCGAACTCCTCGCCGAACGCCGGTTCTCCCACCCGCTGTCCACCCCGCGCTCCCTCGCGGCGGCGCGCGACATGATGGCCTTCCAGGGCGAGCGGAACCTGTACTTCGCGGGCAGCTTCACCACGATCACCGACTTGCAGGAGACCGCCCTGTACTCGGGGCTGAGAGTCGCGGAGAGCCTCAACCCCCAGGGGCCGCAACTCACTTCGTTCAAGAAGCGCCTCGCCGACGAGGACCTGCTCGGCGTCTCCTACGACATCGTCTGACGGACCGGCTCGTCATCGGGCCGAAGGCGGGTGGCCTCGGCCGCTCGTCTCGCGCGCCCTGCCCCTCGCTCTGACCGTCGTCCTGCCCCTCGCCCTGCCCGTCGACTCGTCCCACGCCGCAGCTTCCCCCATGCCAGCGCGCCGGCCGCCGCCGTTACCGCGAGCGCTGCGAGTAACGGGCCCAGGGCGAGGGCCTGTTGGAGGGATGTCGCCGCCGCGTAGCCGAGGGTGGTCTCTCCGGTGGCCCACAGCGAGGCGGCCGTGACGCTGTACGGGGCGATGCGGTGGTACGGGAGGCGGGTGGCGCCGGTGAGGTGGGGGGTGAGTGTGCGGATGACGGGGAGGAAGCGGGAGAGGAACACGGCCTGGCCGCCGTAGCGTGCCGTCAGCGACTCGGCGCGACGCCATGCGGTGGCCGGGATGCGGCAGGCGAGGCGTCCGTTGCGCAGGCGCTCGCCGAGCAGCCCTCCGGTGCGGTGCGCGAGGAAGTCGCCCGCCACTACGGCGCACGCGGCGGCTGCGATCACCAGCGAAAGGTCGAGTGACGTCGTACGTGCCAGTGCGCCCGCCGTCAGCAACAACGTGAGCGTGGGTACGAACGCGCCTATCAGCAGCACGGATTCGGCGAGCACGGCCGAAGTCACGATCCCGTAGGCGGCGCCCGGGGGCACGTGGCCGAGGGCGGCGGACATGCCGGAGAGGGCGGTCATAGACCCGTCCGGGGCACGCCCGCCGGGCCGGGCACACCGCCCGCACCGCCGGCCCCTTCCGCCGTCGCAGCCCGCGTGCCCGAGTGCTCGACCGCGTATGCGGGGCGCCGCAGTTGCCAGACCGTTGCCGGGGGAAGGTTCGCCCACGCCGTGCGGCGGCCGGTGGCGCAGCGGTCACGGTAGGCGGCGAGAAGCCGCTCCACGGCCCGGTGGCGGTGCGCCTGCGCAGGGGAGGCGAGCAGGGCGCGGGCGCGCCCGGTGCCTCGGTATGCGAAGTAGGTCAAAGTGCCTCCGGGACGGAGGAGTTCAAGATACCGGTCCATGATCGCTTCGACGTGGTGGGGGGAGAAGTTGGTGAACGGCAGCCCGGAGACGATCACGTCGTAGCGGCGGCCGGTCTCCAGGCGCTCGACGTGGACGTCGTGTACGCGTACCTGCTCGGGGGGCCGTCCGGCCAAGTGCGGGTGTGCGCGGACGAGTTCACTCAGGCGGTGGGCGAAGCGCGGGTTGGCCTCGGCGACGTCCAGGCGGCTGCCGGGGGCCAGTTGCGGGATCAGGGTCCGGGTGACGGCTCCGGTTCCCGCCCCGGCCTCCAGGATGTCCAGCGGCTGTCCGGCCTGTGCGCGTACGGGCTCGGTCAGTGCACGGGCGAGTGCCTTGCCGCTGGGTGCGACGGCTCCGACGGTGCGCAGATCGCGGGCGGCTTCGAGGAGTAACATGAAGCCGTCGGCGGGGCGTGGGGCAGGGATTCGGCGGCGCGGCGCGGGGGAGTGGCTCATGGCCCCGACGCTAGAAAGCGGCCGGGCGCCCGCGACTCCGCCGTTGTACGACGACGGACCCCTACGAAAGTAGGGGTCGGGCGTGGAAGATCGCCGGAGGGCGGCCTCCCGTCCCGTGCTTAGGATCGCGGGGTGGGCTGGAGCTGGATAGGGCACCCCTCGTGGGCCGCATACGGGCGCTTCGGCCTGGTGGTGCCGGTCACCTTCGGCGCCGTGCAGTACGGCGCCGTGTCGGCGGACGGGCGGTATCTGACGCCGGTGAGCGCGGCGGCGGTGCTCTGCGGCCTGGCCCTGCTGGTGCGCCGCCCCCACTGGCTGCTCGCACCTCTGCTGGCCACCGTGGCGACGGGCCTTTGGGGGTGGCCGCTGCTGCCGCTGCTGCTGGTCGCCCTGTTCGAACTGGCCTCCCACAGCCGGATCGCGGTGGCCCTGGGCTGCGGCGCCGCCGTACTGGTCGCCGAGTCCCTGCTGGCCTCGGCGACGTCGTCGTTCACCGTGCGCTTCGGCGTGCTGCTGCTGGTCGTCGTCGGGTGCGGGCACTGGGCGGGCCGGGGCCGCCGGGTGAGAATGCTCAACGCCGAGGTCGAACATCTGCGTATCGAGCGGGAGTTGAGGGAGGAGGCGGCACGTGCCGCCGAGCGTTCCCGTATCGCCGCCGAGATGCACGACGTGCTCGCCCACCGGTTGAGCCTCATCGCCCTGCACACCGGCGTGCTCGCCGCCACGACCGGCACGCTGCCCCAGGTGGTCGCGGAGCGTCTCGCTCTGCTGCGTACGGCCTCCACCGAGGCCCTCGGCGATCTGCGGGACATCCTCGGCGCCCTGCACGGCCGCGGCGCCACGGCGGACGCGGACACCGGCGGAGGCGGGGACGGGGACGGGGACGCCGCTTCAGCGCCCGTGCTGCGCGACGTGCGCGAGCTGGTCGAGGAAGCCGAAACGGTGGGGCAGCAGGTCGGGATGACCGTCGGCGGGCAGCCGGACAAGGCTCCCACCGTTCACCGCCTGGCCGTTCACCGTCTCGTTCAGGAGGCGCTGACGAACGCCCGCAAGCACGCCGAGGGCGCGCCGGTGACCGTACGCGTCGACTACGGGCCGCCCGTCACCGAGGTCGAGGTGTGCAACGGACCCGGCAGTACGGCCATGGAGACGCCCCCGTCCGGCTACGGTCTGGTCGGCCTGCGCGAGCGCGTCACCAGCCTCGGCGGACGTCTGCGCGCCGGGCCGGGCGATGACGGTTCCTGGCGTCTCGCCGCGCGCATACCCTGTCCCGCAGACGCCGAGCAGAACGGCATCCGTACATGATCCGCGCCATGATCGTCGACGACGACGCCCTCGTCCGCCTGGGGCTGACCGACCTCCTCGACGGCGACGACGGCATCGAGGTCGCCGGCCAGGCGTCCGACGGGCTGCAAGCCGTCGAACTGGCGAGGGCACACCGCGTCGACGTGGCGCTGGTCGACGTCCGCATGCCGCGCCTGGACGGCATCGCCGCCACCCGCCGGCTGCGCGCACTGCCCCACCCCCGAAGGTGATCACGCTGACCACCTTCGACGTCGACGAGTACGTCTACAACTCCCTTGCCGCCGGGGCCGACGGCTTCCTGCTCAAGGACGTGGAACCGAAGGAGATCCTGCGGGCGGTGCATCTCGTCGCCGCCGGATCGGCCATGCTCCATCCCGTCGCGGCCCGCCGCCTCATCGACCGCTACCACGCGACCAGCCCGCTCCGTGCGGCTGCCGCCCGTACCCGGCTCGAACAGCTCACGCCCCGCGAACACGAGGTGCTGGCCCTGCTCAGCAGGGGCGACACCAACGCCGACATCGCCGCCAGGCTCGGCATGCGTGAGAGCACCGTCAAGGCACACGTCAGCCGGATACTGACCACGCTCGAAGTCTCCAACCGCGTCCAGGCCGCCCTGCTGGCACGAGACGCCGGGCTCACCGACTGACCCTGCTTCCACATGTCGCCCCTCCGGCCGCCGCAGGGCTGAACTACGGCCGTCGTACCTCGAATTGGAAGCAGCCGTATTCGACTGCCCGCACATGTACGAGTGCTACCTCCGGACGGCTGAAGGCTTCCCTGAACGCCTGGTCGAACCCCGCCTCCACGTCCTCGGGGATCTCGACGAGGCGGCCTCCGGCGATACGGCCGTCGGCGTCGTAGCGGCGGACGGTGCGCAGCGCGCCCGGACGGGCGAAGGGGTAGCCGCCAGGGTCCTGCGGGCCCCCGCACTCCGCGGCATGGATGAACACAGGCCCCGACTCGTCGTACGCACCCGGGTCCGCCCCGGTCGCCGCCGCCCAGCGGCGCAGCGGCGCGTAGGAGACGAGCGCGACCCGTTCGCCCGGCTCGATAGCCCGCAGGCAGCAACGCAGCGGACTGCCCACGCAGTTGAGGGGGACGCCGTCCGCACGTGCCGTGTACGGCCGGAAGGGCCGCCCGGAGTCGTCGGTGTCGCGGAGTTCCTTGAGCGTGGTGGGAGGGATGGGAAGCGGTGTGTATGCCGTCATGCGCTCCAGCGTCGGCCGCCCGCGCCCGGTCCGCTGGCGGAATCCGGACGCGGGAGTGCGGGTGCGCGGGCGGCGGGTGCGGGGGGTCCGTAGTGTGGATCAGCGTCACCGGCGCTTACGGGACGACCGGTTCTGCGCGCCGCATGAATGCGTGTCGATAACGCCACTTCCCCGGACAAGACCTCCATCTGCCGCGTAGGTGTGCTGGCGCAGAACAGCCGGGGTGTCCGTGAATGTCACGCGCAACGCCCCTTCGGGCCAAGGGGACTTGTCGATCTGTGCCAAATCTTCGGCGGGGACGGGCCGTCGGCGCAGGCCGGCGGTAGCGTGGTGAGGGCAGCGTGCGGACGATGCGGTCCGCCGGCCCGGCAGGGCAGTTCGCCGGGCTGGTCACAGTGGACCTGAGCGTCACCCAGCCGTCTGCGTGAGGCCACGCGCTTCCGCCGGTGAGGGGCGCCTTGGCCGACGGGAATTCGAAGGCATGGAAACCGAGTGTGTCTCTGACGCTGGGCTCGTCGAACTCGTCCGCGGCGGCGGGGAGTCGGCCGGGGCCGCGCTGGCGGAGCTGGAACGGCGGCATTTCGACGCCGTTCGGGCGTTTGCGGCCATTTGTCTGAACGACGTTTCCGCCGTGGAAGAACTGGCGCGGCGCGCATGGCAGTCGGCGGCGGCCGAGGGCGGGATCACCGCGGGCGCGGTGCGTCCGCAGGCCCTGGCGCTGGTGCTGTGGGCCGCGGCCGGAGTCGCGGAGACCGGCCATCGTGCCGTTCTCGAGGCCGACTTGGCGGTATGGCTGGCCGCGCGACCGCAGCCGCAGACGTCCTACGAGGAACCCGACGGACAGGGCGGTGCCGCCTTCCTGCACCAGGGCTCCGTCACCGCCCGCGCCTTCAACTCGCTGCCGCCCAACCTTCAGACGGTGCTGTGGCACCACCTCGTGGAGCGTGCCGACAGTGACGCCATCGCCCCACTGCTGGGCTCCGGCTCGTCGGAGTCCCAGGAGGTCTCCGTACTGATCAGGCGTGCGCACCGGGACTTCTACTACGCCTACGAGCAGATCCACCAGTACGGGATGGCGGACGACTGCCGCCGCTTCCACCGCGTGGTCATGGCCTACGCCGACGGCCGCGGCGGCAACACGGGCGACGTGGTCGAGCACCTGGCAAAGTGCGGCTACTGCGCACGCGCGGTCGCCGATCTGGAGCGTATGCACTCCGACTTCGGCGGCCTCCTCGTACAGGCGCTGCTGCCCTGGGGAGGGCCGCAGTACGCCGAGTCACGGCGCGGAGAGTGGGCGTCGACGACCATCGAGATCCCGGTGATCGGACGCGAGGGCGGGCGTGAGAGCGGGCGTGAGAGCGGGCGTGAGGGCGGGCGCGGAGGCAGGCGCGGAGGCGGGCGGGAACGCCACCGCCGCGGAGCCGCGGCGGCCACGTCCGCGTCGTCCGCGGCACCGGCCGGTCCTTCGCCGACGGCCGGACTTTCGCCGACGGCCGGTCCTTCACCGGAGGCCGGACCTGTGCCGCCGGTGGGACCTCCGCCGACGGCACCGCCCCTCGCTCCGCCCGCCAGGGCTCGCGGCCGGGAGCGCACGGGCGGCCGGGACCGGATACGCGGCCGGGACCGTATGCGT
Organism: Streptomyces marispadix; assembly: GCF_022524345.1. Classification (NCBI taxonomy): domain Bacteria; kingdom Bacillati; phylum Actinomycetota; class Actinomycetes; order Kitasatosporales; family Streptomycetaceae; genus Streptomyces; species Streptomyces marispadix. The sequence goes on along the minus strand of NZ_JAKWJU010000002.1, from coordinate 2,813,340 downwards.
GGCCGCCGGGTCACCCAGGTCGCGGCGGCCGTGGGCGTGTGCTCCGCGGCGGTGGCGTTCGCCTACGCGCAGGGTGTCGGCACGAAACTCTCCGAACTCGCAGGCGTGGTGCCGTCGAAGGAGACACCGTCCACCTCCCAGCCCCGCGACCCCGGGCCGTCGAAGTCCGCCTCGAACTCACCGTCCCCGTCCCCGTCGAGGTCGGGCGGCGGCGACTTCGCCCCGCCGGGCGACGAGGGCCGGGACCGGCGCCCCTCCCCGACCCCCTCGCCCGCCGTGAAGGGCGCGGCCCTCGAGTGGCTCTTCGGAGACGACAAGGACGCCGACGGGCCGGTGGCGGCGGACAGTTCGGGCAACGGCAAGAACGGGACGCCGAAGGGCGATCCGCTGCCGAAGCCGCTGGCGGACGGCGGACTGGCCTTCTTCGGGCAGCAGTCGGTGACATCGCGGGGGCCCGTCCTCGACACCGACCGCAGCTTCTCGGTGTCGGCTCGCGTGAAGCTGAGCAACACGGACGAGTACCAGACCGTCGCCAGCCAGGACGGGACCGAGATCAGCTCCTTCCAGCTCCAGTACGACGCGGTGGAGAACCGCTGGGAGATGCGCATGCACCAGGCGGACTCCCGGACCTCGCCCGCCGACGAGGCGGAGTCCGACTCCGCACCGCGTGCCGGCCGCTGGACCTCGCTGACCGGGGTGTGGGACGCGTCCGACGAACGGATTCGCCTGTACGTCGACGGCGAGCTGGAGGACTCCGTCGGCCGTGACGGCGACAGCAGCACGGAGGGCGAATTCGCCGTCGGCCGGGCCCAGTTGGGCGAAGGGTTCATCCGCGGACTCGAGGGGACCGTCGCCGGGGTGCGCGCGTACCCCAGAGCGCTCACGGGTGCGGAGGCCCGGAAGCTCGCGGACGAGGACGCCTGGAACGGCTGACCGGACCCAGACCGCGGGGAAGGCTGAACCACTGAGACGCCGACGCCCGCACACACCGGACGACGGGCACGCAGCGACACGGACGGCCGCCCCGCAGGACACGGCGACCCGCACGCCCCGCAAGGCGCCCTGACCGGGGGGTTCACCGCTTACGGTGGCCGGGCCAGGCCCGGAGCCGAGCGGCCACGGGCACATCGAGTCGGGGCAGCGGGGTAGCCATGCGCCAGACCAATCTCGCCACGGAGTCGGCCGAATACGTCAGCGCCCGCGAGGAGTTGCGGCAAGCCGAGATCGAGCTGATGCGGCAGCGGGAACGCGTCGCCGCCATGCGCCGGGAGCTGCCGCCGGGACCCGTCGTAGAGGACTACGTCTTCGAGGAGGGCCCGTCCGGCCTGGACGCCGGTGACGAGCCCGTGCGCCAGGTGCGGCTCAGCGAGCTGTTCACCCGGCCCGGACGGGACCTGATCGTCTACCACCTGATGTACGGCAAGCGGCAGACCGAGCCGTGCCCCATGTGCACGATGTGGCTCGACGGCCTCAACGGAGTGGTCCGCCACGTCACGCGGAACGCCGACTTCGCGGTCGTCGCCGCGGCCGGGCTGCCCGAGCTGCGCGCCCACGCCCGCAATCGCGGGTGGAGGAATCTGCGGCTGCTGAGCGCCGGTTCCGGCACCTTCAAGTACGACCTGGGCAGCGAGGACGCCGAGGGGGGCCAGGACTCGACGCTGTCGGTCTTCACCCGCGACGAGGCCGGTGCAGTAAGCCACTTCTACTCTGTCCACCCCCGTATGGCTGAAGACATCGGCGAGCGGGGCATCGACCTGTTCAGCCCGGTGTGGCACCTGCTCGACCTGACTCCGCGGGGGCGGGGCGAGTGGTACCCGGGGCTCGACTACTAGGGGTCCACCGGAGCGGCCATCTCCCTTGCCACGTACGGCTGTTGACGCTGCTGACCCGTCGCCTCACGTCCTGACGACCGTCGACACGACGTCCTCCACGGCCTTCTCGGTGGGCGGCGGGTCTTCCCGGTCGGCGAAGAGCAGATGCACGGCGCCGATCAGGGTGGGTGCGAGCGTGCCGGGGTCGGCGTCCGGCGGGAGGCGGCCGAGGTCGCGTTCGGCGGTGAGATACGAGGCGAGCATGGCCGCGGCCTCCGTGAGCAGCGGCACGCCGGTCGGTGTGGTACGGCGAAGTCTGGTTCGTAGCCCGTCCCTTGAGGTGATGAGCGCGACGATCGCGACGGCGACCGACTCGAAGAGCTCGGTCAGTGCCGCGGTGAGATTGCCGGTGACGGTGCCGGTGCCGGCGGAGTCGTGCAGCGCGTCGGACCGGTCGTCGAGTCGGGCGATGCGGTCCTCGACGAGTTCGGCGAGGAAGTCGTCGAAGTCGGTGAAGTGCCGGTGCAGCACGCCCTTGGCGCAGCCCGCCTCGGTGGTGACGGCGCGGCTGGTCAGCGCGTTCGGCCCGTCGCGGAGCAGGATGCGTTCGGCGGCGGCGCGCAACTGCTCGCGTACGTCGCGGATGGCCACACCTGTCGGCACCTCGTACCTCTTCTTCCTCTTCGACCTCGCTGCTACGGAGCCCGGCCCCTGCTGTGGCGGGTCACGGCGACCGGACGTTGACGAGTGGGCGTGTGCCCACCCATAGTGGGCGCATGCCCACCGTACCCGCACCCGAACCCGCTCCCTCATCCGCGTCCGCCCCCGAACCCTCGCCGCCGTCCGGCAACGAGCCCCATCGGCACCGGCTGACCGCCGAGTCCTTCGGCACCGACGCCGAACGCTACGACCGTGTACGCCCCCGCTACCCCGAGGCCCTGGTCGAGCGGATCGTCGCGGCCTGCCCCGGTCCTGAAGTGCTCGACGCCGGGTGCGGTACGGGGATTGCGGCACGCCAGTTCCAGGCGGCGGGCTGCCGGGTGCTCGGCGTGGAACCCGACGAGCGGATGGCCGTCACCGCGCGGCGCTCCGGGGTGGAGACCGAGCTGGCGGCGTTCGAGACATGGGACCGCGCCGGACGGCAATTCGACGCCGTCGTCTCCGGGCAGGCATGGCACTGGATCGACCCGGTGGCGGGAGCGGCGCAGGCGTGCCGAGTGCTGCGGCCGGACGGCCTGCTGGCGCTGTTCTGGAACGTCTTCCGGCTTCCGCCCGCGCTGGCGGAGTCCTTCGCGGCGGCCTGCCGCCGGGTGATGCCGGACTCGCCCGTGGACCTCGCGTCCACGATGAGCCAGGACCTGGACTCCTACTCGCCGCTGATCGCCAAGGCCGTGGAAGGCATCGGCGGGACGGGCGGGTTCGGGGCGGCGGAGCAGTGGCGGTTCGACTGGGAACGGTCGTACACGCGGGACACCTGGCTGGATCAGATGCCGACCTTCGGGCTCTTCACCAGGCTCCCTGCCGCCCGGCTGGCGGGAATCCTGGAGGGCGTCGGCGCCGCGGTCGACGCGGTGGGCGGCGGTTTCACGATGCGTTACGCGACGGTGGCCGTCGTCGCGCGCCGGGGCGGCGCCGTCTGAACCGGTACGCCGGGGCCCGCCGGTTCGTACCCGTGCCCGTAGCCGGGCCCGTACCCGAAGCCCCAGCCGGGCTCGCATCCGTACACGTGGGAGTGCCCCGACTACCGGCCTACGCACGGGACTTGGGGCCGATCGGCCAGGCCGCCGATCGGGAAGGCCACCATCAGGACGGCCGCCGGGAAGTCACCCGGTCGGCCCGGGGGGCGCTTCCTCGGGAGGTTCCGTGGGCTTCAGCAGATGAGGACCGTTGTTGCGTACGTTGTTCACCGCGGTGGAGACCGGGCGCGCGTCGAGGTGGCCGCCCGCGGGGGACGTCAGCAGCTCGCGTAGCTCGTCCGGGTCCTCGTGTGCCGGGTCCAGCCAGGACGACTGGTCGGCGGGGGCGATGGCCAGGGGCATGCGGGGGTGGATCCTGCCCGCGGCGTCCGTGGCCTCGGTGGTGAGGATGGTGCAGGTCCTCCACCATGCCTCCGGGTCGTCCTTGTCGCGTTCCGGGTCCCGCCAGATCTCGTAGAGACCGGCCAGCGCCATGACCTCGCCGTTCTCGGGGCTGATGAAGTACGGCTGCTTGTACGCCTTCCGGCTGCCGCTCGCCGGTACGGTCTGCCACTCGTAGAAGCCGTCGGCCGGGAGCAGACAGCGGCGCTTTGCGAACGCACGGCGGTAGGCGGGCTTTTCGTGTGCGGTCTCCATCCGGGCGTTGATCATCTTCGCGCCGGTCTTCGGGCTCTTGGCGAAGAACGGCACCAACCCCCAGCGCAGCGGGCGCAGTTGGCGCTCGACGACTCCCGTCTCCCGGTCGACCGCCTCCAGGACGGCCCAAACGTCGTCGGTCGGGGCGACGTTGTAGTTGGGCGCCGGTGCCTGTTCCTGCTCCCAGTGGTCGACGTCGAAGAGCTCGGCGAGGTCCTCCGGGCTGCGGGTCGACGCATATCTGCCGCACATACGTACAGCCTGCCACGGTCGGCCCGTCCGTCCCGGGGAAACCCGACGACCCCTGCGGCCCTCGTGTATGCCGCTGCGCATGCGCGGCCCTTGCCGCCCTCACGCCTCGAAGGCTCCAAGGCAGCGGCGGCGACCGGAGCAGGGGTCCGCCGGGCCGGACACGGCGAAGCCCGCCGCATCCCCGTCGTCGGGGAAGTGCGGCGGGCTTCGTCACCGTCAGGGCGGTGAGGACCGGTCCTCGTGGGACCTCAGCCGTTGCTGCGGGCGCTGCGGCGCCGGATCAGGTACATCGCGCCGCCACCGGCCACGAGGAGCGCGCCCACGCCGGCGATGATCGGGGTGGCGGAGTTGCCGCCCGTCTCGGCGAGACCGTCGTCGCTGCCGCCGTCGCCGCCGCCGGTCTGCGGGCCGGGCTCGTTGCCCCCGCCGCCGTTGCCGCCGTCGCCGCCGTCGCCCTTCGGCGTCTCGCAGGTCGCCTCGGAGAGCACGATCTCACCGGCGGCCTTCACGACGTTCAGCTTGGCCGGGTTCAGCTCGTACGACAGCTTCAGCGCGGTGGCCGCGCCGGAGGCCGTCTTCGTGGTCTCCTGCTCGACACCGACATCGACGCTGCCCAGGCCCGGCAGCTTGATCTGCTGGCTGCCGACTCCGTTGATCTTGACGGGCTTTCCGAGAACGGTGACGTTCTCCAGATCCGCGTTGGCGACGGGCTTCTCACCGGCCGCGCAGGAAGCGCTCGCGGTCAGCAGGTCCGCGCTCACCAGCGGCGTTCCCGGCAGGCCGGGCGCGAAGGCCTTGAGCCCGACGAGCTTCACATTGCCCACGGAACGCTCGGTCCCGGCCTTGGCGCGGGAGCGGGCGACATCGGCCTGGACGAGCCGGATGGGCTGTCCCTTGTTGGCGCCGTTCACCTCGGCGGTGAGCAGCTTCTTCTCGGCGTCCTGCGGCGCCCGGACGGCGTTGAGGGAGGCCCGGACCGGAACCTTGGCGGCGTCGGCCACGGATACGTCGAGGTCGGCGCGGGCCGCGGTCGCGGTCGCCTTGCCGGTCGACTGGGAGTCGCCGTCCACGGGTGCCGCGTGGGCGGGAGCTGTGAACATCGCGCCGCCGACCATCACGGTGGCGGCGCCCAAAAGCGCGGACCGACGGGCCCGCGAGCCCAAGACATGCATGATCAAGTAGCGGAACCTTCCAGGGGACATGGAGCCGCCGACGCAGGCTGACGAGGGGGACAGCAGGGGCAGTCGGGGCGTTGGTCCGGGGAACTATGCCGTTCGGGCGACCGTGGTGCAACTCCCAGTAACCGGATTTGGTGAAGGACCGTGAGTGTTTTCGAAACACTTCCTCCACGGATCCGGAATGGGCACATCCGGGGGCCGTGCCGGGGGTCTGCGTTCCTCAATTGCCGGGTGCGGTACGCGAGTTGGGCGGGCGCGGTGCGCCGCGCTCACTCGCACGCCGTCCCCCGCCTGCCGCGCTTGCGTCCGTCGCCCGTGCTTGCGTCTGTCGCCGCCTCGTCCCGGCCGGAGGTTACGGGGCCACGTCCCGGCTCTGCGTGCGTCCGGACCAAGCGTCCCGGTCCCGCGTCCCGGTCCCGCGTCCCGGTCCCGCGTCCCGGCGCTGCGTCACAGCCGGTCGTAGACGAGCAGACCGTCGTCGCCCAGCCGCGCGCCGGGCGCGACCGGGTGCTCCGTGAGCCGTCCGTCGTGTGCCAGGTGCAGTACGGGCGTATCGCGTGCCAGCAGTGCGAAGTCCGCGATGATGCGCCGGTGGCAGCGCCACCACAGGGACTCCGCGCACATCACGGCCGTGCGTTCCGTTCGCGCCGCCTGACGCAGCAACTCGTCCATGGCGTCGAGGAATCGGGGATCGCGCGTGTATCCGGCGTAACCGCGGAACTGCGCGTGCTCCCAGAAGACATCGGGGGAGTCGGCAGCCGCCCTGCGGAAGCCGCCCAGCCGCTTCTCCCACCGGTACTCCAGGCCCGCCTCCGGCATCCAGGCCGCCAGCTCCTCACGGCGCGCGTCGGGATTGCGCCGGCTGCCGGGTGCCGTACGTACGTCCACGACGGCGGCGACGTCCGCGCCGCGCAGCAGATCCGCGAGCTGATCGCGGTTCGCGACGCCGTGACCGAAGGTCACCAGCGGGGGTGCCGGGCTCACCGGCTTCCGGCGGCGGCGGGCTGCGGGATCGGTGCCGGGGACGGCGCCGGTGCCGAAGGCGCGGCGGCGGCACGAGCACGCTCGGGGTGTTCCCGTACCCGGGGATCGGACGAGAGCATTCGCATGGCACCGAGTCTGCCAGCGGTTCCCGGGTCCCCGCCTCAAGGGGAGGCGGAGGGCAGACGAACGCCGCCCATAGGACCGCCGCCCGGCACGGCGGCGGGCCACGCGCCGAGGGGGCCCGACGGACCCGAGGGAGGGCACCCAGGTGTCAGCATCCACCGCGCCGGACGGCGGACCGGAGGACCGGGACGCAACCGGCGACCACCCGGAAGGCCGCGCAGATCCGGGCGACTTGGCGGTACCGGACGACCCGGGAGGCCGGGCGGACCCGGACGACCCCGGCTTCCCCGCCGCCACCGCACCCCGCGTGGCCACCGCCGCCGGACTGGACGGACTCGACGAGGCGGTGTCCGTCTGCCGTGCCTGCCCCAGGCTGGTCGCCTGGCGCGAGGAGGCGGCCCGTACGAAGCGGAAGGCGTTCCTCGACTGGAGCTACTGGGCACGGCCCGTCCCCGGATTCGGCCCCGCGGACGCCGCGCTCGCCGTCGTAGGACTGGCACCGGCCGCACACGGCGGCAACCGCACCGGCCGGGTCTTCACCGGCGACCCCTCGGGTGACGCGCTCTTCGCCGCGCTGTACGACACCGGGCTCGCCTCGCAGCCCACCGCCACGCACCGCGGCGACGGCATGGAACTGCACGGCGTGCGGATCACGATGCCCGTGCACTGCGCGCCGCCGGCGAACCGGCCCACCACCGCCGAACGCGACACCTGCCGGCCCTGGCTCGCCCGCGAACTGGAGCTGCTCGCACCCACGCTGCGCACGATCGTCGTGCTCGGCGGCTTCGCGTGGCAGGCGCTGCTGCCGGTGCTTGCCGACGCGGGCTGGCGACTGCCGCGCCCACGCCCGGTGTTCGGGCACGGCGCGGAGGTGCTGCTGACGGACGTGCGCGGCGGAGCGGGGCGGCGCGAGCTGCGCCTCGTCGGCGGCTACCACCCGAGCCAGCGCAACATGTTCACGGGCACGCTCACTCCCGCCATGCTGCGCGAGGTGCTGGGCCGGGCGGCTGCCACGGCGGGACTGCCACGGCGCTGACGCCGTGCGCTGCCGCTGAGGTCGTCACATCCCCCGGTCCTCGTCTGCGTCGCGGCACGGCGATCGAGCACAGGCCCGACTCCCGCCGCGCACAGAGGAGTTGACCGCCCGGCCCGGCCCGGCCCGGCCCGGCACTCCCCGAGCTACGCGACGACGGCACGGCGCCGGTCCCTGGTCCCAGGGGTCCGCTTCCGCATCCCTCCCGCCCGTTCCGTCTCGTCACAGGCCCGACCGGGCCCTCTTCCGGCCCCTGTCCACCCCGCGATCACTCGTGGGCAGGGCCGCCCCCGTCCACGCTCTCCGTACGGCGAGGCAACCAATTAGTACGTTTTTGTCCGGATACATTCGTGGGTGCTGCTGCGCGACTCATCGACACACACGGAGGCACGCATGCCCCTGCCCAGGTCCGGCCCTTCGCGCCGTGCCGTCCCCGGCACGGTGAGGACCCCCGCCGTTCTCCTCACCGCCCTCACCCTGCTCCTCGTACTGCCCGGGATCGCCGAGGCGGAAGGCGACGACGAGCGGCCCGCACACCCGGACAGGGACTGGATGGGATCCACCCTCGACGCGAACGAAGGTCACACACCGGCGGCCCCGGCGTCCTCGCGGACCGCCACGGCGTCCGTCGAGGGCGTGGACGTCTCCAGCCACAACGGCAACGTCGCCTGGTCGACCCTGAAGAGGAACGGCACTCGATTCGCATACGTCAAGGCCACGGAAGGGACGACGTACCGCAATCCCAACTTCGCCCAGCAGTACAACGGCTCGTACCGCAGCGGCATGATCCGGGGCTCCTACCACTTCGCGCTGCCCGCGAACTCCAGCGGCGCCGCGCAGGCGAACTACTTCGCCTCGCACGGCGGCGGTTGGTCGCGGGACGGGAAGACGCTGCCGGGCGCGCTTGACATCGAGTACAACCCTTACGGCTCGGCCTGCTACGGCAAGTCGAAGAAGGCGATGAGCGACTGGATCGCCGACTTCGTACGGACGTACAAGGCGCGCACCGGCCGTGACGCGGTCATCTACACCTCGACCACCTGGTGGAAGACGTGCACCGGGAACACGACGAGGTTCAACAGGACGAATCCGCTGTGGGTTCCGAGTTGGGGCAGGTCGGTGGGACCGCTGCCGGGGCGCTGGCCGTTCCACACCTTCTGGCAGTACACGTCGACGGGGAAGACGGTCGGCGACCACGACCGGTTCAACGGCTCCTACGCGCGGTTGAAGGCGCTCGCCAACGGCTGAGCGCACGTACCCACCGCCGGGCGGCGGCCTTCCGGGAACGCACCGGGGGGCCGCCGCTCGCGTCTGCGGACCTCGGCGGCGGGTGAAGATCCCGATCGGGACTCCGGCGTCCGCTTGTTCGCGGCTGTGAATTCGCTTCCGAGGTATTCGCCGCTTGCGCCTCTCGCGTCGCACCATGGAACGAGCGGGGGTGATTGGAGGGAAACCCCATGATCGAGGTCAAGACGGTCGACAAGGCGGACGAGCGGCGCGATTTCCCACGCGGGCACGTCGAGGCCCTCCACCTTTCCGGACTGGATTTCGCCGTAGCCACATTCGAACCCGGCTGGCGCTGGACGGAATCACTGCGTCCGATCGCGGGGACCGAGACCTGCCAGGTGCACCACAACGGATTCGTGGTGCAGGGGCGGATGCGCGTCAGGATGGACGACGACGGCACGGAGACGGAGGTCGGGCCCGGCGACGTGTTCGTGTGCCCGCCCGGTCATGACGCCTGGGTCGTCGGCGACGAGCCCGTCGTCCTTTACGACTTCGCGGGTCAGATGGCGACCGAGTACGCGAAGGGCTAGCCCGGAGGACGGCCATCGGCGCGAACGGCCGCCAGGGGCACGGGAGTCCGGCACTGGAATCAGGCCGCCGCGAATCCCGGCCCTGGAAATCCGGCCCCGGAATCCGGCCCTGACATCGAGCGCGCCGAAGAGACGTGACCGCGGGCGGCGCGAGGCCGGGAAATCGGCGCCGCCCGCGGCCGCCCCGTCGATGGGGCATGCGGCGCAAGCGGCTCGGGGCGGGTCGGCTGTCAGCGCCCGGGTGCACGATGTCCTCATGGCGAGCACAAGAGCGAACGGCCCGGTCGGCGGGGCGAGATCCACTGCGCGGAAGGCGGGCGGAGCCGTCCGGGCGCCGCGACGCCCGGAGGTGGATCTCCCGGAGCTGCGGCCTTACGAGACGGGCCCTTCGCCCGACGGGGACTACGACGGTGTGGGCTTCGAGGGCGCGGATCTGGGCGGCAGCGACGCCTCGGGAGCGCGCTTCCTGGAGTGCGGCATCCGCAACTGCTCGCTGGACGAGGCGAGATGGGGGCGGGCGAGGCTGCTGGACAGCGTGCTGGAGGGCGTGACCGGCGCCGGTACGGATCTCGCCGGTGCCGAGCTGCGTGACGTGGAGCTGCTGGACGCGCGACTGGGCGGCGTACAGATCCATGGGGCGCGGCTGTCCCGGGTGCTGGTGCGCGGAGGGAAGATCGACTTTCTCAATCTGCGTCAGGGCCGCCTGCTGGACGTCACCTTCGAGAACTGCGTACTGGTGGAGCCGGACTTCGGCGGTGCCACGCTCGAACGGGTCGCGTTCCCCGGATGTGTGCTGCGCGGCGTCGACCTCTCCGGGGCGGCGCTTACGGATGTGGATCTGCGGGACGCGGCGGAGCTGGAAGTCACGGCGGGCGTGGGGCAGTTGGGCGGTGCTGTGATCAGCTCGGCTCAACTGATGGACCTGGCACCGGCGTTCGCGGCAGAACTCGGAGTGCGAGTCCAAGGCTGACGCAAGGTGGCCGGGAGGCGATCGGTCGGGGGGACTCGGGGCCGGTCGCACGGGGGATACCGGGGCGCCCGGTGGCGGCTCAGACGCGGGGGAAGCGGGCCCGCAGCGTCCATACGGCGGGATTGTCCGCGAGGCCCTCGTGCATGTCGGTCAGATCGTCGAGGAGATCGTGCAGGAAGTCCCTGGCCTCGCGGCGCAGCACCGCGTGCCCGAAGGTGAGCGGCGGTTCGTCTTTCGGGCACCAGTCGGCCGTGATGTCCACCCAGCCGAAGCGCCGCTCGAAGCGCATGCGTTCGGTGCTCTCGGTGAAGTCGACCTCGGCGCGGTGGGGTCCCGCGGAGCGGTTGCCGCGCCCGTCGGCGTCGAGCAGTTCGACGGTGTCGCACAGTGCCCACGCGAAGTCGAGCACGGGCAGCCATCCCCAGGATGTGGACAGTTCGCGGTCCGTCTCGGTGTCCGCGAGATAGACGTCACCGCTGAAGAGGTCGTGGCGCAGGGCCCGTACGTCCGCGTTGCGGTAGTCGGTCTGCGGGGGGTCGGGGAAGCGCCGCGAGAGCGAATAGCCGATGTCGAGCACGGGCCGATCGTGTCACGGGGCTGATCGCGACGAGCGGGCCGATCGCGTCGAGGAGCGGTGAAGCGGCCCGTGGCACGCCGAGGGCGGTGCTCCCGCCGAGGCGAGCACCGCCCTCAGGACATACCGGCTCAGGACATACCGGCTCACGAGCACCGGCTCACGACGCACGGCCATGAGCTGCCGCGATATGGCGTACCGGCCTGCGGTCACCGGCGCACGGGCCGCGGTACGTACCCGCGTACGTCAGACGTTGACGCCGAAGTCCTGGGCGATGCCCACGAGTCCGGACGCGTAGCCCTGGCCGACCGCACGGAACTTCCACTCCGCGCCGTTGCGGTAGAGCTCGCCGAAGACCATCGCGGTCTCGGTGGCGGCGTCCTCGCTCAGGTCGTAGCGGGCGATCTCGGACTGGTCGGCCTGGTTGACGATGCGGATGAACGCGTTCCGCACCTGGCCGAAGTTCTGGCTCCGGCTCTCGGCGTCGTAGATCGAGACGGGGAAGACGATCTTGTCGACGTCGCCGGGCAGACCTGCGAGGTTGACCTTGATCTGTTCGTCGTCGCCCTCGCCCTCGCCGGTGAGGTTGTCGCCGGTGTGCACGATGCTCTGGTCCGGCGTCGCCTTGTTGTTGAAGAAGACGAAGTGCTGGTCGGAGTAGACCTTGCCGGTCGGGTTCACCGCGATGGCGCTCGCGTCGAGGTCGAAGTCGGAGCCGGTGGTGGTGCGGACGTCCCAGCCGAGGCCGACCGTGACGGCGGTCAGGCCCGGTGCCTCCTTGGTGAGGGAGACGTTGCCGCCTTTGGACAGGCTTACAGCCATGGGGGTGCCCTTCCGTTGTGAAGTCCGATGCGTGATCGGCTCTGTCGGTGGTGGTGAAATCGGTCGGTTGCAGAGAGTGGAACGTGGAAGTCGCTCGGTGGAGGTCGTTCCTACCTCTGCACAACGCAACCCGTCCATGGCCGGGTTCCTGGTCTCCGGTGGAAAAAGGCGATGACCGGATGCGCCCGTGCGGCGACCATGGAGGACATGTCCCCGTCCCCTTATGTCATCCGCGGATCGGTCAGCCTGCCCGATGCAGAGCTGGTCTGGCGGTTCACGCGCTCCTCGGGGCCGGGCGGCCAGCACGTCAACACCAGCGACACCCAGGTCGAGCTGCGCTTCGACCTCGCCGCGACCCAGGCGCTGCCGCAGGTGTGGAAGGAGCGTGCGCTCAAGCGTCTGGAGGGCACGGGCCGGATCGTCGCGGGCGTGGTGGTCGTACGGGCGAGCGAGCACCGCTCCCAGTGGCGCAACCGCGAGGCCGCCGCCACACGCATGGCCGCGCTGCTCGCGGAGGCGACCGCTCCGCCGCCCCCGGCCCGCCGCAAGAAGAAGGTGCCCCGGGGAGTGGTCGAGCGGCGGCTTCGCCAGAAGAAGCAGCGGGGCGATCTCAAGCGCGGGCGCTCCGGCCGCGACTGGACGTGAGCCCGGTCCGCCGTGGTCCCGCCGCGCCACCGGCAGTCACATAGGGCCCCGGGCCTCTCAGCGCCCGCCGGGCCCCTCAGTGCCCGCCCTTCGGCGGCTACGCCACCCGCCCTGCGGCGTACGTCAGGACCCGCCCTTCGACAGCGAGTGGTAACGCCCGCGGAAGTACGTCAGCGGCCCGCCGCCGTCCGGCGCGTGCGGCACCCCGACCGCCAGCACCCGCCCGATGACGAGCGTGTGGTCGCCTGCCCGTACCCGCTGCTCGGTGCGGCACTCGACGGTCGCCAGCGCCCCGTCGACCAGCGGCGCCTGCGAGGTCTCGCCCCTCGTATGAGGAAGGTCACGGAAGAGGAGCCGGTCGCTCAGCCGGCCCTTCATCGCGAAACGGCCCGCGGTCTGGCGCTGGCTCTCGGTGAGCAGGGACGCGGCCCACAGCGGGCGGCGCTCCAGCACCTCGTCCATACGGGAACCGTCGCGGACGCTGACCATGGCCAGCGGAGGATCCAGTGAGACGGACATGAACGCGGTGGCGGTCATCCCGACGTCCGCGCCCTCGGGACCGTCCTCGGGGTCGTACGCCGTCACCAGCACCACGCCGGCCGCCAGTCTCGCCATGGCCGCACGGAACTCGTCCTCGCTCACCCCATCAGCATGGGGCATCGCGGCGTCCGGCACCGGGCTCGTCTGCTGCTGCACTGCGTGTGACACGTCAAAGACGCTAACCGGTGGCGTGCGAGCCACACATCGGCCCCCGGAACCAGGACTTCCGACCCATGGCCGGTGTGATGGCGGGTGTGCCTCCCTGCCCGATTCTGTGACCACATCGTGCTTTTTGTGTGCACAAGTGAAGTGCACGGGGTTGCGAGGCCATGACCTGGCGTAATGCGGTTCACTCTCAACTCTCGGTCCAATGACCGGAGTTGGGGCGCACGCGAGTCGCAGTCCGGGGGCGCGAAAAGGGGCGCATTCGGCGCTCTACGCTCTGGTAAGGCCGTACTGTCTCTTGACCGGTCATTCGGTCGAGAGCGACGTCCGATGTCCGAGGGTGTGCCAGTCTCATACGGAGAGGAGTCAACGGGCTGCACACAGTTGTGACTTGAGTCACAGCGGGCAATAATTGTTGACCCTGTGTACCTGGAGCACAGCTCGCTGTGATTCAGTGGCCGTGGCAGTCGGACAGTGACGTCCCGCGAACACCTGGAGTTGACGAACGAGGCTCAGGGGGAGGGCGATGGAAACCGAGTCGGAGCCCTACGTCCGCCTTGCCAGCCTGCGTCAACTGCACCTCGTCGTGGCTCAGTTGAGCACCGCCCGCAGCCTCGCGGACACCCTTCAGACCGTCGCGGACGGCGTTGTCGAGGGACTGGGATTCGAGATCGCAGCCGTCAATCTCGTACGTCCCGAGGGCGACCTCGTCGTCGCCGCCGTCGCCGGAAGCCAGGGCGCCGAGGCGATGATGGCCGGCCGGGTCGGCTCGCGCAGCTCGTGGGAGCGCCGACTGTCGATGGGCGAGGCGTGGGGCAATCTGCGGTTCATCCCCTACACCGAGGGCTGGGTCCTCGACGACGACGACGTACCGCAGTGGCATCCCGCAGGACCCGCCCCCCAGTCGCCCGACGACTGGCACCCGATGGACCGGCTCTTCGCCCCGCTCTACGCCTCCGACAACGAGCTGCTGGGCGTGCTGTCCGTGGACAAGCCGCGCAACGGCCGCCGCCCCGGCGCCTGGGGCCGCGAAGCCCTCCAGCTCTACTCCTCCCAGGCCGCGATCGCCCTCAGCAACGCCCGGCTGCGCTCCAACATGCAGCGCGCTCTCGTACGGCTGGAGCGGGAGCAGTCGGCGCTGCGCGCGAGCGAGGAGAGCTTCCGGCAGGCGTTCGAGTACGCACCGAGCGGCATGGCCGTCGCCGAGATGGGCGGCGACCAGCACGGCCGCCTCATCCGCATCAACGACGCCCTGTGCAGGCTGCTGGGCAGGCCCGCCTCCGCGATGCGGCGCTATTCCTTCTCCGACATCGTCCACCCCGAGGACATCGGGACCCTGCTGCGTACGTCAGCCGAGGGCGGCCGTGCGGAGCTGCGCCTGGCCCGCCGCGACGGCTCCTACGTATGGGTGTCGCTGCGCAACTCCGTGGTCGCCGACACCGCCGACGGGCCGCGCTTCCTGCTCACCCACGTCGAGGACATCGAGGACCGCAAGCGCCACGAACTCCAGCTCGCCCACCGCGCCAGCCACGACTCCCTCACCGGCCTGCCCAACAGCGCCGAGCTGCGCGCCCGCCTCAACAGCCGCCTCTGCGCCCGCCCGACGCCGGTGATCTCCGGTGTGATGCACACCGACCTCAACGGCTACGCCTACGGCGACGGCTACGGAGAAGGCGACGAGGAACTGGACGGAGAAGGCGCCAAGTTGGTCTCAGGGCTCCAGTTCGAGGACGCCGGGTCGGGCGTCCTGGCCTCCACCGGCATCTACGACCCGCATCACACCCACGCGGTGCCGCCCACCGGCACCGTGCAGGGTGAGAAAGGTCTCGCCGTACTCTTCTGCGACCTCGACGGCTTCAAGTCGATCAACGACCGCTTCGGGCACAACTGCGGCGACGCGGTGCTCGTGGAGGTCGCCCGTCGTCTCTCGGCCGGAGTGCGCGACAACGACACCGTGGCCCGCATGGGAGGCGACGAGTTCGTGGTGCTCACCGACGGGGTCGGCCCCGCGGAGGCCCAGGACCTGGCGGTCCGGCTGCGGAACGCGATCATCCCGCCGATCCGGGTCGACGGCCGTGCGGTGCGCGTCGGCGCCAGCTTCGGCATCGGCTGGGCGGGCTGCGGAATGACCGCCGAGGAGGTTCTCCAGTCGGCGGACCAGCGGATGTACGTGGAGAAGCGCTCCCGCTCGAAGAGCCAGCGACGGGCGGGCTAGCCGACGGGGGCCGGCAGACGCCGGGGACGTCGGCGGACGGGAGGGCCGTGAGGCGCTCACGGCACCCCTGCCGGTCATTGCGCGATCATTCAGCGTTGGCGTAGCCCTCACCCCGGAGAGGTAGGCTCGGCCGGATACGTGACGCAGTTGGGAGTGACAGGGGATGACCGCCGAGAACGACGGCACCGGTGCGACGCCGGAAGGCGACGACCCTTTCGGCTACCTCTACCGCCAGGAGGGCGGCGACGGCTCTCCCGCGCCGCAGGCCGGTACCCCCAGGCGCTCGTTCAACCAGGTCCGCGCCGTCGGTGAGCGCCAGTACGGCGGCTACGGCGGGCAGTACTCAGGCGGGCCCGGCACCCAGCAGACCGCGGCCTACGGGCAGCAGCCCAACGCGCACTACGCCGCACCGGAGACGATGCCCGGCGGACGCGCGGCCACGCCGCCGCCTCCCGGCGGCAACGGCCACGGCCACGGCCACGGCGGCAGCGGACACGGCGGGCCGCGCAGCCGCAACGGCCTGCTGATCGGTGCGCTGGCCGTGGTGGCCGCCGTCGTCATCGGCATAGGCGCGGCGATCTACTTCAACTCCGGCGGCAAGAATCAGGCCCACAACGGCGGTGCCGCCGCTGCCGGTGCCGACGGCGGCAAGAGCGGGCAGCAGAAGCCCAGCGGCAAGCTGCCCAAGGGCAAGCAGATCGGCAAGAAGCAGGACGCCGCCAAGTTCCAGCTCGCGGGCGGCGCGGCGGCGGCGAGCGACGTCCCGGGGGCGGAGAGCAGCGACGGCTCGTACGTGGGCTCGATGAACGCGACCGGCGCGTCCGCGACTTGGACGACGGGCAACGTGCCGAAGGCGGGCCTCTACACCCTCTACGTGCGCTACGGCGTACCTGGCAAGGACGCGAACGGGACCCTCTCGGTCAACGGGCAGCCGCAGACGCAGCCGCTGAACATGTCCAACTTCGGCAATGCCGAGGAGGGCGACTGGGAGAAGGGCTGGACGCGGACGTACGCCTATGTCGATCTGAAGCAGGGGACCAACACCTTCAAGATCTCCTGCGAAGAGGGCAACAAGTGCGAGTTCAACCTCGACCAGGTCTGGCTGAAGGCGGGCAAGCTCCGCTGACGCCGTGAGGGGCGGGCGCCGCTCCGGGCCGAGTCCAAGCCCCCGCTTTCCGTAGCGGGGACGGCGAGGGCGGCGCGGGCTCAGTCGACGGCGGGCTCGCCGCCCTCCTCGACGGTCACCCGCGACAGCAGATCC
This sequence comes from Streptomyces marispadix, assembly GCF_022524345.1. NCBI lineage: Bacteria > Bacillati > Actinomycetota > Actinomycetes > Kitasatosporales > Streptomycetaceae > Streptomyces > Streptomyces marispadix. The sequence goes on along the minus strand of NZ_JAKWJU010000002.1, from coordinate 2,796,617 downwards.
GCGTGGACCTCCTCGTCGAACTCCCCGGCCGTGGGCGCCCGTACGGTCGCGGCCGACAGCGCCACCGCCCGCGCCAGCCGTTCCGGCCAGGGCAGGCCCTCGACCAGTCCGGACAGCAGCCCCGCGACCGCGGAGTCGCCCGCCCCCGTGGGGTTGCCCGTGAGCGAGCGGGGCGGGCCCGCCTGCCATGTGCCGTCCTCGGTCACCAGCAGCATGCCGTCCGGTCCCAGCGACGCGGCGACCGCGTGTGCTCCGCGGCGCTGGGCGGCGCGGGCCGCACGCAGCGGCTCGGTGGTGCCGGTGATCCCCGCGAGTTCCCCCGCGTTGGGCTTGACGAGGTCGGGGCGTGCGGCGAGGCCGCGGCGCAGCGGTTCGCCGCTGGTGTCCAGCACTACGGGCCACGCCGGCGGCGTGCGCCTCACGGGTCAGTTGTGCGTACGCGCCGACGGGCACCCCGGGCGGGAGGCTCCCGCAGAGCGCCACGGCCTCGACGGTGCCGGTGCCGCGGGAGCCGCCGTCGCTCTTGCCCGTGCCGCTCTTGCCGGTGCCGGTGCCGTTGCCGCCCGGACCCGAATCTCCCGTGCCGCCGCGTCTGCCGTCGCCGTCGCGTCTGCCGCCGTCGGGTCCACGGTCGCCGTCCCCGCCGCCCGTGCCCTCGCGCAGCAGCCGTGCGTACGTCTCCTGAAACGCGGCCCACTCCTCCGGCGAGATGTGCGGGCCCGGCTCGTTGAAGAGCGTGGCGCCTCCGCCTGCCTCGTCGACGACGCCGATCGTGCGCCTCGTACTGCCCTGCGTAGGGACGAGTTCGTCGGTGATGTGCCGTTCCCCGGCGAGCAGTTCGCGAAGCTCCTTGCCCGTAAGGCCGCCGGCGAAGCCCGTCACGACCGTGCCGTGGCCGATCGCGGCGAGCACGCGTGCCACGTTGAGTCCCTTGCCGCCCGGACGTTGCACGACCTCGCGCACCTGGTGCGAGCCGTGCACGTCGAGGCGGGGCACCCGATAGGTCAGGTCGAGGGCGGTGTTGAGCGTGACCGTCAGGATCACGGGGGACCACTCCAGGGGGACGGGGCGGACGCGCGTAGACGCGTGTGGGGACAACCGCCCGAGGGATCATGCCATTTGATCTTCGAGGTCGCGACCCCTACCGGCCGGTCGGCCGCCGGGTGACGCCGCGTCGTACGTACCGGTGGTCACCCCACGTCAGACCGCACCGCTCACCCCGCGTCAGGCCGTACCTCCCAAGCGCCGCGCCGCATCACGCCCTTCACCTCGAACGCCGCGTCCAGCACCACCAGGTCGGCGTACTTCCCCGGCTCCAGCGAGCCCGTACGGTCGCAGACTCCGAGCAGCCGCGCGGGATTGGCCGAAAGGGCGCGCACGGCGTCCTCCACCGCGATGCCGTCGACGGTGACGGCGCGCCGGAACGCCTCGTCGAGCGTGAGCGTCGAGCCGGCGATCGAGCCGCCCTCGGTCAGCCGGGCGACGCCGTCCCGTACCTCCACCTCCAGCGGGCCCAGCGGATAGCGCCCGTCGCCCATGCCCGCCGCGCCCATCGCGTCGGTGATGAAGGCGACCCGCCCCGCGCCCGCGCGGTGGAAGGCCAACTCGACCACGGCGGGGTGGAGATGGACGCCGTCGTTGATCAGCTCGACGGTGATCCGCTCGTCCTCCAGCAGCGCGGCCACGGGCCCGGGAGCGCGGTGGCCCAGGCCGGGCATCGCGTTGAACAGATGGGTGGCGACGGTCGCGCCCGCCTCCACGGCCTCGGCCGTCGCCTCGTACGTCGAGTCGGTGTGGCCGACGGCGGCGATCACGCCGCTGTCCGCGAGCATCCTCACCGAGTCGAGGCCGCCCGGGAGTTCGGGCGCGAGGGTCATCATCCTCGCCGTTCCGCGTGCGGCGTCGACGAGCTTGCGCACCTCCGTCGGATCGGGGTCGCGCAGCAGCGCGGGGTCGTGTGCGCCGCAGCGCGCGGCCGAGATGAACGGCCCCTCGAAGTGAATGCCCGCCAGATCGCCCTGCTCGGCCAACTCGCTGAGCGCGCCCGCCTGTTGGGCCAGATCGCTCAGTTCGCCCGTGACCGTCGAGGCGACCATGGTGGTCGTGCCGTGCCGCCTGTGGGTGGCGACGACCCGCAGCGCCTCCTCGGCCGTGCCCGCGGAGAAGGAGGCACCGCCGCCGCCGTGCACATGCATGTCCACGAACCCCGGGACGATCCAGTGGCCGCTCAGGTCGAGGACGCTCTCCGCGCCTGCGGACGTGGGCACTTGGGTCCGCGCGTGTTCGCGGGAGCCGGTACGTTCACCGCTCGCGTCGGGCTCCCCGCTCCCGTCGCGCCCGTCGCTGCCGTCGCTTCCCTCTCGTACGGTCCCGGCGATCAGCTTTCCCTCGACGGTCAGTACGGCGTTCTGCGCCACGCCGTCCGGCAGCACGACGCGGGCACCGGTCAGCACGGTGCGCCCGCGCTCCGGGCCGGTCGACGCGGTCGGGGCAGTCGGGCTCGTCGGGATCATCGGCTCGCAACCTCCGCGGAGAGTAGGTCCCGGGCGAGAAGTCCCGCGCCCAGGCAGCCCGCGGCGTCCCCCAGCGCCGCCGGGACGATCGTGGGGAGCTGCTGAAAGGTGACGCGTGCGCGCACCGCCTCCCGCAGCGGTTCGAAGAGGATGTCTCCGGCCTCGGCGAGGCCGCCGCCGACGATCACCGTGCGCGGGTCGAGAAGCGTGACGGCCGTGACGAGGCCCGCGGCGAGCGCGTCGACCGCGTCGCGCCACACGGCGATCGCCCTCTCGTCCCCGGATTCGACGGCCCTCGCGGCATCGGCGGCCGTGGCCGAGGCGTCGCCGCTCGCGGCGGCCCACGCGCGTCCCACCGCGGACGCCGACGCGAGTGCCTCAAGACAGCCGTGCTGCCCGCATCCGCACCGTGGCCCGTCGGGCCGCACCACGATGTGGCCGATCTCGCCCGCGCCGCCGTGCGCCCCCGGCTCGACCGTGCCGTCGATCCCGATGGCTCCCGCGATCCCGGTGCCCAGCGCGACGAAGAAGAACCGGTCAACCCCTCTGCCCGCGCCGACGCGCCCCTCGGCGAGCCCGCCCGTACGTACGTCGTGCCCGAGCGCCACGGGTACACCGCCGAGGCGCTCGGCCAGCAGCGCACGCAGCGGTACGTCGCGCCAGCCGAGGTTGGCGGAGTAGACGGCGGTGCCGGAGGACTGATCGAGTACGCCAGGTACGGCGATGCCGGCGGCGAGCGGCCCGCGGCCGAACCGTTCGGCCCCGTGGGTGCTCAACTCCTCGGCGAAGTCGGCGATTTGGGCGACGACGGCGTCCGGCCCTCTCTCCCGGCGGGTCTCGCGGCGCGCCTCGTAGAGCAGATCGCCGTCGCCGTCGGCGCCGACGAGCGCGGCCTTCATGCCGGTGCCGCCCACGTCGAGGGCGACGACGTACTCCGGTTTCCGGGAACTCGTGCTCACGTGCTCAGTCTCCCGCGAGACCCCCAACAGGTCTAGTCCACTTCGGCCATCTCTTCGAGTTTCCCGAGGCCGGGCTTGTGCCGGGCGGGCTGCGAGCGGGCGCCGCGGCGGCGCGGGAAGCCCGAAGTGCCCGTATCTGTCGGGGAGATCTGCCGCGTCCGCACTCTTCGGCACATGTACCGGATGAAACGGGAGGGGTTGTTGCGAAAGTGATATGGCTTCTGGTGTAGACCTTCGGCGGGTGTCCGTGGACACTCCTGTCCTGTACACGTCCGGCCGGGTGCCGGATGCGGGGGGTGGGAGGGAGCACGGCACGCCCATGCGCCGTGCACAGTTGAGGGGTAGTTGCTGTGGAACGTCGCAGGTTCCTCGGTCTGGCGGCGGCGACAGGGGCGGCGGCCGGTGCTGCCCTCACCGCCGGCTGCGGTTCCGACGCGGGCACGCAGAGCAGTGCCCTCAAGGTCGTCGCGGCCGACTACGGCGAACCAGGCCAGGGCGACGGCTCGCAGGGCTACTGGGACGCCCTCGTACGCCGTTTCCGCCACCGGCATCCCGGCATCGCCGTCGAAGTCGAGGTGCACGGCTGGAAGGACGTCGACAAGAGGGTCGCCGCGATGGTCGCGGCGGGCCGCCCGCCGGACATCGCGCAGATAGGCGCCTACGCCGACTTCGCCGCGCAGCGCAGGCTCTACAGCGCAGGCGAGGTGCTCTCGATACCCGTGCAGGCCGACTTCCTGCCCGCGCTCGCGGAGGCCGGCGAGGTGCGCCGGGTGCAGTACGGGATGCCGTTCGTCGCCAGCACCCGTCTGCTCTTCTACAACAGGACCCTCTTTGTGAAGGCCGGCCTCGACCCGGACTCGCCGCCCAGGACCTGGAACCAACTCGCCCGAGCCGCCGCCAAGTTGAAGGCGGCGGGCGTGAAGATCCCGTACGGGCTGCCGCTCGGCGCCGAGGAGGCGCCCGCCGAGGCGATGATGTGGATGCTCAGCGGCGGCGGTGCCTTCACCGACAAGGTCGGCAACTACACGATCGACGCCGCCGCGAACATCAAGACCTTCAACTGGCTGCGTGACAGCCTCGTAGGGCCGAAGCTCACCAACCCCGACCCGGGCGGCACCGACCGCCGTGAACTCTTCGCCGCCTTCACCCGCGGCGAGGTCGGCATGCTCAACGGCCATCCGACGCTGCTGAGGGAGACCAGGCGCCGGGGCGTGAAGTACGGCACGGCGGTGCCGCCCGGCGCGGAAGGGCCCTCGGGCGCGACGCTCGGCGTCGCGGACTGGGTGATGGCGTTCAAGGAGAACGGCAGACGCCAAGACGTGGGCCGCTTCCTGGACTTCGTCTTCAGCGAGGAGAACCACTACGACTTCGCCGACCGCTACGACCTGCTCCCCGTGACGACCTCCGCGAACGACCGTATGCGCGAGCGCGCGGGGCACAAGCCGCTGCGCCGCTTCCAACAGGAGCTGCTGAGCGCCGAGTTCTACCCGGTGGGCAAGGTCTCGTGGGCGAAGGTGAGCGGCGACATCAAGCGCGGCATCGGCAAGGCCGTCGCCGCGGACGCCGATCCGGTGAAGGTGCTCAGCGCCCTCCAGCGGCGTGCGGAGGCGGAGGACTACGCCGTACGGGAGAGCTGAGCGGCAGGCCCGGACGATGTGCCGGGGGAGAGCACGGCGTTAGGTTGGAGGCATGAGCGAAGGGCAGGGGGGCGAGCAGCAGCCCCCGGAGAGCGAAGCTCCCGAGGACCAGGACCGGTCGCCGTCCGGGCTCTCCGAGCGCGACCTGTCCGTACTCGCCGTGGAACGGCGCGGCTGGCCGGGCCCCGGCATGAAAGAACGCGCCATACGCGAGCAGTTGGACATGTCGCCCACCCGCTACTACCAACTGCTCAACGCCCTCCTGGACGATCCGCGCGCCATCGAGCACGACCCGGTGACCGTCAACCGGCTGCGCCGCCGCCGCGACGCCCAGCGGGCCCGCCGCTGACCCGGGGGCCCGCAGCCCCGGTCCCCGAGCCGCAGCGCCGCCCGCACCGACGACGGCGCGGTCCTCGTCTACCGACGGCGACTCGGCCGTGGAGGACTCGGCCGTCGAGGAGCGCACGGAGCCACGCGAAGCGCCCTCCCCGGGCGGGTAAGGTCGCGCCATGGCCTCGCTACCGACGCCCCGTACCGACGAAGGCCGCGAAGGGCTCGCCGCGATCGTCTCCCGGCCCCGACTCGCCGTCGTGGCCCTCGACTTCGACGGCACCCTCGCCCCGATCGTCGCCGACCCGGCCGACGCACGCGCACACCCCGGAGCCGTGCCCGTCCTCTCCCGCCTCGCACCACGACTTCGCGGGGTGGCAGTGGTCACCGGTCGGCCCGCCGAAGCCGCCGTCCGTTACGGGGGGCTTGCGGGCGCCGAGGGCCTGGAACACCTCACCGTGCTCGGTGCCTACGGCGCGGAGCGCTGGGACGCCGCCACGGGCACGCTCAGTGCGGCACCGCCGCCTCCCGGCGTAGCGGCCGTACGCGACGAACTCCCGCGCCTGCTGGACGAGTCGAACGCCATGCCCGGCACGTGGATCGAGGACAAGGGCCGCGCCGTGGCCGTACACACCCGGCGTACGGAAGACCCCGAGGCCGCCTTCGAGGCGCTGCGCGCCCCGCTGCACGCCCTCGCCGAACGTCACGGCCTCGTGGTCGAACCGGGCCGCATGGTCCTGGAGTTGCGCGCACCCGGCATCGACAAGGGCGCCGCCCTCACCGCGCACCTGCGTGAAGTCGGCGCGGAGGCGGTGCTCTACGGCGGCGACGACCTCGGGGACCTCGCCGCGTTCGCCGCCGTGGAGAAGCTGCGCGGCGAGGGCATGCCCGGAGTGCTGGTGTGCAGCGGCGGAGGCGACACGGGCGAGTCCGTGCCGGAGATCGCCGAGCGCGCGGACATCGTCGTCGACGGTCCCGCGGGCCTCGTGGGACTGCTGGGTCAGCTCGCCGACTCGCTTGCGTGACGGGCTGGTCGAGCGCGCGGCGTCAGTGTGCGGCGCCCGGCGGCCCGGCGGGCGTCAACCCTCCCGCAGCGCCGCGAGCTGGTCGAGGAACCAGCGCGTCGGTGGCGTCGCCGTCGCCGCCGCGGCCAGCCGCTTCGTGCGCTCGGCCCGTCGCCCGTGGTCCATCGTCAGGGCTTCGTGCAGCGCCCTCGCCGTGTCGGCGATGTCGTACGGATTGACCGTGAAGGCGTCCTCGCCCAGCTCCTCGTATGCGCCCGCCTCGCGGGAGAGGACCAGTGCGCACCCGTCGTCCGAGACGACAGGGACCTCCTTCGCGACGAGGTTCATGCCGTCGCGGATGGGGTTGACGAGTGCCACGTCCGCCAGCCGGTAGGCGGCGAGTGAGCGTGCGAAGTCGTCCTTCAGGAACAGCACGACCGGCGTCCAGCTCTCCGTCCCGTAAGCCGAGTTGATCGCGTCGGCGACTCTTGAGACCTCGCTCATGTAGTCGCGGTAGACCGCGAGGTCCTGCCGCGAGGGGTAGGCGAGGGCGAGGTGCACGACGCGGCCGTGCCACTCGGGGCGGTCGGCGAGCAGCCGCTCGTAGGCGTGCAGTCCCCGCACGATGTTCTTCGACAGCTCGGTGCGGTCGACCCGCACGACCGCCCGGCGCGGCCTGCCGCCTTCGTCGACGCCGATCTCCTCGCGCAGCATGGCGATCCGCTCGTCGACGTCCTCGCGCCCGGCCCGCTCCCGCAGGAACTCCGGGTCCGCGCCCAGCCCGTGCACGCCGAGGCGGGTCGTACGGCCGTCGCAGGCGACCTGGAGTTCGCCGGTCGACTCGTCCTCCGTGACGGAGGCGCCCAGCAACTGCGCGCAGCAGTCCGCGAATCCGCGCGCCCAGCGCCGGGTGAGGAACGCGGCGCGGTCGGCGCCCAGCACCCCGCGCAGCACCTGCCCGGCGACGGCGTCGGGCAGCATCCGGTAGTAGTCCGGCGGTGCCCAGGGAGTGTGGGAGAAGTGCCCGATGCGCAGGTCGGGACGGCGTTCGCGGAGCAGTCCCGGCACCAGCGTCAGGTGGTAGTCCTGCACGAGCACCGTGGCGCCGTCGGCGGCCTCCTCGGCGAGGGCGTCGGCGAAGGCCGCGTTGTACTCCTCGTAGGAGGCCCACTGGCGCTCGAACTCCGCGCCGAAGGAGGGCTCCAGAGGCGTCTGGTAGAGCATGTGGTGGACGAACCACAGCACGGAGTTGGCGACGCCGTTGTAGGCGTCGGCGAAGGTGCCGGCGGGGATGTCCAGCATCCGTACGGAGTGGCCGCCGGTGTCCGCCGGGTCGAGCTTGCCGCCGGAGCGGCGCACCGCCTCGCGGTCGCCGTCGCCGAGAGCCGCGCAGACCCAGACGGCGCCTCCGCCGGAACCTTCCGCGGCTTCCCCCGCACCCGGTGGCGACGCCCCCTGCGTTGCGATGGCCGAGAGCCCCGAGACGAGTCCGCCGCCGCCGCGCTTCGCGGAGAGCGATCCTCCCCCAGAGCCTCCGGCCTGGGTGGTACCCCCGGCCAAGGAGTAGGAGACGGGGCCCCTGTTAGACGCCACCAGTACGTCTGCCAGGGCTTGCGGGGCCTGCTGGGATGCGCGTTCGGCGACCATGGCCCGAGCCTAGCCGTGCCGCGATCCGTACAAACGTGACGTGCGCCCGGGCGGGCCTATGCCGCGCGGCGGTCCGCGTACTCCGCGATCTCCCGCATCGGTGGCCGCTCGACGGTGTCGACCTCGTGGCTGCGTGCCGCGAACCCGCCGGAGCCGAAGCCGCCCGCGCCCTCCGTGCTCCGTTCGAACTGAGTCAGCGTCGGGCGGACCATGCGGCTGCCGCGCGCAAGCCGCAGTTGTGCCGTGTGGTGGATCGCGGCCGCCATCCGCCCGAGGGCCTGCCCGTCCTGGTGGCGGTGGCGCCGCACGCCGACGTCGACCTGCGCGAGCGCGTCGAGCCCCGCGGTGTGCAACGAGTCGACGAGCAGCGCCAGTTCGACCCCGTAGCCCACGGGAAAGGGCAATTGCTCCAGCAGTTCGCGACGGGCCGCGTACTCCCCGCCGAGCGGCTGCACGAACCCCGCGAGGCGAGGCCAGTGCAGATTGAGCAGCGGGCGCGCCACCAGCTCCGTGACCCGGCCGCCGCCTGCCGGGTCGCCGCCCAGCGGCCGGTCGTACATCGCCTTCACCAGGCACAGCCGGGGATCGGTGAGCAGCGGCCCTACGACACCGGAGACGAAGTCGGCGGTGAAGTCCTCCAGATCGGCGTCGACGAAGCAGACGACGTCGCCGCTCGTCGCCAGCAGCGAACGCCACAGCACCTCGCCCTTGCCGGGCAGCGCCGGGAGCCTCGGCAGCACCTCGTCGCGGTGTACGACTCTGGCGCCTGCCGCGGCGGCGACCGCGGCCGTACGGTCCGTCGAGCCGGAGTCCAGCACCACCAGCTCGTCGACGAGCGCGTGCGCCCCGGCGTCCGCCGGCGCGCGGCCCGTCAGTTCGGGGCAGGTCAGTTCGCGGTCCGTCGGCTTGCGGTCCGTCGGCGTGAGGTTCGTCGGCGTGAGGTTCGTCGGCGTGAGGTTCGTCGCATCCCGCGCCATCAGCTCATGCCGGATCACCGACACGATCCGGCCGACGGTCCGCTCCTCGTTCAGCGCGGGCAGCACGACGCTGACACGGGAGCCCGTGGCCCGCTTGGCCGCCAGCAGCCGCGGCAGCGGACGGTCGCCGCACGAGTACGATCGCCGCTCCAGCCACCGCTCGACTTCCTCCAGCACGCGGCCACTCCCTGTGATCCATCTCGCGGTTCGGACGCCTGTCTCGCCGTACAGGCCTGTCGGTTACAGTCTTGAACAACGCCGACGGCGAGCGCATGCCGGGTCCGGCCCGGTGCCTCGGCGCCGCCGCGTGACAACTTCACACCGCTCATCCAGAGGGGCAGAGGGAACGGCCCGTTGAAGCCCCGGCAACCCTCCAGCCGGTCTCGTACCAGCGACATGACATCGCGAGGCTCCCGGCTCGGGAAGGTGCCAATTCCGGCTCGTGGCGAGATACGTCACGGGGAAGATGAGGAGAAAGGGCCTCGCCGAATCATGGCTGTTCAAGCTGCCGCCGGCACTCCCGCCGACACCGTGGGGGTCTCGCTCGGCCCCGCCGCCGCGCTCTCCTGCCGCGAGTGCGGCGAGCGCACCCCACTCGGCCCGGTCTTCGCCTGCGAGGCGTGTTTCGGGCCGCTGGAGATCGCGTACGACTTCCCCGGCGGCGACACGGAGGGGCTGCGCAAGCGCATCGAGGCGGGTCCCGACAACATCTGGCGGTACGCACCGCTGCTGCCCGTCCCCGAGGACGTGGCGGCGAAGCCCAACACCAACCCCGGCTTCACCAAGCTCGTAAGGGCGGACCGGCTCGCCCGTGAACTCGGCGTCACCGGCTCCCTGCACATCAAGGACGACTCCGGCAACCCGACGCACTCCTTCAAGGACCGCGTCGTCGCCATCGCCGTCGAGGCCGCACGCGCCTTCGGCTTCACCACCCTCTCCTGCTCCTCGACGGGCAACCTCGCGGGCGCGGTCGGCGCCGCCGCCGCCCGCGCGGGCCTGCGCTCGTGCGTCTTCATCCCGCACGACCTGGAGCAGGGCAAGGTCGTCATGGCGGCCGTCTACGGCGGCGAACTCGTCGGCATCGAGGGCAACTACGACGACGTGAACCGTTTCTGCTCCGAGCTGATCGGCGACCCCGCCGGCGAGGGCTGGGGCTTCGTCAACGTCAACCTCCGCCCGTACTACGCGGAGGGCTCAAAGACCCTCGCGTACGAGATCTGCGAACAGCTCGGCTGGCGCCTCCCGGACCAGCTCGTCGTCCCCATCGCCTCCGGCTCGCAGCTCACGAAGATCGACAAGGGCCTGAAGGAGCTGATCGCCCTCGGCCTGGTCGAGGACAGGCCCTACCGGATCTTCGGCGCACAGGCGGAGGGATGCTCCCCGGTCTCCCGCGCCTTCAAGGACGGGCACGACGTCGTACGGCCTGTGCGCCCCGACACCATCGCCAAGTCGCTCGCCATCGGAAACCCCGCCGACGGCCCGTACGTTCTGGACATCGCACGCCGTACGGGCGGCGCGGTGGAGGATGTCGACGACCCGCGGATCGTCGACGCGATCAAGCTGCTCGCGCGGACCGAGGGCATCTTCGCCGAGACCGCGGGAGGCGTCACCGTGGGCGTCACGAAGAAGCTGATCGAGGAGGGCAGGCTCGACCCGGCCCTCACGACCGTCGTCCTCAACACGGGCGACGGCCTCAAGACCCTGGACGCGGTGGCACCCACCACCGGTCCGACCGCCGTCATCCGTCCCAACCTGGACTCCTTCCGAGAGGCTGGTCTCGCATCATGAGCGTGAACGTCCGTATCCCGACGATCCTGCGTACCTACACCGGCGGGCAGGCGGAGGTGAGCGCCGAGGGCGCGACCCTCTCCGAGGTGCTGGCCGACCTGGAGCGCAACCACACGGGCATCGGCGCCCGCGTGCTGGACGACGCGGGCAAGCTGCGCCGCTTCGTCAACGTCTACGTGAACGACGACGACGTCCGCTTCGAGCAGGGCCTGGAGACCCCGACGCCGGACGGTGCCGGTGTCTCCATCATCCCCGCGGTGGCCGGGGGTTGATGAGGTCTCGGCCCTGCTGAGGTCTCGTGAGAGGTCGGTGAAGGCCCCTTGCGCCCGGCGCCGATCGCTTACCGTCGAACCGCCTCCTCTGGGAACACGTGAACGAAGCGGAGGGGGCGGTTCCGCGTGTGGGGACGCGATAGGGTTACGCAGAATCCCACCCCAGTGACTCACCCGGCACGTGCCGGGAGCATATGAGAACGCGACAAGTTGTGCCTGAAATCGAGGCGTGAATTGTCGTGTTGGCACGCTATGCCCGGCCATGATTGCCCCGCTTGATCGGGGATTGCGGGTTTTTGAGGCATCGGTCGGCGCTCAGAATTCTCGTCCTCGTGACCTGTTGCAGAGGGCGTCCGTGCAGATACATTCAGCCGCGGTCGACGCGTTCCGGCGGTTCGCCCCCGCATGTCTGCGGTGCGGCGCCGGAGGTGAGGTCTGACCCGGGTTCGTGAAGTGCGGGCTCGTGCAAGGGCCAGTAATAGGGGAGTTAGGGATGGCTCAGGGCACCGTCAAGTGGTTCAACGCGGAGAAGGGATACGGCTTCATCGCGGTCGACGGTGGTGCAGACGTATTCGTCCACTACAGCGCGATTCAGATGGACGGCTACCGCACCCTGGACGAAGGACAGCGGGTCGAGTTCGAGATCTCGCAGGGTCAGAAGGGGCCGCAGGCGGACATGGTCCGTGTGACTGCCTGAGCACCCGCAACACTGCGCAGAGCTGCAACAGCCGTAACAACAGCCGTACGAGGGGCCGCACTCCATGAGGGAGTGCGGCCCCTCGGTGCTGTCCGGAGGGGTCGGCCCGCGCGCCGGCCGGAGGCCGCCCGTCGGTTTCGTGCCGCCCGGCGCGCACGGCGCGTGCCGCGCGCTTGCGTACGTCCCGGCCCCGTGTGATGTCCTGGGTGCGCTTGCACTCGCAGGGGTCGAGTGCTAATCATTGCGTTAGCACTCTACGAGTGAGAGTGACAGTCAAGGACCGGGTCGGTGAGGCTCGTTCGCCGGGTGGAGCAAGGAACCACGCGGCTCGGGCCGTCCGTCGCGGGCGCCAGCGCGGTCCGGTTGTACCCCGTCCCCTGGTTGTGCAGGGGGATCCCCAGTCCGGGAGGGACCACTTCACATGGCCAAGATCATCGCGTTCGACGAGGAGGCGCGGCGCGGCCTCGAGCGCGGGATGAACCAGCTCGCTGACGCCGTCAAGGTCACGCTCGGCCCCAAGGGCCGTAACGTCGTGCTGGAGAAGAAGTGGGGCGCCCCCACGATCACCAACGACGGCGTCTCCATCGCCAAGGAGATCGAACTCGAAGGCGAGTACGAGAAGATCGGCGCCGAACTGGTCAAGGAGGTCGCCAAGAAGACGGACGACGTCGCCGGTGACGGCACGACGACCGCGACCGTCCTCGCCCAGGCGCTCGTACGGGAGGGCCTGCGCAACGTAGCCGCCGGCGCCAACCCGATGGCCCTCAAGCGCGGCATCGAGCGGGCCACCGAGGCCGTCTCCGCCGCCCTGCTGGAGCAGGCCAAGGACGTGGAGACCAAGGAGCAGATCGCCTCCACGGCCTCCATCTCCGCCGGCGACCCGCAGATCGGCGAGCTGATCGCCGAGGCGATGGACAAGGTCGGCAAGGAAGGCGTCATCACCGTCGAGGAGTCGCAGACCTTCGGTCTCGAGCTCGAGCTCACCGAGGGCATGCGCTTCGACAAGGGCTACATCTCCGCGTACTTCGCCACCGACATGGAGCGGATGGAGGCGGAGCTGGAGGACCCGTACATCCTCATCGTCAACTCCAAGGTCAGCAACGTGAAGGACCTCCTTCCGCTGCTGGAGAAGGTCATGCAGTCGGGCAAGCCGCTGCTGATCATCGCGGAGGACGTCGAGGGCGAGGCTCTCTCCACGCTCGTCGTCAACAAGATCCGCGGCACCTTCAAGTCCGTGGCCGTCAAGGCTCCGGGCTTCGGCGACCGCCGCAAGGCGATGCTCGGCGACATCGCGATCCTCACCGGCGGCACGGTCATCTCCGAGGAGGTCGGCCTCAAGCTGGAGAACGCCGGTCTGGAGCTGCTGGGCCGCGCACGCAAGGTCGTCATCACCAAGGACGAGACGACGATCGTCGACGGTGCGGGCGAGAGCGACCAGGTCGCCGGCCGCGTCGCGCAGATCCGTGCCGAGATCGACAACTCCGACTCGGACTACGACCGCGAGAAGCTCCAGGAGCGTCTGGCGAAGCTGGCCGGCGGCGTCGCCGTCATCAAGGCCGGTGCCGCCACCGAGGTGGAGCTGAAGGAGCGCAAGCACCGCATCGAGGACGCGGTGCGCAACGCCAAGGCAGCCGTCGAGGAGGGCATCGTCGCCGGTGGCGGCGTCGCTCTGCTCCAGGCGTCCAGCGTCTTCGAGAAGCTGGAGCTGGAAGGCGACGAGGCGACCGGCGCGCAGGCCGTCAAGCTCGCCCTGGAGGCACCGCTCAAGCAGATCGCGGTCAACGCCGGTCTCGAGGGCGGCGTCGTGACGGAGAAGGTGCGCAACCTCAAGCCGGGCCACGGCCTCAACGCCGCCACCGGCGAGTACGTCGACATGCTCGCCGAAGGCATCAACGACCCGGCCAAGGTGACCCGTTCCGCACTTCAGAACGCCGCCTCGATCGCGGCACTGTTCCTGACGACGGAGGCCGTCATCGCCGACAAGCCGGAGAAGGCTGCTGCCGGCGGCGGCGACCCGACCGGCGGCATGGGTGGCGGCATGGACTTCTGACCTGAGGGTCGGAAAGCCATACGCAGCCTCCCGGCGCGGACACGGACCGAGGGCGGCATCCCGGAAGGGGTGCCGCCCTCGGCGTGCGTGCGGGGCAAGTGCCCCGCACCGGGGGCCCGTTGAGGTTCGGATTCGTTGAACCCCGTTTTCGAGGACGGTTCACGCCCGGAGGTTCACGTCGGGCGGTCTCCGCTCGGGCGGGTTCCGTCCGGCAGGGCCTCATCAGGCCGATCCGGTCGGCGGGCCTTTGTCCGGCCTCCCTACACGCGGGCTCCGTTGTCGTTCGGGGAGCGGCGTGTGCTGGGCTTCGTGCGCTTCTGCGGTGCGGGACCCCGGGCCGTGCGGGGCGGCGTACCCGTACGGGCCTCCAACTCGACGGCGAGGGGCGCGCCCACGAACAGCGACGAGTACGAGCCCACCGCGATGCCCACGAGCAGGGCGAGCGCGAAGTCGCCGAGCGAGTCGCCGCCCAGCAGTGTGAGCGCCGCGATGATGAACAGCGCGCCCATGCCCGTGTTGAGGGTGCGCGGCACGGTCTGGACGACCGCGGTGTTGACGACGTCGCGGAAGGACTTCCTCCGTCCGCGGCGTCCGCCCCGCGCGTCGCCGTGCGCCTTCGTATGGCCCTCGCCGCGCCACTCGGAGCGGACCCTGTCGAAGATGACGACGGAGTCGTTGACCGAGTAGCCGATGACGGTCAGCAGCGCCGCGAGGAAGACGCCGTCCACGGGCTTGCCCAGCCAGGCGAAGGCGCCGACGAGGATCACCGCGTCATGGGCGAGCGCGAGCACCGCGGAGGCGCCGAACGTCCAGCGGAAGCGGCAGGCCAGATAGAGCAGTTGGGCCCCGAGCGCCACCCCGAGTGCGATCAGCGCGTTCTGCCGCAGCTCGTCGCCGAGGCTCGGGCCGAACAGCTCGTCGCGTACCTTCTCCGTGCCGCCGCCGAGATCGGCCAGCGTCGAGCGGACGGTCTCCTCCTGGGCGCCGGTGAGGCTCTCGGCTCGCACCGTGATCTCGCCGCCGCCGCCGTGACCGGGGCCTCCGGTTCCGGAGCCTCCGCCGGAGTTCTGGACGACGGCGTCCGGCAGTCCCGCGTCGGCGAGCGCGGAACGCGCCGCCTCGGGGTCCACGGGCTGGCTCGTCGAGTACTCCACAAGCCTCCCGCCCGTGAACTCGACCCCGAAGTCCAGCCCGCGCAGCACGATTCCGCACACCGCGAGTACGACGGCCGCGCCCGAGACCGCGAGCCAGCGCCTCCCGTACCGCATCCAGTCCGGGTTCCGCTTCGTCAGCCGGGTACGTACGCGGCCCAGTCCCGCCAGGCCCGTGAGCCGCGGCCGGGCGCGTACGAAGCGCCGGGCGACCGTCAGGTCCACCAGCGACCTCGTGACGACGAGGGCGCTGATCATCGAGGCGAGCACGCCGATCGAGAGCGTCACGCCGAAGCCGCGTACCGGCCCCGAGGCGAGAGTGAAGAGCAGCAGTGCGGCAAGCAGCGTGGTGACGTTGGAGTCGAGGATCGCGCCGAACGCGCCGCGGAAGCCCTTCGCCGCGGCGGTGCGCAGGCTTCTGCCGCGCCCGGCGTACTCGTACTCCTCACGGGCACGTTCGAAGACCAGGACGTTCGCGTCGACCGCCATGCCGATCGCGAGTACGAAACCGGCCAGGCCGGGGAGGGTGAGCGTCGCTCCGAACGCCAGCAGCGCCGCGTACGAGATCAGCCCGTAGCAGAGCAGACCCACGGCGGTGAGCGCGCCGAACAGCCGGTAGACGCAGATCACGAAGCCGGAGGTGAGGAGGACTCCGGTGGCCGCGGCCCAGGCGCTCGCCTCGATCGCGTCGGCGCCCAGCGTCGGGCCCACGGTGTGATGTTCGATCACCTCGACCGGGACGGGCAGTGCGCCGCCCTCGATCAGGGTGGCCAGCTCCTTGGCCTCCTTCTCGCCGAAGTCGCCGGTGATCTGGGTGCTGCCGCCGGAGATTCCGTGCCGACAGGAGACGGACGGGTCGACCTGCGGGGACGAGATGACCTTGTCGTCCAGGACGATCGCCACACGGCGCTGCGGGTCGCCCGCGGGGGAACAGGCCGCCTTGCCGGTCAGATCGGCCCACTCCCGCTCGCCCTTGTCGCGGAAGGCGAGGTCGACGAACCAGCCGGAGCCGCGCTGCGGATCGACCGCCGCCCTGGCGGACTCAACTTCCACGCCGGTCATGGCGGTGCCGCCGAGTTTCACGGGGCGGCCCGACTCATCGGTGCGGGGGATGTCGGCCGTGTCCTGTGGATCGTGGCCGTCCCGTGCACCGCCGGGCTTGTCGTCGCCGGGCTTGTCGTCGTTCTTCTGGTCCTTGTCGGCGTGGTCGTCGTCCCGGCCGGTTTCTGGGGCCCGTTCCGGGACGCCCTCGACGGGGTGGAAGGTGAGCTGGGCGGTGCGGCCGAGTACTTCGGCGGCCTGCTTCGGGTCCTGGAGGCCGGGGAGTTCGACGATGATGCGGTCGTCCCCGGAACGTACGAGGCTGGGCTCGGCGACCCCGAGTGCGTCGACGCGCTGGCGCAGCACCTCCATCGTGTCGTCGGTCGTGGACGGGGTCGCTTCGGTTCTCGCGGAGTCGCGGGACTCCAGGACGATCTGGGTACCGCCTCGAAGGTCGATGCCGAGGCGGGGCTGCTTGGTCACGGCGAGGAACGCGGCGAGGGCCATCACGGCAAGCGCGATCGTCGCCCGCACCCTGTTGGCGCGAGTCATGGGGATTGCCTCCTGCACAGGCACACCTGGCCCCGGGAGGGGCGCGGGTGGGCGTGGGGGAATGCGACACCGTGGAACGGTGTCGTGGGATGACAAAGTCGGATATCTGTCAGTTGTCAGCCGTCAGTTGTTACCTGTCAGCCGTCATCTGTCAGTTGGCATCTGCCAGTTGTTATTCGTCGTCCGTCGTCCGTCGTCCGTCAGTCGTCGTCCGTCAGCCGTGAATTGCTGCTTGTCGTCCGTCAGACGTGAGTTGTCGGTCGTCGACTGTCAGATGCCTGTGCGGGCAGGAGGGGCGCGGCCCTGGCAGGGCGAACGGTGCGCGAGCTGAACGGGGGCGAGCCGTGGACGCTGCGGCAGCAGGGAGCCGCGCCGGGGCTCACGGGTGTACTGCTCCACGGCGGGAAGCAGCGGGAGAGGCGCGTGAGTGGCGGCGTGCGCGGGGTGTGCGATCGCGCCATGGAGATGCTGCGGCGGCTGCTGGTGGTGCGTGCCCGTCGAGTACGGGTTGGCCGACTGCCCGCCGGAGTAGGCGAGTTGAACCGCATGGGCGGCTCGGGCGGCTGAGATGCCCGAGGCGCCCGGGGCGGCCGACGTCTGCTGCGGCACGGCCGTCTGCTGCGGCACGGCCGCGGTGCCGCCGAACACTGCCAGCAGTACCGCGAGCAGGATGCCCGGCAGCCGTCGCTGCCGACGTGAGTACGCCGGGCTCGCGGCCGTACCCGCCGGGCTGGTCGCATGCGCCCGAGCCGTCGTACGCGCCTGGGCGGGCGCGGGCGGCGGTTCACCATCGGCGACCGACTGGCGCGAAGGGTGCTCGGGATGCACAGGGCGCTCGATATGCACAGGGCGTGCAGGGCGCACAGCGCGTACATGGCGTAGCACCGTGCCCTCCTCACCTCGCCCGCCCTCGCCCGTACCGGTCGGATGCCGGAAGGCGCGGTCCTACAGCCTCCCCCAGAAGCACGCGCCCATCAACCACGTGCCCTCAGCCAACCACGTGCCCTCAGACGACCATGTCCCGCCGGCGGCGCCCTCCGCCGACGGCGATCCCCACCGCCGGCGATCCGTTCGCCCTCAGGCCCCTCGTGGGGTGAGCGTGCAGCGGTGTGCCGGTGCGCCCAGGGTGAGTGAGAAGCGTTCCGCCGCCGCGGCCACGGCCTTCCCGTGCCGGGTCAGCGACGACTCGTCCGCGAAGTTGCTCAGGGTGACAGCGCTCATGCCGCCGAGCGCGAGCCCCGAGTGGTCGAAGACGGGTGCGCCCACGGCGACGACGCCGGTCTCGTTCTCCTCGCGGTCCTCGGCGTAGCCGCGTTCGCGTACCGAGGAGAGTTCGGCCAGCAGTTGTTCCGGATCGGTGCGCGTATGTTCCGTATGTACGGGCATGCCCGTGCGTTTGAGGAGGGCGAGGACGGAGTCGTCGGGGAGTGTGGCGAGTACGGACTTGCCCACGGAAGTGGAGTGCAGGGCGAGGCTCATGCCGACACGGGAGGCGAGCCGGTAGGGCTTGTCGGCCTCCAACTTGGCGGCGTAGACGGCCTCGTCGCCGCTGAGCAGCGCGAAGTGGACCGTCCAGTCCGTCTCTTCGCGCAGCGCCTCCAATACGGGCCGGGCCTGGTCGGCGAGATCGCCTTCGCGCTGGTGGCTGCCGACGAGCGTGAGGATGCGGGGGCCGCCCGCGTAGCTGCCGCGGCCGAGCGAGCGGGCGAAGCCGCGTTCCACGAGCGTCTGGAGAATCCGGTGGACGGTGGGCTTGGGCAGCGACGTGGCCTCGGAGATCGCCGCGACGGTGCGGTGCGCGGACAGAGCCTCCAGCACATCGAGTGTCTTGTCCGCCGCCGTGCGGTGCCCATTGCTGGCCATCGGCCCAGTCTAGGCAGCGGCGGCGCGGCGGCGTTCCGGTCCGGGAAAGCGAGGACGGGCGGCGGGGCGGCGCCAGGCGGTCGGACGGGCCTCTTCGGCGTACTCCCGCCACTGCCGCGCGGGTTCACAGCCTTGGGGGGCTGTGGCAGCATCTCGGAACCCCGGGCCGGTTTCCGGAATCTGATTCCGCCGTGCGGAACGACAGTCGAGCAGTATGACTGTCGCTGGCCGAGGGCTGTCGACGGCTCCCCGCAGCCGTCGACGGCCGTCGCGTACGCGGTGGAGGCGGCGTGCCGGAGCCTGCCCGTGGCGGCCCAGGCGGCAGGGACGGATGAATCGAGACGGCGATGTCCGAGGAACCACCACCGACCACGAACCCGAATCCAGCCACGACCCCGACTCCGGCCGAGTCCCCGACTCCGGCCACGACCCCCGCTCCGGCCGAGTCCCCGACCTCGGCCGGGACGACTCCCGGCGATCCTCCGGCGCCGGTCTCCGGTCCGCCGCAGGCGGCCCGCACCATGCGCACGGACCGCGAGCTGCGGCGCGTGGTGACGGCGTCCGTCGTGGGCACCGCGCTGGAGTGGTACGACTTCTTCATCTACGGCACGGCGGTCGTGCTCGTCTTCAACCAGCTCTTCTTCGTCCAGGACGACCCCGCCGCCGGCACCCTCGTCGGCCTCGCGACCTTCGGCGTCGGCTTCGTCTTCCGCCCCGTCGGCGGCTTCCTCTTCGGTGCGCTCGGCGACCGCATCGGCAGGCGGTCGACGCTCGTACTGACGACGCTGGTCATGGGCCTGTCCACGGGCCTGATCGGCCTGCTGCCCACATACGCGTCGATCGGCGTCGCGGCCCCCGTACTGCTCACGCTGATGCGCGTGTGCCAAGGGCTGGGCGCGGGCGCCGAGTTCGGCGGCGCCTCGACCCTCCTCGCCGAGCACGCGCCCGCCGAACGCCGCGGCTACTACGCCTCGTTCGCACAGGCGGGCGTGCAGGCCGGGCTCGTCATGGGGATGGTCGTCTTCCTCTTCGTGGGGATGCTTCCGGAGGCGAGCCTGAACGCCTGGGGGTGGCGGCTGCCGTTCCTCTTCAGCTTCGTGCTGATCGGCGTATCGCTCTATCTGCGGCTGCGCGTCGCCGAATCGCCCGTCTTCCGCCGCATGCAGGAGAACCGCGAGGTCGTGAAGCTGCCGGTGCGAGAGGCGCTGCGGCGCCATCCGCGCAGCTTCCTGGTGGGGGTCGGCGCGCACATCTGCGACACCTCGGTGGTGTACATCTACGCGACGTTCTCCGTCTCGTATCTGACGAGCGAGGTCGGGCAGCCCAAGTGGGTCGCGCTGACGGGCGTCATCTCGTTCGGGCTCGTGGTGATCGCACTACAGCCGTTGTACGGAGCGCTGTCGGACCGGATCGGGCGCAGGCCGCTCAATCTCTTCAGCGTGGTCTTCACCGGGCTGTTCGCGTATCCGTTCTTCCTGCTGCTGGACACCGGGGTGCCCGTCGTCATCTGGCTGGCGATGATCGTGGCCACGGCGCTGGGCCTGGCGCCGATGATCGCCGTCCAACCGGTCTTCTACGCCGAGCTGTTCGGGGCCCGCGTGCGCTACACGGGCTTCGCGGCGTCACGGGAGACGGGCGCGGCGCTGGCCGGATTCTCGCCGTTCGTGGCGGCGGCGCTGCTGGGCTACGCGGACGGCGACCCCTGGCTGGTCGCGGCCTTCATGGCGGCTACGGCGGCGGTGTCGCTCGTGGCGTTCCTGTACTCGGAGGAGTCCCGGCATACGGACGTAGGTCTCGTGGACGTAGCGCCCGCGGCACACGAGCCGGGCGGGACCGGCGGGACCGGCGGATCGTAGGCGACGCCCGGCTCCAAGTCCCGCCCGCGCCGGGCCTGTTCGGGCCGCCGCGTCTGTCGAGCCCCCGCGCCTCGTCAGGTGCGCGCCCCTTCCCCTCCGCCCGTACGCTGCCCCGCACGCAGCAGCGCCACGAGCACCGAGCCCGCGAGCACGGCCACGACCACGCTGAAGGCGATCCCCGCCGCCCGCAGCCCCACGAGGTCGGCGGCCACGCCCACGCCGATCACGGGCAGGGACAGCGCCACGTAGAGCACTACGAAGTACGTCGACGCGACGTCGGCGCGCCGCTCGACGGGGGCCTCCGCGTTGACGGCCGCGAGCCCGGCGCGGAAGCTCATGCCCTGCCCGAGTCCCGCGATCACCCCGCCCGTGACGAGCAGTTCGAAGGACAGCTCGGCGAACCCGGCCGTCAGCAGGCCCATCCCCACGACGAGCCCGGCGCAGCCCAGCGGCAGCGATGTGTCCCCGAACTTCGGCACCAGCGCGATCTGACCGACGGCCGAGGCCGCGAACACCGTGAAGATGACGGCGCCTTGGAGCGCGAAGTCCTCGATCCCCAGCAGCTTCCCGAGGAACGACGGTGACACGGCCGTGAACAGGCCCAGCACCGCGAAGCCCGCGAATCCGGCGATGCCCGCCCGTACGAAGGTGCCGCGCATTCCGTGCGGGACCCCCGGCTTCGTCACCCGCAGGCGGGGGCGGCGCACGGCGCCCTCCACCGGTTCCGGCATGAACCACACGCCGGCCACCGCCGGTACGAGCAGCCCCAGGTGGACGGCGAACGGCAGCAGCAGCGGCTCCGGTTCGAACTCGGCGAGCACCCCCGCCACCAGCGGCCCGCTGCCCAGCCCGCCCATCTGCACGACCGTGGCGACGAGGCTGCCCCGTCCGGTGCTGCGGCCTCCCGCGAGGTCCACCAGGGCCGCGGTCGCGGTCCCCGTGAAGATCCCGGCCGACAGCCCGGACAGCAGCCGCCCGGCGAAGAGCAGCGTCAGATCGTCCGCCGCGAGGAAGACGGCGCTGCTGAGGACCGACAGCGCCAGCCCGGGCAACAGGGTCCGCCTGCGGCCGACTTCGTCCGACACATGGCCGAAGAGCAGCAGCGCCGCCAGCACGCCCACCGCGTACGTGGCGAAGACGACGGTGACCATGAGGGTGGAGAAGTGCAGCTCGCGCTGGTAGAGGACGTACAGCGGGGTGGGCAGCGTCGTGCCGAGCATCGTCGTCGTGAAGGCGGCTGCCACCAGCCAGAACGCCAACGCCCTCGGGACGGCCCGCCGTTCGGTCACCCCGTGGCCGTTGCTCTCTACACCCATGCGCCCATGATCCGCCAGCCGGGGGCCCGGGGAAACCACGTCGGCCGCTCGGCGCCCCTCGTCCCCGCCGCGCCGCTGTCGTTTCCGGATGCCGTGCCTGCGTGTCACCACGGCGGTGTACCCGCGTACCGGCGTACCCGCCTTCAGGCGTGCCCGCGTTCAGGCGTGCCCGCGTTCAGGCGTGCCCGCGTTCAGGCGTGCCCGCGTTCAGGCGTGCCCGCGTTCAGGCGTGCCCGCGTTCAGGCGTGCCCGCGTACGTCACTCCTCACCGGCGACGGTCACGCGTGCCAGCGCTCCCGACTCCAGCGCCGCCCAGACGGCACCGTCCGGGCCGAGAGTCAGACCGTGCGGCTCGGCGGACGGCGAGGGCAGCGCCGCCTCCGTGACGTCGCCTTCCGGGGTGATGCGCCCGATGCGTCCGGTGGCCCACTCCGTGAACCAGCACGCGCCGGTGGCGTCGACGGCCACGGCGTGCGGGCGCGACTCCCGGTCGGGCAGCGGGAATTCGGTGATGTCACCGGTGGTGGTGATACGGCCGACGGCTCCCGCCCCGATCTCGGCGAACCACAGGGCGCCCGCGCCGCCCTCGTGCCCGCGGCTGCCGCCGTCCACGCCGCCCGCCTCCGCGGCGATCCCGACCGGTGCCGCGCCCTCCGTCGGCAGCCGGAAGGACGTGATCTCGCCCGCCGTCGTGATGCGGGCGACGGCGTCGGCCTGATTGAGCGTGCACCAGAGCGCCCCGTCGGCGCCCGCGGCGATCGCCGACGGAAAGGCACCGGCGATCGGCAGCGGGAAGCCGGTCACCTCGCCGTCGACGGTGATGCGGCCGACCCGGTTCGCCGTGGTCTCGGTGAACCACAGCGCATCATCCGGGCCCCAAGTGATGCCGTACGGGGCGGAGTCGGCGCCGGGCAGCACGAACCTGCGCGCACTGCCGTCCATCGCGATGCGCCCGATGCTGTGATCGTGCGTACGGCAGAACCACATCGCACCGTCCGGACCGGGCGTGACGACGGTCGGTCCGCTGTCGGAGGCGTCGAGCCGGTGGACGCTCTGCGCACGGCTCCGCGGCTCCAGCCGTCCGATCGCACCGGCGTGGACGAGGGTGAACCAGATCGCGCCGTCCGGGCCGGAGTCGATGCCGTAAGGACCCGCACCGGCGTCGACGCCCTCCGTGAGCGCGATCTCTTCAACGACGAGCGTCTTCGTCATGCGGGTGTGCTCCCTCGTACGTCGGAAGGCCTCGTAGGTCTACGGGCCAACGGATCACGTGCCGTTGGGTCTGCGGGCCGATGGGCCCCAGGGACCGTTCCGGGCTAAATGCGACAGTGTTGCGTTAAGCTGCCGACGGGAGACTGACACGGGGAACGTGACGGTGCAACGCCGTTTACGGAGGCGCGGGTTGGGCCAGGCGACGGGCGGCACAGAGCCACAGGACGGGGGCGTTCGCGCGCACGGCAGCACCCGCCCCGGCGGCCGTACGGCACGTACACGCGCGGCCGTCAGGGAGGCGACGCTCGCGGAGATCGCCGAACGGGGTTACGGCGGGCTGACTATCGAGGGCGTGGCCGCCAGATCCGGCGTGCACAGGACGACCGTCTACCGGCGCTGGAGAAACGCGGCCGGGCTCGCCGCCGACGCCCTCGACCTCGCGTCGGACGAGCCGTGGCCCGTGCCCGACACCGGCGGCGTACTCGGTGATCTGCGGGAACTGACCTCGCTCGTGGTCACGCACTTCGAGGACCCGCACGCGGGCAGAGTCTCAAGAGCCCTGGTGTCGGCGGCAGTTCACGATCCGGCGACCGCCCGCGCCCTCCACGGCTTTCTGGCCGGGCGTCACCGTCAGGCGGCTCCCGTCGTCGAACGTGCGGTGGAACGCGGGGAGTTGCCCGAGGGCACGGATGCGCGGGAGGTCGTGCGCGCGGCCGTCGCGCCGCTCTACTACCGGCTGTTCATCTCCGGGGAACCGGCCGACGCGGAAGTCGCGGTGCGGGCCGCGGACGCCGCTCATGCCGCCGCCCGCGCGGGGGTGTTCATACGCGCGGACGGCGCTGCGGAGACATAGGGGTACGGGAACGGCGGCGGGCGGGAACAGGGCCGGGAGAGCGGACGGGCGCGGCAACCGGCAGCCTGCAGGCGGGTGTTCGCGGGGGGCGAGTCCGCTCGCCACACGGCTCAGACGCCGACCGGCTGTCTGGGCTCCCCGCCGCCACCGCCCTCGTCGTCCTCGTCCGGCTCGTCCGGGGCGGCCCGCGTTCCGGTGGCGTCCCGGGGCCCGTCCTCCCGCCTTGTGCGTGGCGTGCCCGAGGCGACCACCGTGCTCCCGGCTGAGGGCGCGCTCGCGGTTCCCACGCCTGTCTCGGCACCGGAACCGGCACCGGCACGTGCGCCTGCGACCGCCCCGGCACCCGCGACGGCGGTCTCCGTCTCCGGCGCCACGTTCAGCTCCGTGAGCATCTGCCTGCTGAAGCCGAAGAAGTACGTCAGCACGAACCCGGCGAGATAGCCCGTCGCCATCCCCAGCCCGTAGACGGCCGCGACGGCGCCGAGCCCCTGATTCCCCTTGAGCAGCGGGAAGAGCGCCCAGCCGGACGGGCCGATCGCGGTGGAGCCGACGGATGTGCCGAGCTGGTGGAAGAGCCCGACCGTGCCGCCGCCGACCGCCCCGCCCACGCACGCCGTGACGAACGGCCTGCCGAGCGGCAGCGACACCCCGTAGATCAGCGGCTCGCCCACGCCCATCACCCCCGCCGGAAGCGCCGACTTGATGGTCCTGCGGATGGAGGTGTTGCGGCGCAGCCTGACGTAGACGGCGAGTGCCGCGCCGACCTGGCCCGCGCCCGCCATCGCGAGCACGGGAAGCAGCACCGTGAAGCCGTCCTGCTCGATCAGCGTGGTGTGGATGGGGATGAGCGCCTGGTGCAGGCCGAGCATCACCAGGGGCAGGAAGAGCCCGCCGAGCACGAACCCGGCGACGCCTCCGCCGTGCAGCAGCAGCCAGTCGGCGAAGTGGCCGATCCCGGTGGAGACCAGACCGCAGACGTACATCAGCCCGAAGAGAGTGACCAGGCCCGAGACGAGCACGGTGACGGTGGGCGTCACCAGCACGTCGACGGCCTCGGGCACCCTGCGACGGCACCACTTCTCCACGTAGACCGCGAGCAGTGCCGCGAAGAGCGCGCCGAGCACGCCGCCCTGCCCGGGGGCGAGTTTCTCCCCGAACGCGGACACCTTCGAGACGCCCGCGAAGACGATGACGGCCGCCGCCGCGCCGCCCAGTACGGGCGTACCGCCGAACTCCGCGGCCGTGTTGATGCCGACGAAGACCGCGATGAGCGACATGAACCCGGTGGAGACCGCCGTCAGCGCGGGCACGATCCCCGCGGCCCAGGGGGCGCTGCCGCTGCTGACGAGGTTGGTCAGGATGCCGTTGAGACCGGCGACGATGCCGCAGCCGATGAGCGCGGGGATCAGCGGGACGAAGATGTTGGCGACGCGGCGCAGCATCCGCTTGACCGGCGTGGCGTTGCGGCGCTTGCGCTCGGCCCGGAGGGCGGCGCCGCGCTCGGCGAGTTCACCGGCGGTGACGGGGCTCACGGGCGGGTCCCCCGCAGGGCGCGTGCCGTCGGCGGTGACCTGGCTCCCGGGGGCGGCCGGGCCCCTCTCGCCGGCGGGCGCCGATCCGTCCGCCGCTTCGAACGTACGGGCAAGGGCCTGGAGTTCGGCGGTGACCCGGGCGACCTTCCCCGGACCGAGGACGATCTGGAACGCGTCGTCGTCCTCCACGACGCCCACGACCTCGGGCAGCGCCCGCAGTGCCGCGTCCTGTACGAGATCGCGGTCGGCGAGGCCGAGCCGCATCCGTGTCATGCAGTGGGTGACGGAGAGGACGTTCTGCGGGCCCCCTACGAGGGGGAGCAGCGCCTCGGCGGTCTGACGGTTGCTGTCTGTGCTCATCGGCGGGGTCGCTCTCTGGCGGTCCGGGGGACCCGGAACGTGGTGCGGTCGAGCGAGCTAGCCGCAGCAGCCGGCGGCGGCCAGCCGCTTGGCATCCACTGTCAGCCCTCGTCGGCCGCCGCGCGGAGCGCGGCCCGCAGATGTCCGTCCGCGTCGTCGAGCAGGCGGGCCGCCGTACGGCCGTCCACGCCGCCCAGGATGATCAGGATCGCGTTCTTCACCTCGTCGCCCGCTTGGGTGAGAGCGGCCTCGATCGTGTCGTCGGAGGCGCCCGTCGCGAGGGAGACGATGCGCCGCGAACGCGCCCGGAGCTTCTCGTTGCTGGCCCGCAGGTCGACCATCAGGTTCCCGTAGGTCTTGCCCAGACGGATCATGGTGATCGTCGACAGCATGTTCAGGACGAGCTTCTGAGCCGTACCGGCCTTCAACCGCGTCGAGCCGGTGAGCAGTTCGGGCCCCACGACGACCTCGATGCGCAGATCGGCCGCGTCCCCCAGCGGCGAGTCGGCGTTGCAGGAGAAGCCGACGGTGAGCGCGCCGTGCGTGCCGCGTGCGTACTCGACCGCTCCTACCGCATAGGGGGTGCGTCCGGACGCGGAGATGCCGACCACGGTGTCGTCCGACGTGAGCTGGAGGGCGTCGAGGTCCGCGGAGGCCAGTTCCTTGCTGTCCTCGGCGCCTTCGACGGATCTGCTCATCGCGCCGGGGCCGCCCGCGATGAGCCCGAGCACGTCGGACGGGTCGGTGTTGAAGGTCGGCGGGCACTCGCTGGCGTCGAGCACGCCCATGCGCCCCGCGGTGCCCGCGCCCGCGTAGATCAGCCGCCCGCCGCGGGCCATGCGTTCGGCCGTGGCGTCGATGGCGGCGGCGATCTGCGGGAGCTGCGCGGCGACGGCGCCGGGCACGGTGGCGTCCTCGCCCTGCATGATCCGGGCGATCTCCAGCGTGGGCAGCCGGTCGATTTCGGACAGTTCGCTGCGGAACGCCTCCGTGGTCAGCGTCTCGAGCTGTGCTCGCAGCTCGCTGTAGGAGTGGGGTGTGTCGGCGGTGGAGGTCATGGGGAGGAGCGGCTCTTTCTGACTCGCGCGGACGCGGATGCGGATGCGGACTCAGGTTCGGATCGTATTCCGGACCAGACTGGGATGCAGGTGCGGATAACGGGCACGTACTCGGCTCGGACACGGTCGGGCTCGGAAACGGTCGCGTCGGTACACGGCCGCGCTCGGTACCGGCGCGGGTGCGTATGCGGCCAAGGGCTCACGTGAGCGACCGGTGGGCGCGGACTGCGTGGGCACGGACTGCGTGGGCACCAACCGCGTAGACACGGCCTGTACGGGCACGAACTGCCGGACATGGGCGGGCCGGAGCCCTCGGCCTGGCCCCGCCGACGGCGGCCCTGCGCGTCCGGTGGTGCAAGGCGACGGGCCGAACCAGCCCGGGCCGGGTTCCGGGACTGGAACGCACATGTGCCGTGCTGCCATGCGCCGTACGTGTCGTGCCGTGTGCCGTGTGCCGTGTGCCGTACCGGTCAGTGCGCCCGCGTCGCCGCCGTGCTGCTCACGGTGTGCCGTCGCGAGCCGGTGCCGTCAGCGTGGCCGTGGCGAATGCCGGTGCGCCAGTGCCTCGTAGGAGGCGGAGAGCGCGGGCGCCGTGCTTTCGTACGTACGCTGTGCGACGCCGATGAACAGGCAGTCGACGACGAGCAGTTGACTCGTACGGCTCGACATCGCGGCGGGCCGCAGCTCGCTCTCGCGCGCCGTGGACGTCGTCAGCACATGATCGGCGTACTGCGCGATCTCACCGTCCGAGCGGCCCGTGATCGCGATCGTGGTCGCGCCCTGGTCGAAGGCCGCGCGCAGCGGTTCGATCACGTCGACCGTACGGCCCGAGTGGGTGATGGCGATCGCCACATCGCCCGCGCCGAGCTGCACCGCCGTGGTGACGGCCAGATGAGGATCGGCCTCCGCGTGTGCGACGTGTCCGATGCGCAGCAGCTTCTGGGCGAGGTCCTTGCTGACGAGGCCGGAGGCGCCGACTCCGTATACGTCGACGCGGCGCGCGCCGACCAGGGCCGTAACGGCCGCCTCCAACTGCACGGTGTCCAGGCCCGCCGCGGTGTCGGCGAGGGTCTGCCGCTCGTCGTGCGCCAGCTTGGCCACCACGTCGGCTATCGGGTCGTCGACCGCGATGTCGGCGGTGACCGACGGCGCGGCGCCGGACTCCTGCTGGGCGGCGAGCCCCGCGAGCGCGAGGCGCAGATCCCGGTATCCGGGATAGCCCAGCAGCCGTGAGGTCCGTACGACGGTGGCCTCGCTGGTGCCGGTGCGTTCCGCGAGGCCGGTGACGGTGAGCTGTGCGCATCCGGCGGGGTCTCCCGCGACGGTCTCGGCGACCCGCTGCATGGAACGCGTCATCGAAGGGGCCATGGTGCGCACCTTGGCGGCGAGTGCGCCCGGTCCGGGCGGGCCGGGCCTTCCCGCGGGTGCGGGACGAGCGGCCGGGCGGGCGGCCGGCTGGGCTGCGGCACCGCTTCCGCGGCTGCCGGTGGGGTGGGGCGAGCCCCCGTGGGGAGTGTTCCCGGCGGCGTTGGCACCGCCTGGTCTGGTGTGCGCCCTGTTGTTTCTGGCGAAACTTTCCTTCAGGTACGTGGTCATCGGTGGAAGGTATTTTCCCGTCGTGTCCCCGTCAAGAGCCACGGGCACGGGTCCGTCATGAATCCTCTGCCGCTCCTTTTCCCGATCTCCGCCTGCCCTGCGGGGTGTCCGCGGGGGTTCGCGCGCTGTCGTACGCCGGGCCTCGGGGCGTACGCCGGTAGTACGCAGCGGGTGGCCGAGACCGCCGCACCCGTCACCGGCTGTTTGGTGCAATGGAGACATGGACCAGCTTGAGCAGACACTTCACACGGCCCGGGCTCTCGTACTCGCCGACCTGGAGGCGGGCAAGGTGGCCGAGGCGGACGTGGTCTCGCTCGTGGAGGAGGCGGTCTCCCACCGCAGGTGGTGGGTCGAGCAGTGGCCCGAGGGCATCGCCTTCGTGAACGGTCTGATAGCGCAGGACGTGCAGGACGCCCTGCTCGACCGTTACGGACGCTGGCCGCTGTGCCCCGTATGCCTCGGCTCCGATCCGCACGCGCTGGAGGTCGAGCCTCCGCTGGGCGAGGACCCGCACTGGGTGTGCAGCAAGACCACCACGTCGGTCGCCCGCGTGGGAGCGCTGAGCAAGTGCCTCTGAGCGAGCGGGAGGTCCCGCGGCTCACGGGTGTGCGTACGTGCGCGCAGGCGGACGTGCTGGTGAACGTACGGGCGGACGCACGGGCGGGATCAACGCCCGGCGCGGCGCCCGTAGTCGGGGCGTGCGAAGCCGGGGGCGCCCGGAACGAGGCGCCCGGAGTGGGGACGCCCGTAGTCGGGGCGTGCGCATGGGCGGCACCCCGGGGTGTGGAGCTGTGACCGTCTATATAGATCCGCCCGTCTGGCCGGGCGACGGGCGGCTGTGGTCGCACCTGGTCAGCGACGTCTCGTTCGACGAGCTGCACACCTTCGCGGCGGCGATCGGCTGTCCGCGCCGCGCCTTCGACCGCGACCACTACGACGTCCCGAGCGCCCGCTACGCGGCGGCCGTCTCGGCCGGTGCCGTGGAGGTCGGCTCCAAGGAGCTGCTGCGCCGCCTCACGGACGCGGGCCTGCGAAGGCCCAGGAGGCGCGGGCCTTCGCCGGGCGGCTGACGGACGGCCGCCGGGCGTACGCGCGTTGGCGGTACGGCTGCACCGGAGACCGGCACAGGCACGGGCACGGGCACAGGCCCAGGAACAGGCACGGGCGACCGGCGGGGTGTTCCGTCAGGGACGCCGTCCGAGCAGCGCCACCAAGCGGTCCTGCGGCACCGCGTCGTCGGGCACGGGCACCGGCGGATCGAAGATCCCCGCCTCGTGCCAGCTCCCGGCCTGCGGCGCGATGTGGTCGTAGACCGCGTCCGCGAGTTCGTCGGGCATCCGGGACCGTACGCCGACGGCCTGTGCGAGGTCCCAGCCGTGCACGGTCAGGTCGGTCGTCATCTGCCAGGCGTACTCCTCGGCCGGGGTCTTGCCGCCGGTGACGTGGACATCGCCGCGGAGCGCCCCCTTCCGGTGAAAGGCGGAGCGTGAGCCGCTTGCTGCCTCTTCCCACACCGCGACCGGTGCGTCGCCGACGACGTCGCCGTCGTAGCGGTCGCCGACCTCGTCGAGGGTCTCGCCGTTCAGCAGATGGGGTGCCCAAAGGTGTTCGCTGACGAGGTGGTTGACCAGGTCCCGTACGTTCCAGTCGGTGCACGGGGTGGGGTCGTCCCACTGCTGCTCGCCGACCTCGTGCACCAGCCGGTCCCATTCCTTGAAGGCCGTCTCGAAGGCGTCGATCAGTTCCATGGGTCAATCGTGGGCCCGTCGGCCGCCCGGCGCACGAGAGGAATGCGACGCCGTGGAGTGTGACGCAGCTCTCAATGACGGATGTCATACGCGGGGGCGTCCCCGTGCGTGTACCGGGTGTCCTGGTCCACGGGGCAGGACGGACAGCGCGGATCACGTGCCGCGCGCACTCGGGGGAGTGCCGGGGCGCCCGTGGCGGGTGACGTGGCCAGCACCGTCGTACGGATCACGGCCACGCCGCACCCGCCCGGCGTCCCGACACCGCGCCGCGGTCCCGCGCCGTCGTGTCTCGTGTGCGGGCCGCCCGCCGGACCGATTCCGGCCGTCCGGCTCGGCCGGGCGCAAACCCGGTCCGCGTGCGCCGGGTTCCGTACGTGCCCCCGCCTGGTTGCCTCCCGTACGTGCCCCGGCGCAGGTGCCGCCGAGTACGTGTGCTCCCGTACGTGCTCAGCTCCCGTACCCCGGGGGTCTCTCGTCGCCCGAACACAGCCGTACCTCGGTCGAGTTGCGCGTGCGCACGCCCGGCAGCCAGCCCTCGAAGCCCTTGCCGCCGCCACCGCCACCGGCCTTCTCGACCCGGTACCAGCGACGCGACGAGACGCCCTTCTCGTCCGTGACGAGCTGGCCGTCGGTGACCACGCATGTCGCGGTCAGCTTGTCGCCGTGCCAGGTACGGCCCGCCGAGTTGCCGGGGTCCGCGTACGGCTCGTACGGGCTTCTCGCGACCCGCAGCGCGCACTCCAGGGTGCGCAGCTTCTGGCATGCCTTCTCGACGTTGTGGACCCGCAGCGTGATCGGCCCCGAGTCCTTCTGCGCGTCCGAACTCCCCGAGGACGGGTCGGCCGCCGCTCCCTGAACGGTCCCGGGCCCGATGGAGGGCGCGACCAGCCACCACGTACCGCACAGGACGAGGGCGACCGCCGCAGCCGCCACGGCGATCACCGCCATCGGCAGCGGGCGCCGGCGCAGCCGTGATTCGCCGCCCGCGTGCGCGGTGACCGGCGTGACGTCCCGGCGGGGCTCGCGCACCCGCTCCCACAGGCCGTCCGGTACGTCGATCATCGCGTCGGCCGCCCGCAGTCGCTCCCGGAGGGCCGCGGCCGTCTCCTCGCGTCGCTCAGCACGCATGGCGTTCTCCTCCCCGGCGGCCGGACCGCTGGCGCAGCGATCCCCGTAGCTTGTCCAGCGCACGCCTGCGGGTCAGCGCCACGGTGCCACGGTGCAGGCCGAGAATCTTCGCGGCCTGGTCGATCGTGTAGCCGTCCAGGTCGACGAGTACGACCACACCGGCCTGCCGCACGGTCAACTGCCGTAGAAGACGGACGGTTTCGATCTCCGAGGCCCTGCGCTCCAGGCCACCGTCGTCCCACTGCGCACCCGGCGGAGGCGCTCCGCCGCCAGCCGTGCCCGCCCTGCCGCCGCCGGCACCGGCCCCGTCACCCGCGAACTCGACGTCGGCGACGAGCACTTGGCGCCGCTCCTTGCGCCAGTTGTCGCGTACGACGCTCAGCAGCGAGGCGAAGGCGTATGCGTACGGCTCTGGATGGGCGAGGAAGTTCTCGGGGCGCGCGGCCAGTTTGAGGTAGACCTCGTGCACGGCGTCCTCCGCTGACTGCCGTGTCCCGGAGAGCATGGCGGCCCGCCGGTAGAGCCGGTGCAGCAGCTCGCAGAAGACCTCGTCGAACGACGGGTCGGGCGAGCCCGAGTCCTTGCCGGTGGTGGTGGAAGAAGTGACCACGTGGCCTGCGATCCTCTTTGGTGAGTGGCCTCTTGGCTGATGTGGAGATGTGGTGCGGCGTGCGTCGCTGAGTGACCGTCGCTGCGCCGGTACGCCTGCACGTCGTTCTCGGCCGTGGGGGTTCGGCATGGACCGGGCCAAGCTGGCAGTTCAGATTGCCCAGCAACATCGGCCGGTCGCAAGTCCGTTGCCCGTCAATCCCCGGTGACGAGCAGTTCCATCTCGGTCTCCATGTTGCGCCGGGCCACATGCTCCCACCGTTCCCGTCCGTACGGGGTACGGAACAGCCTTGGCAGGCCCAGGAGTTGACGAAGTACCTCGGCGCGCCCTTCCAGGAAGGGACCGTCGGGCACGAAGCCGTACTCCTGGCGCACCGCGGCAGCGTACTGCGCGTACTCGCCCGGCGATCCGGCCAGCACCGCCAGATCGGCGTCGCACAGCAGCTCCCCGTTGACGTCGCCCTCGTCCGGATCGTGGTCGACGGTGAGCCGCACCAGCCGGGCCGCCTCGTCCGTGAGGGACCGGGGCACTCCGGCCTCGGGCAGGGCGCGCTCGGCGAGGGCGGCGCTGCGCTCCTCGTTCTCGCTGCGGTCAGGCCGGTAGACGGCGTCGTGGAACCAGGCCGCGAGCAGTACGGCATCGATGTCGGCCCCGGGGGTGTGCGGGGCGAGCTCGTCGACGCGGTTGAGCACGTCCAGGAGATGGTCGACGGTGTGGTAGCGGCGCTGCGGTTCCGACCATCGCTCGATCAGGTTCCGTCCGTAGGGGGCGGGATCGGGGTCCGGCTCGCCTCCGCGGGCGCTGACGAGGAGCGCGTTCCAGCGTGAGAGCAGGCGGTCGCGGGTCTTGTCGCGGGTCTCGCTGCCGGAGTCGCCACGCGGGCCGGCGGCCCCGGGACCGGAACCGGGACCGACGCCGGGATCGATACCGGGACGGGTGGCTCCGGGGCCCCAAGTCCCAGGCTGGCCGGGCCTGTCGGGCTCCGTCGGCCCTTTGGGGCCCTCGGCGGATTCGGTGCTTCCGGCTCCGGATTCGTCGTTTGTCGCCATGACGGCGATTGTGCACCTGGGCGGCGGTGCCGACTTCCGGTGCGGGGCACCGTGTGACAGAGTACATACATGTCTAGACCAATTCTCGAGGTGATCGCCCTCGACGCGGACGACGCACGGGCGGCACACGCGGGAGGGGCCGACCGCCTCGAACTGGTCACCGACATGGCCGCCGACGGCCTGACCCCGCCGCGCGAGACCTTCGCCCGCGTCCGCGCCGCGGTTGACCTTCCGGTACGGGTCATGCTGCGCGGGAACGCCGGATTCACGGTGGGCGACGATGCCGCGCTCGACGTGCTCCGCGCACAGGCGCGGGCCCTGCGTGCCGAGGGCGCCGACGAGTTCGTACTGGGATTCCTCGACGCCGAGGGCCACCCGGACCTGCATGCGATCACCGCCCTCACCGACGTCATCGGCCCCTGCCCCTGGACCTTCCACCGGGCCGTCGACCACGCGGCGGACCGCGCCCGACTCCGTGAGGCGCTGACGGAGTTCGCGGAGCCGGGCCACGGGCCGGACGCATATCTGACCGCCGGATCGCCGGCGGGAGTCGACGAGGGCCTGGACGTGCTGCGCTCGGAGGCCGCCCGGTCCGCCGCGGCCGAACCGGGCCACGGCCCCACGGTCGTCGCGGGCGGCGGCCTCCGACTGCAACATGTCGCACCACTCGCGGAGGCAGGCGTCACCGCCTTCCACATCGGCACGGCGGCCCGCCCCACCGGCTGGTCCGGCCCGGCCGACGCCCGCCTGGTGAGGGAGTGGCGCGAGGCGCTGGATGCGTGAGGGGGCGGGCAGGGCCCGCGCCCGGAAGTGCGTGCGTGCTCGACCGTACGGACGGCACCCGCGGCCCAGGTGCAACACCCCGCCCCCGGGCGCGAGTTGCTAGCCGTAGCCGTAGCCGTAGCGGCCAAGCGCGGAGCGGGGTGGCCCGTGACCGCCGGAACCGTCCCGTCACATGGACGGCGTCAGCACCACGAAGTCCGCGCCGAACGGGTCGAGGCAGACCGCCATGCGTCCCACGCCCTCCGCGTCCTCCGGGCCCATGACCACGTTGCCGCCCAGCTCGTTCACCTTGGCGATCGTCGCGTCGCAGTCGGTGGTGTGGAAGACCGGGTGCCAGAACGGCTGGCCGCCCGCCAGGGCGAGGGCCTCGGACGGGACCTCCATCAGGCCGCCGTGCATACGCTCCTGGGGAGCGCCGGAGGGGCCGAGGATCGTGTAGGTGCCGCCCTGGTCGCCGGGCATCGGCATGTCCGTGAACTCCCAGCCGTAGAGCCCCTTGTAGAACTCCTTCGCACGGGCTGAGTCGGTGGTGTACAGCTCGACCCACATCAGTGAGTTCGGCTCGTCCACGACCTCCAGACCCGAAGTCTTGCCCGCCTGCCAGGCCGCGAACTGGGCGCCCTGCGGATCGGTGAACTGGGCCATCCGCCCTTGGTCGTTGACGTCGAAGGGCTCTACGCGGACCGTGCCTCCCGCCTGGCGGATGCTCTTGGAGGCCGCGTCGAGGTCGGGGGTGCTGAAGTAGATCATCCAGGCCGAGCGGGCGCCCTCGTCGAGCGGTCCGAGAGCGGCCACGGATCTGCCGTCGGACTTGAAGAGGCCGAACTCCTCCTCACCCGATCCGAACGGCTGGAACGTCCAGCCGAAGACCCCGCCGTAGAAGCTCTTCGCGGCAGCCGAGTCGCGCACGCCGAGATCGAGCCAGCAGGGGGAGCCCACGGAGTAGTCAGTGGTGATCATGGCGATTCCCTTCGGAGGTCCCTGACACGAATCAGGCTCCCACCGCGCACCGACAATCGCTCGTCGAGTGAGGTCGGGCCGCCCACAGCCCCGTGCAGCGCCGCCGCCTCGACCGGCGCCGCAGCGCCAGGCCCGGCCGGGCCCGGTCAGCCCCGCACGCGCCGCCCGGTCAGCCCGCCCCGTCCGGCCCCCGCGTGCTCTCGCGGGGCTGGAGCACGGTGCGCAGCACCACCGTCTGGAGCGGCTTGTCCGAGCCCGCCAGTCGGTCCTGCAACAGTGCCGCCGCCGAGGCGCCCAGGTCGTACGAGGGAAGCTGGACGGTGGTCAGGGGCGGCCTGACCAGGGAGGCCCACGGAACGTCGCCGAAGGAGAGGACGCCGAACTCCGGGGGCTCGATGCCCGCTTCGCGCAGGGCCTGGAGCGCGCCCACGGTCATCAGGTTGTTGGCGACGAACACGGCGTCCGGCGGCGTACGCAGGGCGAGCAGTTCGCGCATGGCCGCGTACCCTCCGTCGACGCGGAAGTCGGCGTGCCTGGTGTGGGCGCGGGTCCAGTCGTCGGGGACGCCGGCCTCGTGCATCGCCGCTCGGTATCCCGCGAGCCGGTCCTCGGAGGTGGAGGCGCCTGCGGGCCCGGTGATGCAGGCGACCCGGCGGTAGCCGCGTTCGAGCAGATGGGCGGTGGCGTCCTCGCCGCCGTGCTGGTTGTCGACCATCACGGCGTCGACGGCGGCGGCGCGTGGACGGCGGTCGACGGCCACGACGGGCATGCCGCGGGCGGTGAGCGCCGAGAGGTCGGTGCGCTTGCGGGAGGCGGCGGCCACGATCACGCCCGCCATCTGTTCCGCCAGGGCTATGTCGAGGTAGCGGCGCTCCTTCTCCACGTCCTCGTCGGTGTTGCACAGCACCACCGAGAGGTTGGTGCGCTGGGCGGAGTCCTCGACGCCGCGGGCGAGGGAGGTGAAGAACGGGTTCTCGATGTCCGGGATGAGCAGGCCGATGACGCTGGCGCGCTGCATGCGCAGCGAGCGGGCCACGCGGTTCGGGGAGAAGCCGAGTTCGGCGGCTGCCTTGCGGACGCGCTCGGCGCGTTCGGCGGTGACCCGGCCGCCGTTGAAGACCCGGGAGACGGTCGCGGGAGAGACTCCGGCGGTACGTGCCACATCGCTGATGTTTGCCACCGGGACTCCTTACACGCTGCGCACCGGCTGGTGGGAGCCGCTGTGCCCAACCTCTTGACACCTTCTGCGGTGAACCCTACGTTCGCGTGAAATGGATTTCAACAGGAGCCGCGAGCACACCTGTTGAGCTCTGCCCATCCGACGTCCCCTGCCGCCGTCGTCCCCCTCTGCTCCCCTCGATGAGCACGGCCCTCGAACGGCAAGTGAAGAAATCGATTTCACCCTGATCCCCTATCGCCACCCCCGCGCTTTCGACCCACGGAGTGTCCATGCTCGACGAGTTGGCCAGGCGTTCGGACAAGATCACCCGCTCCGTCAGTCCGGAGAACTTCACCGGCGCCAAGGGCGCGGGCGGCCGGGCCACCGAGGGTACCGGCGCACAAGCCGCCGGTGGCCTGGGCCGGGGCTGGAAGATCTCGCCCAGCATCGAGATCGCCCCCGGTGAGACGGCCGAGCTGGCCGACATCGCCGGGCCGGGCACGGTGCGGCACATCTGGTGCACCACGGCGCCCCACCGGGCCTGGCGCGGCACTCTGCTGCGTGCGTACTGGGACGGTGCCGCGCAGCCCGCGGTCGAGGTGCCGCTCGGCGACTTCTTCTGCAACGGCTGGAACGTCTTCAGCCAGGTCTCGTCGCAGCTCGTCGCCGCGAATCCGAACGGCGGCTTCAACTCGTACTGGCCGATGCCCTTCTACGAGCGCGCCCGCCTCACGCTGGAGAACCTCTCCGCCGAGACGGTCGTCCTCTACTACCAGATCGACTACGAGTCGGGCGACGTGCCCGCCGACTCCTGCTTCCTGCACGCCCATTGGCGGCGCAGCAGGCCCGTTCCGTACGGGGAGACGCACACGCTGCTGGAGGGCGTCGAGGGGCGCGGGCAGTACGTGGGGACGTATCTGGCCTGGGGGACCAACAGCCCCGGCTGGTGGGGCGAGGGCGAGGTGAAGTTCTACCTCGACGGGGACGGCGAATTCCCGACGATCTGCGGCACCGGCACGGAGGACTACTTCGGCGGCGCCTGGAACTTCGACGTCGAGGGGCAGGGCTACACCGCGTACACCACGCCGTATCTGGGGCTGAACCAGATCCTGCGTCCGGACGGGCTCTACGCGAGCCAGCAGCGGTTCGGGATGTACCGGTGGCACGTCCCCGACCCCGTCCGCTTCTCGGAGGACCTGCGGGTGACCGTGCAGTCCCTGGGGATCGGGCCGGGCAACGGCAACGGGCTGCGGCACCGGTACCGGCCGACGAGCGACGACATCGCCTCGACCGCGCTGTTCTATCTGGACTCGCCGGACGCCTCCGGGCGTCCCGAGACTCCCGGACTCCTCGAACTCGAAGTGGACTAGGGGGAGTTGCGGCCATGGACACGAGCAAGACGGCGGGCACGACAGGCGCGACGGGCGCGACGGGCGCGGCGAACACGACTGGCACGGCGAACACGACTGTCACGACGGGGACTTCGCACTCCCGGATGACCCGGCGGCGGCTGCTGGCCGCGGGCGCCGCCGGAGCGGCCGCGGCCGTCACCTCCGGCTGCGGCGGCAGCGCGAGCGCGGACGACGGGCCGATGCGCTTCTGGAACTTCTACGCACCGCAGCGCTCCGAGGACCCGGCGCTGAACGCGCAGAGCAAGTGGTTCACGGACCTGGTGGAGAAGTGGAACCGGTCCCACAAGAGGCAGATCGAGCTGCTGTACATGCCGCCGCCGACGTATCAGAACGGCTCGAAGCTCCCCACCGCCTTCGCCGCGGGCGACGGCCCCGACATCTTCCTCGCCAGCCCCGGCGACTTCCTGCGCTACTACAACGGCGGCGTGCTCGCCGACCTCACCCCGTACATGGACAGGCGGGCCCTGGACGACTACCACCCGGACACGCTCGACAGCCGCATGGTCGACGGCAAGGTCTACGCACTGCCCATGGAGGTCGAGCCGCTGGCCGTCTTCTACGACGTGGGCGTGTGGGAGAAGGCGGGCCTGTCCGAGGGCGACGTTCCCACCACATGGGACCGACTGCTGGACGTGGGCGAGAAGTTGACGACGAAGACCCGTGCGGGGCTCGTGCTGAAGACCCTTCCCGGCTATCTCCAGAACTTCCTCTGGTACTCGTGGATGTGGCTGGGCGGCGGCGACGTCCTCGACGAGCACGGCGCCGTCACCGTCGACTCCCGTCCCGTACGCCAGGCGCTCCAGTTGTGGCAGGACGCCGTACGCAGCGGCATCACCCCCACGACGGCGCCCGCCGGCGACGACATGATCTCCGGCTTCAAGGCGGGCCGCGCCGGAATGTGGCACAGCGGCATCTGGGAGATCGCGAGCCTCAAGGCCTTCGCGCCGGACCTCGAGTACGGGATGTTCAAGCATCCGCTTCCGCCGGGCGGCAAGTACACGACCGCGCTGGGCGGTTGGTCGTTCTGCGCCAACGCCAAGGGCCGTGATCCGCAGGCCGCGGCCGAGTTCTGCGCGTGGGCGCTCGGGACGATGGAGGACGAGTGCGTCGACCGGATCACGGACTGGTGCATCGAGGCCAAGCGCGACATCGCGCCGCGCAAGTCGGCGCTGCGGCGCGGCACCGAGCGCGGCGGCTACGACGACTGGGCGATGAAGTACATGAAGGAGGAGGTCTTCCCCGGAGGCCGCCCCGAACCGCGCTATCCGCCCGTCGTCTACAAGGCGATGTCGGACGCCCTCCAGGGCTCGATGCTCGCCGGGCGCGACGTCGGTGAAGAGGCGGCGCGCGCCGCACAGTCCGTCGAGGCGTATGTGCGCAGCTACAAGGGGGCGAGCCTGATATGACCCTGCACGGCACGGCCCGGTCACAGGCGGCCGCCCCGACCACCGCGAAGGCGGCCCCCGGCGCCGACGGCCCCGGTCCGCGCAGGCGCCTCGGCCGCCGGCACCGCGAGTGGATCGCCGCCGGGCTCTTCATCGCTCCCGACGCGCTGGGCCTGGCCGTCTTCGTGGGCCTGCCGATGGTGCTCTCCGTGGTGCTGAGCTTCTTCCAGGTCAGCGGCTTCGGCTCGTACGAGTTCGTCGGCCTCGGCAACTACGCGCGCATGATGGACGATCCGCTGTTCTGGGAGTCCATGCGCATCACCGGCGTCTACGTGGTGGTGCTGGTGCCGCTGCTGTTCGTGGTGAGCCTGGGGCTGGGGCTGCTGGTACGGCAGCGCGTTCCGGGCGTCGGCGTCTTCCGGACGCTGTTCTTCCTGCCGTACGTCATCAGCCTGGTCGTCGTCGGCCTGCTGTGGAAGTTCATGTTCGACGACCAGGTGGGGGTGGTGAACCAGGGCCTGCGGGCGGCCGGTTTCGCCGGGCACTCCTGGCTGGGCGACCCCTCCACCGCGCTCTACTCCGTCATCGCCGTCTTCGTCTGGGTGATGATGGGCTACTACATGATCATTTTCCTCGCAGGTCTCCAGGAGATTCCCAGGGAGTACTACGAGGCGGCGCGCATCGACGGCGCCGGGCCCTGGACGCAGTTCCGCACCATCACATGGCCGCTGCTGAGGCCGACCAGCTTCTTCGTGCTGCTGATGTCGACGGTGGCCGCGATCACCGGCGGCTTCGAGCTGGTCTTCGTGCTCACCGAGGGCGGACCGGCGAACAGCACCTCGCTGGCGATCTTCTACATCTACCAACAGGCCTTCGTCTTCGGGGAGTACGGCTACGCATCCGCCATGGGCACGGTCCTCGTGCTGGCGATGCTCCTCTGCTCCGGGGCCATCTTCAAGGCGACGAGGGGCGGGAGGTTCGACGATGACCGATAGGGCCCGCTGGGCGCTGACGGCGCTCACCGGGGTGCTGGCCGTGGCGGCCTTCTTCCCCGTCCTGTGGATGGTCACGGCTTCGCTGAAGCCGCGTGACGACGTCAACGACGGCAGGCTGGTCCCGCACGACGTGACATTCGGCAACTTCGCCTACGTCTTCACCGAAGTGCCCTTCGCGCGCTACCTGTTGAACAGCTTCGTCGTCTCGGCCGTCGTCACCGTCGTGGCGCTGTTCCTGCACTCGATGGCCGCGTACGCGCTGGCGAGACTGCGGTTCCCGGGGCGTGAGGCGCTGTTCACGGTGATCTTCTCGACTTTGCTGATCACCGCGCCCGTGGTGCTGATCCCGCTGTTCGTCGTCGTACGGCAGCTCGGCATGCTCGACAGCTACGCGGGGCTGATCATCCCGTCGATCTTCAACGCGTTCGGGATCTTCCTGCTGCGGCAGTTCTATCTCCAGCTTCCACGGGAACTGGAGGAGGCGGCGATCGTCGACGGCTGCGGCCACTGGCGCGTCTACCGTTCCGTCGTACTGCCGCTGTCGAAGCCCATACTCTCCGCCCTGGCGATCTTCTTCTTCCTCGCCAACTGGAACTCCTTCCTGTGGCCGCTGGTCGCCACCAACGACCCGGACCTCACGGTCGTGCAGCTCGCGATCAGCTCGTTCCAGTCGCAGTACGCGGCCAGTTGGAACTACATACTCGCCGCCGCGGTGGTGGCCGCGGCGCCGATGCTGGTCCTCTTCTTCGGCTTCCAGCGGCAGATCGTCGAGTCCGTGAAGACGTCCGGCCTGAAGTAGCAGGCAGCGCACACCACTTGAAGCAGCACACAGAAGCAGCACGCAGAACTCAGCCACGTATCGACGTCTGGAGGATTTCCATGGCACGCATCGGTCTGCTCCCGGTCACCGACGGCCGCGACTACGTTCAGCGCGACGTCCACGACCACGTGGAGCGGTCCGCCGCCCGACTCGCGGGCGTGCTGCGGGACTCGGGGCACGAGGTGTTCGTCTCACCGGAGCAGGTCGGCAGCAACTCCCTCGCCGTCTCACAGGCACGCTGGGTGGCCGACCGCCATCCGGACATCACGATCCTCCACCACTCCGTGTGGACGTTCCCGCACTTCACCGCCCTGGCCGCCGAGTCGACGCCGGGCCCGCTGCTGCTCGTCGCCAACATCGATCCCCGATTCCCGGGCATGGTCGGCATGCTGGCGGGCGGCGGCGCCCTCGACCAGCTCGGCCGCACGCACGCACGTGCGTGGGGCGACCTGGAGGACCCGGCCGTCCGCGAGCGGATACTCACCCATGTGAGGGCGGCGTCGGCCGTGACGGGCCTGCGCGGCTCCACCTTCGGGCGCGTGGGCGGGCGCCCCATGGGGATGTACACCGCCACGGCCAACACCGACCAGTGGATGAGGACCTTCGGCGTCGACGTCGAGGAGATCGACCAGTGGGAGGTCGTACGCCGCAGCGAGAACGCCGGCCAGAAGCGCGTCACCGCCGCCCGCGAATGGCTGGAGAAGCACGCCGCCGCCGTCCACTACGACGGCGACCGCCTCACCCCGCAGCTCCTGGAGCGGCAGATCCGTACGTACTACGCGATGCGCGAGCTGATCGACGAGTGGAACCTGGACTTCTCCGGGATCAAGGGCCAGCCCGAACTGACCGCGAACTTCTGCACGATGGACGTCGCCGAGGCGTTCCTCAACGACCCCTACGACTGGGAGGGACCGAAGGACACCCATGTCACCTCCACCGAGGCCGACATGGACGCCGCCTTGACGATGCAGATACTGAAGCTGCTCACCGGCGACCCGGTGCTCTTCGCCGACGTGCGCCACTACCACGCCGACAAGGACGTCTGGGACCTGTGCAACTCCGGTCAGCACGCCACCTGGTACGCGGCACGCTCCGACGACCCCGCCGAGAACATGCGGCACGTCAGCCTCCACCCGGAGGTCTTCTACTTCCCGGCGGGAGGCGCTTCCGTACAACACCTCGCCGCACCCGGCGAGATGACGTTCGCACGGCTGACCCGGCACGACGGCGCGTACCGCATGCACGTGATGCGCGGCGGCTTCGAGACTTACGACGAGGAGACCAACGAGCGCATGATGCGGGCCTCGACATGGGAGTGGCCGCACGCGTTCGCATCGCTCAACTGCCAGGCGGAGGAGTTCCTTTCGAAGTTCGGCGCCAACCACATCCACGCCGTGCCAGGCGACCACGTCGCCGAGCTGCACGCCGTGTGCGCCCAACTCGGCATCCGCTACGACGGATTCGGCGACGCTGCGGGATTCGGCGACGCACGAGGGGAAAGGACGGTGGCGTGACCCTGCTGCTCGGCATCGACATCGGCACGTCCAGCTCGAAGGGCGTGCTCACCCGCTCCGACGGACACCTCGTCGCACAGGCCGTGAGAGAACACACCACATCGAGCCCGCGCCCCGGCTGGGTCGAGCACGACGCGGAGCAGGTGTGGTGGCGCGACTTCACCGAGCTGGCGGCCGAACTCCTCGCCGGGGCACCGGCAAACGAGCGCCTCGGAGGGGTCGGAGTCAGCGGCATCGGCCCCTGCCTGCTGCCCGCGGGCGATGCCGACGAGCCGCTGCGCCCGGCGATCCTCTACGGCGTCGACACCCGCGCGGGCGACCAGGTGGCCGAACTCACCGCCCGTTACGGCCAGGACGAGATCATGCGGCGCTGCGGCTCCGCGCTCACCAGCCAGGCACTGGGCCCGAAGTTCGCCTGGGTGCGGCAGCGCGAGCCGGAGGTCTACGGGCGTATGCGCCGCTGGTACATGGCGAGTTCGTACCTCGTGCGCCGTCTCACCGGGGCCTATGTGCTCGACCACCACTCGGCCAGCCAGTGCGACCCGCTGCACGACCTGCGCGGCGGCGGCTGGATCGAGGAGTGGTGCGAGGAGGTGGCCCCCGGCCTTCAGTGGCCTCGACTCGTCTGGCCCGCGGAGGTGGTGGGCGAGGTGACCGCCGAAGCGGCCACCGCCACCGGCATCCCCGCGGGCACGCCCGTCGTGGCGGGCACCGTCGACGCATGGGCGGAGTCGGCGTCCGCCGGAGCGACCTCGCCCGGCGATCTGATGCTGATGTACGGGACGACGATGTTCCTGGTCGACGTGGTCGGCGAACCCGTGCCGGACGTACGGCTGTGGTCGACGGCCGGGGCGTACGAGGGCACCTACTGCCTCGCGGCGGGCATGGCCACCTCCGGTGCGATCACGGCATGGCTCCGCGATCTGACCGGCGCTGACTACGGCACGCTCACCCAGGAGGCCGCGGCGCTGCCGCCCGGCGCCGAAGGGCTGCTGATGCTGCCGTACTTCGCGGGCGAACGCACGCCGGTCTTCGACCCCGACGCGCGTGGCGTGGTCGCCGGTCTGACGCTGCGGCACGGCCGCGCCCATCTCTACCGGGCGGCGCTGGAGGCCACGGCCTTCGGCGTACGGCACAATCTCGCCGCCATGCGCGAGGCGGGCGGCGATCTGCGGCGGCTGGTGGCGGTCGGCGGCGGTGCGCGTGACCTGTGGACGCAGATCGTCACGGACGTCACGGGGCTGGAGCAGTCCGTGCCGCGGCACACCGTCGGCGCGGCACACGGCGACGCGTTCCTGGCGGCGGTCGGCACGGGCCTCGCACGTCGCGAAGACATCGCGGACTGGAATCCGCACCGCTCCACCGTCGTACCGGACCCTGAGCGCTCCCGCGTCTACGACGAGCTGTACGAGCACTATCTCGGCCTGTATCCCTCGACGCGCGAAACGGTGCACGCGCTGGCGGCACGGCAGCACGCCGACGGGTGAGGGGTGTCGGGTGTCGGGAGGCGCGTGACGGGTGGCGGGTGACAGATCGCGGAGAGCGGCTGACGGCTGACGGACAACCGCTGGCAGATGACAGATAGCCGCTGACAGATGACAGATATCGGCTGGCAGATGACAGATGACAGATAACGTCAAGCGGCCAACGCCAAGCGGTCAGCAGCAAACCGTCAACGGATGACGGGCGCCGGGAGGAGGGCCCCAGCGTCACGCATCGGGTGTCGGGCCCCGGGCGTCGGGCATTGGCAGTGGGCTCGGGCACCGTTCGCAACGGGCAACGTGGACCCGACAGTTG
Source organism: Streptomyces marispadix (assembly GCF_022524345.1). Taxonomy (NCBI): domain Bacteria; kingdom Bacillati; phylum Actinomycetota; class Actinomycetes; order Kitasatosporales; family Streptomycetaceae; genus Streptomyces; species Streptomyces marispadix. The sequence continues at coordinate 2,752,993 of NZ_JAKWJU010000002.1, read as the reverse complement.
GCGACCGCGCTCGGGGCTTCCGGGGCCCGGGCGCCACGTACTACCCCGGTAGGGGCCTGGAATGGCTCCGGCGAGTGACGCGTAGCAGGCGTGTCCGGCTCTAGCGTCCAGACGTGAACACGCCGCCCGACTCCCCAACGGCACCGTCCGGTCCGCCCCCGGTCCCCCCAGCGGTGCCGCCGTCGGCGCCCTCCCCTTCGCAGGGCGCCGACGGGGCGGCGGGCTCTCGACTTCCAGTCTGGCGGCGTCTGTTGGAGGCCGTCGCACTGCTGCCCGCCGGGCTGGGCGCCCTCGTGGCGGCCTGTGCCGGACGGCCCTGGACGGCTCGCAGAGCGCTGTGTGCGGAACCTGAACCGCGCGCCCTCCCGCTGCAAGCGCCGGAGCCGGAAGCACCGGAGCGGAAAGCGGGCGAACCGCAGGAACCGCCGGAGGAACCGGCACCCACCGTCGCGTGGCGGCTCGCGGGACACGCGCTGCTCACCGTGCTGCTCGGCGCCTTGGCGTGGGTGCTCTCCGGCGTGCTCGTGCTCTCCGTCGTCCGTGGGCTCTTCTACGGCTTCGTGGACCACGGCCCCTACGGCGACTCCTGGGGCGGCCCCAGCCGCACCGGCGCCTGGCTCGCGCACTTCGCCGCGGGCACGCCCTTCGCCTTCGCCGCCACGGCCCTGCTGTACGGGGTCGCCGAGCTGCACCGGCGTACGACGGCACCACTGCGCGGAGAGCGCAGGCCGTGGTGGGCGCTGCCGACGGTCCTGGCGAGCGGCGTTGCCGGTGTGCTGTTCGTGATCGCCTTCATACGCCAGCTCGGCTGATCACGCGTCGCTCGGGGCGGCACGCCCGCGTTCCGTCGACTACGCCCGCGGCGGCGTCAGTTGCGGCAGTCCAAAGTTCGAGTCGGCAGCGCTCACGCCCCCGCTGCCTCGGCCGCCCCGGTCGTCTCCTCCGCCCCGTACGGCTCCGCCAGCGCCTCCGGAAGCGGCTCGGCGTGCAGCACCGTGAGCCCCGAGACCGCACGGGTGAGGCATACGTAGAGCCGGCGCAGCCCCGTACGGGTGTCCGGCTCGGCGGCGGCGATCGCGGCGGGCTCGTCCAGCACCACGTAGTCGTACTCCAGGCCCTTGGCCAGCGCCGCCGGTACGAGGGTGAGACGGGAGCCCTCGCTGGTCTCCGTACCCGGCGCGAGATACGACAGCCCCGCGTCCTCCAGCGCACGGGCCAGCGCGGGCAGCCGGTCACCGGCGCCGATCAGCCCGATGGAGCCCTCGTGCCGCAGGGACGCGCGGCACGCCTCTACGACCGCCTCGTCCAACTCGCCGCGCGCACAGGCCCGTACGGAGAAGTCTCCAGGAGACTCCCGCACCGACGTGGCCTCCTTCAGCTCAGGGGCGATCTGCGGCAGCAGCCGGGAGGCATAGGCGATGACCTGACGCGGCACACGGAAGCCCAGGGTCAACTCCTCGACGGCGGCGGCCGGTTTGCCCAGGTGGCGCAGCGCCTCCTCCCAACTCGCCGTGGCCCAGGGCGTGGTGCCCTGTGCGATGTCGCCGAGGACCGTGACGGAGCCGGTGGAGCAGCGACGGCCCACCGCCCGGTACTGCATCGGCGACAGATCCTGTGCCTCGTCCAGCACCACGTGCCCCAGCGAACTCGTCCGGCTCACAAGGTCGTCGACCTCGTCCACCAGCACGGCGTCGGCCGCCGACCAGCGCGCCGATCCCACCCCTCGCGGGGGCTTGGCCCACAGCACCGCCTTCTGTTCCTCCTCGGTGAGGATGCCGTCGGCCTGCTCGGCGAGGAAATTCGCGTCGGACAGCAGCCGCAGCACCAGCTTCGCCGGGTCCACCACAGGCCAGCACGCCTTCACCACGGCCTTCACCGCCGCGTTCCGCGCCACCGCGTCCTGCACCCGGTCGTCGGGTGCCTCGCCCGCCTGCTCCATGCGCACCAGCACCGCGTGCGCGATGCGCTGCGGCAGGGCCTCGCGCGCAGCCCCGTACCGCATGTCGCGGGCCAGCAACTCCTCGATAAGACCCGCCAGTTCATGCGCGGGGACCCGCCAGCGCCGGGACCCTCGCACCACCACGCACGGCTCCTGCGGCATGCTCACCCCGGAACGCACCGCACGGCGCAGCACCTCCGCCATCCTCGCGTCGCCCTTGATGTGCGCGGCCACGGCGGTGTCCTCACCGCGGACCGGTACGTGTGAGACCAGCTCCGCGACGGTCGCCTGCCGTACGGACATCTCGCCGAGCGCGGGCAGCACCTGCTCGATGTAGCGCAGGAAGGAGGAGTTGGGCCCGACGACGAGGGTGCCGGTACGGGCCAGCCGCTCGCGATGGGTGTAGAGCAGATAGGCGACGCGGTGCAGGCCCACGGCCGTCTTGCCGGTGCCGGGCGCGCCCTGCACACACAGCGAACCCTCGATCCCCGCTCGTACGATCTCGTCCTGCTCGGGCTGGATCGTCGCCACGATGTCCCGCATGGGCCCCACGCGGGGGCGCTCGATCTCCGCCTGGAGCAGCCGGGAGACGGTCTCGGCCTCGGCGGGGTCGGTCAGATGCTCGTCCTCGTACGCGGTCAGCTCGCCGCCCGCGTAGCCGAAGCGGCGGCGCATCGCGACGTCCTGCGGGTCCTTCTTCGACGCGCGGTAGAAGGGCTGGGAGACCGGCGCCCGCCAGTCGACGACCATCGGGTCGCCCTCCGCGTCGTGCACATGGCGGCGGCCGATATAGAAGGTCCGGTCCGGTACGTAGTCGAGGCGGCCGAAGAACAGCGGAGTGTGCGCGAGGTCGGCGAGGGATCTGATGCGCGCGTCGAGTTCGGAGCGGAGCACCTCGGCGTTGACCCAGTTGGCCGCGACGTCGGTGATGTCGAGAGCTTCGGCGTCCGCGCGCATGGCACGCAGAGCGGCGCGGGAAGCGGCCAGATGGGCCCGTTCGTCGTCGAGGGGGTTGCGGGTGTGGCTGGAGTGGGCAGGGGCGGACACGGCGTTGCCTCCGGACGCGACGCGGCATGCGCGAAGCGCGGGTGTGTACGGGTGCGGAAGGAAGGCCGACCGGTTTCCGAGCGGTCGGGGTCCCCCCGGACCTGGAGGCGGGAGGCGGCAGACGCGAAAGCCTAGCCCCGCCGGGCGGAGCCGGGCCAACGGATTTTCCGCGCACCGGTCCGCGTACGGACTGCACAGACGGACTGCATGGACGGATCGCCCGCAGGGATCTCGGCTACGGGTCTCCCGCACGGACTTGGAGTACGGCATGGAGCCCCGCGTCGAGCACGGCATCGAGTACCGCATCGAGTACGGGCTTCAGCCACGGGGCGGACACCATCGGAAGGGAGAGCGGCACAGGTGACACGGCGGCCGGACGCACGAGCTGGACACAAGGGCACGAGTGACGACGCAACGACCGGCGACCGGAAGACGGGCGATCGGAAGACCGGCGACCGCACCGGCGACTGGCGCCTGCCCTCCGCCGCCGCCGCGCTGCTCACGCTCTCGCTGGCGGCGCTGGCCGCGCTCTGCCTGGTGCAGCGCTGCCCGATGGCCGACCTTCTGGTCTACCGGGCCGAGGGCGCCGCCGTCGCCGGGGGCGGCGATCTCTACGGCTTCACGGTCACGGCCTGGAACCTCCCGGCGACCTACCCGCCGTTCGCCGCGCTGCTGTTCGTACCGGCGGCGTGGCTCCCGACGGCCGTCGCCAAGGCGGCGTTCCTCGTCGGCAACACGGCCCTCCTCGCCCTTCTCGTCCATCTCTCCCTGCGCCTGGCGGAGGACGCCCAGGGCGATGGACGCGCCCCATGGAACGTACGGGGCACCGGCCTTCGCAGCCGTACTGCCGTGGTGCTCGCCGCCACCGCCGCCGCGCTGTGGCTGGAGCCCGTCTTCCAGACGCTCGTCTTCGGCCAGATCAATCTGCTGCTCGTCTGCCTGGTCCTGTGGGACCTGGGGCGCCCCGACGGTGCACGCGCCAAGGGCCTGGCCGTCGGCATCGCCTCCGGAATCAAGCTCACACCCGCCGTCTTCGCCGTCCATCTGCTGCTGACCGGGCGGGTACGGGCGGGCCTCACCGCGCTCGCGGGATTCGCCGGGACGGTACTGGCGGGAGCGCTCGTACTGCCGTCCGCGAGCTGGGAGTTCTTCACCCGGCGGATCTTCGAGACGGCGAGGGTCGGCAAGGTGTGGATCGTCGACAACCAGTCGCTCCAGGGCCTCGTCGCCCGCCTCGCGCACACCGCCGACCCCGGGATGCTCTGGGTGCTCCCGGCCGCTGCCGCCGCCGCCGGGCGGGCTGCTGCTGGCCCGGCGGGTGCATGTGCGTCAGGGGCGGCCCGGGTGGTCGGTGATGGTCAGCGCGTTCACGGCGCTGCTCGTCTCCCCGATCAGCTGGTCCCACCACTGGGTGTGGTGCGTGCCGCTGCTGGTGCTGCTGGCCGCCGAGCGGGCGCGGGCCGGAGCGGGCCAGGGCGTGGTGCTCGCCCTGGCGGCGGTCTTCTCGGCGCGCACGCTGTGGCTCGTACCGAAGCAGGGCGCGGACGACCTGCGACTCGGATGGTGGCTCCAGCCGCTCGCCTCGCCTTACGCGCTGCTGACGCTGGCGCTGCTGGCGGCGGCTGCCGTCCGCTGCTACTCGGTCTCGCTCTCCGGGGCCGCGTCGGGGGCGGCTTCCGGCTGGGCCGTCAGCAGGTCGTGGGAGTCGACGATGCGGTAGGCGTAGCCCTGTTCGGCGAGGAAGCGCTGCCGGTGGGCGGCGAAGTCCTGGTCGATGGTGTCCCGGGCGACGACGGAGTAGAAGCGCGCCTCGTGCCCGTCCGCCTTGGGGCGCAGGATGCGGCCCAGCCGCTGTGCCTCCTCCTGCCGTGACCCGAACGTCCCCGATACCTGGATGGCGACGGTCGCCTCCGGCAGATCGACGGAGAAGTTGGCGACCTTGGAGACGACCAGGGTGCTCAACTCGCCCTGGCGGAAGGCCTCGAAGAGCTTCTCGCGCTGCTTGTTGCTGGTGTCGCCCTTGATGACGGGCGCGCCGATGTGCTCGCCGAGTTCGTCGAGCTGGTCGATGTACTGCCCGATCACCAGCGTCTGCTGGCCCTCGTGCCGCCGCACCAGCTCCTCGGTGACGCGGCGCTTGCTGCCGGTCGTGGCGCAGAAGCGGTACTTCTCCTCCGTCTCGGCCGTCGCATACGCCAGCCGCTCGGAGTCGGTGAGGCTCACCCGCACCTCCACGCAGTCCGCGGGCGCGATGTAGCCCTGCGTCTCGATCTCCTTCCACGGGGCGTCGAAACGCTTCGGGCCGATGAGCGAGAAGACGTCCGACTCGCGGCCGTCCTCCCGTACGAGCGTCGCGGTCAGGCCGAGGCGGCGCCGCGCCTGGAGATCGGCGGTGAACTTGAAGACGGGCGCCGGCAGCAGGTGCACCTCGTCGTAGATGATCAGGCCCCAGTCGCGGGAGTCGAACAGCTCCAGATGCGGATAGATGCCCTTCCGCCTCACCGTCACCACTTGGTACGTGGCGATGGTGACCGGCCGGATCTCCTTCCTGGTGCCGCTGTACTCCCCGATCTCGTCCTCGGTGAGCGACGTGCGGCGCACCAGCTCCGACTTCCACTGCCGTGCCGCGACCGTGTTGGTGACCAGGATCAGCGTCGTGGCCTGCGCCTGGGCCATCGCACCGGCGCCCACCAGCGTCTTGCCCGCGCCGCACGGCAGCACGACGACGCCGGAGCCGCCGTGCCAGAAGCCGTCCACGGCCTGCCGCTGGTACGGGCGCATCGACCAGCCGTCCTCGTCGAGGGCCACGGGATGCGCCTCGCCGTCCACGTAGCCCGCCAGGTCCTCCGCGGGCCAGCCCAGCTTCAGCAGCACCTGCTTGATCTGGCCGCGCTCGGAGGGATGCACGACGACGGTGTCCTCGTCGATGCGCGCCCCGACGAGCGGCTGGATCTTCTTCGACCGCAGCACCTCTTCCAGAACCGGCCGGTCGCTGCTCTCCAGGACCAGCCCGTGCGTGGGGTGCTTCAGCAGCCGCAGCCGCCCGTAGCGGGCCATGGTCTCGGCGACGTCGACGAGGAGCGCGTGCGGCACCGGGTAGCGGGCGTGCGCGACGAGCGCGTCCACGACCTGCTCGGCGTCGTGCCCGGCGGCACGGGCGTTCCACAGGCCGAGCGGTGTGAGCCGGTACGTGTGGATGTGCTCGGGCGCCCTCTCCAGCTCGGCGAAGGGGGCGATGGCGCGGCGGCACTCGTCGGCCTGTTCGTGGTCGACCTCCAGCAGCAGCGTCTTGTCGCTCTGGACGATCAGCGGGCCACCGTTCACGCGTCGTTCCTCCGTCTCGAGCCCCGCCCGTTCGGGTGCGTCCGGGTCAAACGTCCAGTGTGCCCCATGGGTCCACACGGGCGCCTGCCGTGCGTGTGGCCACGCATGAAGTCCAAGCGCCTATACGGTTATACGTCCGGACACAAGGTGTAGTGGTCCGTATGAGATGCGTGACCGTATCCGAGGGCGCGTTGAACGGAACTGACGAAGGAGAGCGACCGGGATGGCGACGAAAGTTGCGGTAACCGGGCACATGGAGCTGTCCGAGGAGACGGTGCCGCTGGTACGGGCGGAACTGGAGCGGCTGCTGCGGATGTTCGAGCCCTCCGGACTGGTGGGTCTGTCATGTGTGGCCGCGGGCGCGGACTCGCTCTTCGCGGAGTCGGTGCTCGCCGCGGGCGGACGGCTGGTGGCCGTGCTGCCCAGCCGCGACTACCGGCAGGCCACGGTGAAACCGGAACACGCAGAGACCTACGACCGCCTCACCGCCGCGGCCGACGAGGTGATCGTGCTGCCGTACGCCAACGCCGACCGCAAGGCATACGAGGCCGCGAACGCGGTGCTCCTGGAACGCGCCGACCGGCTGGTCGCCATCTGGGACGGCCAGCCGGGCTCGGAGGAGAAGGCGGGCACGACGGCGGACGTCGTCGCCGGGGCGCGCAGCGCCGGGCTCGCCGTCGACGTCGTGTGGCCGGCGGGCGCCTCCCGCGGCTGAACCGCCCAGCACGCTCAGGGATGTTCGCCCGCGCCCCTCAGCAGGGGACGGTCCCCGCGCTTCGCGTCAGGGGGCGGTCCCCGCGTCCGCGAGTTCCGCGATCACCTGTGCGTGGCACGGCTCGGGGACGCACCAGCAGCCGAGTCTGCGTCCGCGAAGCCCCGGCAGCAGGGCCAGCAGGTCTTCGCGGCCCAGCAGATGCTCACGGTATTTCTCCAGCACCTCTGCCCGTGTGCCGTCCCGGCCGGGCCGGAAGGGGCTCGCCAGCGGCGAGCCCTCCAGGTGCCATCCGCCGCGGTGCATGGGACGGCCGACGTAGACGACGTCGGCGTAGGCCGGGTCGTCGCGGTGGCCCTTGAGGTTGACCACCGTCGTGGCCGGGATTCCGTCGCTCATGTGCTTTCCCTGCTTCTGCTTCGGCTCCTGCTTCTGATCCGGCCGTCGCCTCGGTTTCCGTTTCCGTCTCTGCCTCCGCTCTCGTGCCTGTTCAGGGGGCGGGTGCCGCCTGCTCGCGGTGTCACGGGAGCGTGAAGACCGCACACGTGGTGGTGCCGTGTGCGTAGAGGCGGCCGTCGGTCGCGCCCGTCACCCGTGCCTCTGCCGTGGCGGTCGTACGTCCCACATGGACGGCGGTGCCCTCGCAGCGCAGTGCGGGGGTGTCGCCGAACACCGGGCGCACCAGGTTCACTCCTAGCTGGACCGTGGTGTACGCCCGTCCCGCGGGGAGCGTGCTCATCACGGAGGAGCCGAGGGCGGAGTCCAGGAGTGTGGCCAGGAAGCCGCCGTGGACCGTGCCCATGGGGTTCAGCAGATGCTCGCCCGGTTCGCCCTCGAAGGCCACGCGGCCCTCGTCCACCTCTACGAGTCTGAAGCCGAGGGTGCCGCAGATCGGTGCCTGGGGGAGGCCGCCTTCCAGACCGAGACGCAGCAGTTCGAGACCGGAGCGCCCGCCCGCGTCCGCGTATGACGTGGGGCGTTCCCAGGTGTGGGTGCGTGAGCGCGTACCGGCCGGATCGATGGACGTTCCGGTCGCCGTCGCGGTCGGCGCGGCTTCGGGTCGGGACATGGCTGTGCTCCCTCGTCGTGGGTGTGCGTACGCGGTGAATCCGGGCGTACGCAGCGAACCTACGGTCGCGGCACGGCCGTTCCCAGTGTCGTGAACGACACCTCCGATACCGCTTCCGACATGGACATCGCTGTGCTCGCCTACGACGGGGTCTTCGACACCGGGCTGTCCTCGATCCTCGACGTGCTGGCCGCCGCTGACTCCATGCGCGGCGAACTGCCGCAGCCCCCGCCCGCCCGGCGGGTCACGACGGTGGGTTTCCGGCGCAGGGTCCGTACGGGCGCCGGGCACACGGTCACCACGCGACCCGTGTCGGCGGCGGAGGACGCCGGGCTGCTGCTGGTGCCCGCGCTCGCGGAGCGCGGACCGGAGGCGCTGACCGCGCATGTCTCGGGGCCCGAGTCGGCGTCCGCCCGCCGGCTGGTGCGTGAGACGAGGAGCAGAGGTGTACCCGTCGCGTCCGCGTGTACGGGGACCTTCCTGCTGGCCGAGTCGGGAGTGCTCGACGGGCGCCGGGCGACGACCAGTTGGTGGCTCGCGCCCGTCTTCCGCAAGCGCTACCCGGCCGTCGTACTGGAGGAGACCAGCATGGTCACCTCCTCGCGGGGGGTGACGACGGCGGGCGCCGCCTTCGGGCACGTAGATCTCGCGCTGGCGGTAGTCCGCATGACCAGCCCCGCGCTCGCGGATCTCGTCGCCCGCTATCTGGTCGTCGACGAGCGGCCTTCACAGTCGGCGTACACGATCCCCAGCGCGCTGGCGCAGAGCGACCCCGTCGTCGCGGCCTTCGAACGCTGGGCCCGGCTGCACCTCGGGGAGCCGGTCGCCATCAAGGAGGGCGCCGCTGCGGCGGGCGTCAGCGAGCGCACCCTTCAGCGTGCGGTCCAGCGCACCCTCGGGACCTCGCCGGTGCGTTTCGTGCAGGATCTGCGGGTCGAGCAGGCCACCCATCTGCTGCGTACGACCGGGCTGTCGCTGGAGGCCGTCGCCCGCAGGGTGGGTTACGAGCACGCCAATACGCTGCGTGTCCTGCTGCGCGAACGGGCCGGTGTCACGGCTGGGGCGCTGCGCCGGTCGCGGCGCTGAACTCGTCGGCGTGGCAGGGGAGTTCGGGAGTCCCCCGCAGGCTGTGGGCGTCATGCCGCCCTGGTCTCACGCCGGTTCGGACGTCCGGGCGTGCCTGCTCAGGCCAGTTCGGCGACGCCCGTGATCCGGTGCAGCGGATAGGTGCGGATCTCCTCCGCCGTGTGGTCGTACGCCGTGACGAAGCCGCCCTCCACCCGCACCGGGGCGATCACCCGGCGGCTCGCGGCGCCGTCGGCGTTGACGTAGCCGATCCACACCGCGTCGCCCGACACCGCCGCCGAACGCATCGTGGCGATCGTGTCCGCCGACGTGGTACGGGGCAGCGAGCCGCCGGGGTCCGCGGGAGTCTTCGTCATGCGCCCGGACGCCTTGGCCGGTCTGCGCGGCGCCGTCGCCGCGTGGTCGCCCGCCCTGATCGCCCGCACGGCGGCGGCCAGCAGCGCCGCGTCCGGCACCGGTGGGCCGTCGGGCACCGGCTCGGGCGGGGTGCGCGGTGGAGTGCGGTGGGAGTCCGTACGGGCGATCAGCACATCGCCCTCGGCGGACTCGGCGGCCGGTGCGTAGCCCATCTCCCGTAGCTTCGCGAGCAGTTGGTCCGGCGGCAGGGGCGAGGCGAGCACGGTGGGCGCGAGCAGCCGCAGCCGCAGCGGCGCGGAGCGCCGGTCGGCGGTGATCTCGGTCAGCAGGGCGTCGTCGTCGCAGCGTACGTATGAGGAGGCGGCGCCCACCCGCAGCCTGCCGTGCCTGCGGGCGACGTCGTCGACGAGGTAACTCAGCGGCTGCGGCACGGGAGTTCGCGAGTGCGCGGCGAGAAAGGCGTGGATGTCGCTCGCGGTGCGTCCGGCGTCGAGGGCGCGCCGTACGGAGCCGGGCGTGAAGCGGTAGACGGTGGCGCCGCCCTTGGACTCGACGTCGGCCAGCACGCCCAGCATGGCGGCGAGCGGGCGCTCCAGCGGGCCGGGTGCGACGGCCGTCAGATCGGCCTGTAGCAGGATGTGGTCGAGCGGTTCGGGGAGCAGCGGTGCGAGCCGGTCCGCGGCGCGTGCCCCTGCTGCCTCCAGCTCCGCGGGCGTGCGGGTGCCGCAGGGGAAGAGCAGTTCCCGTGCGTAGGAGGCGAGCGCGCCGCGGCCCGTCAGCCCCAGCAACTCGGCCTCGTGCAGGGTCCATTCGGCGAGCCGTGTGCGCAGATCACCCGAAGTGGCGCCCGCAGCACCGACGTTGCCTCGGCTGCCGCCGCCTCCGGTCCCCGCGTCCCCGCCGTTGCCGCCGTTGCCGCGCAGCGGGCGCTCCCAGCGCAGCCGCTCCAGCACGGAGTGCTGGGTGGGCGCCGAGCCGCCGTCGAGGGTGGTGAGCAACTCCAGGGTGCGGCGGCGCACTTCGGCGGTGAGTCCGCGGTCGAGGCCCTGGCCGAGCGCGGACAGGGCACGTCCCTTGGCGTCGCGCCCGCCGACGAGGCCCGGTACGCGGGTCCCGGTGAGCCAGCGCAGCACCACATGGGACCAGCGTTCGTGTGCGGGCCTGGCCAGCCACTCGTCGTACGCGGGTGTGGGCGCGTACCCCTCGTCGGCTTCGCCGTCGGCGGCGGACAGGCCCGCGGCGTAGGCGAGTTCGACCCAGAACGCCGCCGTCGGCTCGGGCACGTCCAGCACGGCGGCCGTCCGTTTGAGGTCCCGCACGCCGAGGCCGCCCGCGCGGAGCACGGACGGCGGATCGCCCGCCCAGTCGGACAGCAGGTCCTCCAGGGTGCCGAGGGCGGCCAGCGCCTGGCCCGCGGCCGTCTGGTCCACGGCCTCCTGCGGATACTCGCGTCGCACCGCCAGCGGCGGAGGGAGGGGTTCTACGTCCCGGTGCGCACGGCCGCCGCGCAGGTGCAGCGCGACCTCACGGGGCAGTACGACGGTGCGCGGCGCGGTCCTCACCAGCAGCCCCCGGTCGAGCAGCCAAGTCACCGGCGGCGAGGGCAGATCGCTCTGCACGGAGCCGTACGGCGGGCCCCAGCGCAGCTTTTCGAGCATCAGCAGCGACTCGGCCGGGGCGTGGTCCAGCAGCGCCTCGGTGCGGTCGCGGTCGGCGAACAGCCCGGTCAGCGACGCGAGCGCGCTCACCGGGTCGTGGGTGGCGGGCAGTCCGGCGTGGGCGAGGATGTCCTGGAGCCGGCCCGGCGACATGCCCGCGGTGGCCTCGGCGAGGGTCGGGCCGAGCCCCGTGGGCGACGGCGCGGACGGGGAGGGCGTGAGCAACTCCCGTGCGGTGCGCACGAGATGGAGCCGCTCGTCGTCGCCCCACAGCAGGGCCTGCTCGCGCAGGGTGCGCAGGGCACGCGGCAGTTCGGCGGCGACTGCCTCCCGTACGGCGGCGGTCGGGGGACCGGCGGGAGCTGGCTCCGTGGCGGCGTCCTCCGTATGGGCGGTCTCCGCAGGGGCGTCGCCCGCGAGGAGCCGTTCGAGAGTGCCGTAAGGGCAAGGGTCGGGGGCCACGGCGATGGCCTCGGCCGTCTGTAGCGCGAATCGGTCCAGCCGCTCCACCGCGCGTACGACGGACGCACGGGTGCCCGCGCGGGTGGCGAGCTGCGTGAGGTCGTTGGGTACGGGCGAGAGCAGGTCCGGGCGGGTGCGCAGCAGCTCGGCGAGCGCCGCGTCGTCGCGTGCGCGCAGATCGTCGGCGAGCGTACGGGGTGCGGCGCTGCTGCCGCCGCTGTGCTCGGTGCTCATCCAGCCCACGTTAGCGCGGGCGGCGCAGGGTACCGTCGGGGACGAGCCTGGCAACGGCAGGGCAGGCGCCAAGGGCTAGCAGTCGTTGGGGAATTGGTGGGGATCGAGAGCGACAAGCTCGTATTCGATTATCTGAGCCGGATCGGTGACCTGGCCCACAGCACGCCGATGACGGCCGCGGAACGGGCACGCCTGGTGACCGGCCTGCGCGGCGAGATCGACCGCATGAGGGCGGAGGAGGGCGGCGCCGAGAGCAAGGCCGCGGTGAAGAAGATCCTCGCGCGGCTGGGGAAGCCCGAGGAGGTCGTGGCTGCCCGCGGCTCGGGGTCTTCGGGCGGCTCGGGGACTTCCGGTGACGCGGGCGGGTCCGGCGCTTCGGGCGGGTTCTCCGGTTCCTCGGAGGCGCCGGCCGCCGGGGGCGAGGGCCGATACGTGCACCGCCCCTCAGGCGAGGGCTCGTCCGGGAGCGAGTCCGGCGGCGACCGGCTCGTCAAGCGCCCGAAGATCTCGCTCCGCAAGCGCCCGCCCGAGCCCGCGCCGCCCCCGGCGTCCACGGCCTCGTACGGTGCGGGCGCGCCCCATCTCGCGGGCATGGACGAGCTTGGCCCCGAGGAGTCCGACCCCGACTGGTGGCGCGTCGATCCCACCCCGTACGGAGACGGCGGCGGCAGCCGTACGTTCGGCGAGCCGGTGCCCGGTTTCGTCGGCGGCATCGAGCTGCCCGAGCTGCTCAAGCCCCCGCCAGGCGGCGGCGAGGAGGACGCCGCGCAGCCCGGGGGCTCCCGGCCCAGGAGCACGGTCCCGGCGGCACGCAAGGCACCGGACGACGAGAGAGGCGAGGGCGCGCCGGGCGAAGGCGCCGCCGGGGACGGCGCCGCGGGCCGCGCCCGGCGGCTGCTGCCGGGTCGTGCGCGGGTGGGGACTTCCGGCCCCCGAGTGGGCGGCGTCGTGGAGTTGGCGGCGGCAGCGGTACTGGCCGGCGGTGCCGTGGCCGGTTCGCTGATCGCGCTCGGCGTGGGCTGGCTGGCCGCCTGGTGGTCGCCGCGACTGAGCCGTACGGAGGCCAAGTGGGCGGCGGCGGGGATGCCGGGGCTCGTGGCGGCCGGTACGGCGCTGTGGCTGTGGGGCCGCACCGAAGGGCGGTGGGGCGAGCCGATAGCGCAGGGCGGCAAGGAGCTGGGCCGGGCGCTGACGGAGGCGGGTCCGGTGGTGCTGCGCGTCGCGGCCGTGGCGAGCGCGCTGTTCCTCGTCTGGCGTGCCCGGCGCCCGAAGCCGTAACCGGGCCGAGGAGCCCCGACGAGGCGGAGAAGAAGGGGAGTCCGGATGTGACGACGCTGACGGTGGCGACGTGCCAGTTCCCCGTCGACGCCCGCATCGACCGCAACTGCCGCCACATCGCAAGACAGTTGAGGTCCGCGAAGGAACAGGGCGCCGATATCGCCCACTTCCCCGAGGCGTCCCTGTCGGGCTACGCGGGCGTGGACTTCCCCGATCACCGGGGATTCGACTGGGAGTTGCTCGAAGCCTGCACGCTGCGCGTGATGGAACTCGCCGCCGAACTGGGGATCTGGGCCGTTCTCGGCTCCGCACACCGCCTCACCGGCCAACACAAGCCGCACAACAGCCTGTACGTCATCGACGACCGCGGCTCGCTCGTCGACCGCTACGACAAGCGCTTCTGCTCCGGCGACCCCGAGGGACGCACGGGCGACCTCGCCCACTACACACCCGGCGACCACCCGGTGCTCTTCACGGTGCGCGGCGTCCGCTGCGCCACGCTGATCTGCTACGACTACCGCTTCCCGGAGCTGTACCGCGACTACAAGCGGCGAGGCGCGCAGCTCGTGCTGCACTCCTTCCACGCCGCGCACATGAGCCCCGGCAAGGTCGCCGCGATCCGCGAGCACATCGGCGAGGACGTGCTGCACCTCAACTCCGCCGGGACATACCCCGGGATCACCATGCCCGCGGCGGTCACGGGCCACGCGGCGGCGAACCACGTATGGATCAGTTGTCCCAACTCCTCGGCAAGGGAGAGCGGTTGGGGCGCCTTCTTCGTACGCGCCGACGGCGTCACCACCGGACGGCTGCCGCGCAACCGTACGGGCGTGCTGATCTCCACGCTCGACACCGGGGCACCGCTGTACGACTCCACCGAGCACTGGCGCGGGCGGGCGATGGACGGAGTCCTCAACAGCGGTACGACGGTGGACGATCCACGCTCCCAGCGGCGAACCAGCCTCTGACCGGCACCGGCGACCGCCGAACGGCGAGGGAGAATGGCCCATATGGCTTCGCACGAGCTGCACTCAACGGGCGTCACCGGCGGCACGGCCCCCGCTTCGGCCCCCGTTTCGGATCAAGTCCCGGTCCCCACAGTCGGCTTCGACCTCGACATGACGCTCATCGACAGCCGCCCCGGCATCAAGGCCACCTATGAGGCGCTGTCCGCCGAGACCGGCACGTACATCGACTCCGCTCTGACCGTGACCCGCCTGGGGCCGCCCCTGGAGCAGGAGTTGGCGCACTGGTTCCCCGACGGCGAGATCCCGCGGGCCGCCGACCGCTACCGCGAGCTGTATCCCCGGTACGCGGTCGAGCCGTCGCCCGCGATGCCCGGCGCCCGCGAAGCCGTTGCGGCAGTGCGGGCAGCGGGCGGCCGTGCCGTCGTCGTCACCGCCAAGCACGAGCCCAACGCCAAGCTCCACCTCGAACATCTCGGCATCGAGCCCGACGCGGTCGCCGGATGGCTCTGGGCCGAGGCCAAGGCCGAGGCGCTGCGCGAGTTCGGCGCGAGCGTCTACGTCGGCGACCACACCGGCGACGTACGAGGGGCGATGACGGCGGGCGCGCTGTCGGTCGCGGTGCCGACGGGCCCGTGCGGCGCGGACGAACTGCGCGCGGCGGGCGCCGCGGTCGTACTCGAGGGCGGACTCCCGGACTTCCCCGGCTGGTTCGCCGGTCACTGCGCGCGGCGCTGATCCGCCGCAGGAGAAGAGCGGGCCGTTGCACCGGGGACGAGCGAGGCGGAGGCGACCACTGTGGCCTGCGGGTGCTCCCCGGCTCGTGCCGCCCAGCAGCCCGCGCCGCCGGAGGGGGCGTACCGCCTTGGTCGTACGAGAAGATCACCGGGCCGGGACGTTTCAGTGTTCACGCCGCGAGGGTAGATCGGTGGGCAATACGGAGGACACGGAGGAACCGCTCGGCGACTCCCCTGGGCCCCAGGGCCCGGGTGGGGGTGCACCCACAGAGCGTGGGGGAGTACCCCTG
Organism: Streptomyces marispadix; assembly: GCF_022524345.1. Classification (NCBI taxonomy): domain Bacteria; kingdom Bacillati; phylum Actinomycetota; class Actinomycetes; order Kitasatosporales; family Streptomycetaceae; genus Streptomyces; species Streptomyces marispadix. Next base: position 2,737,835 of record NZ_JAKWJU010000002.1, on the reverse strand, counting down.
GTCACCGGGCACCGGGGGATTAGCCTTGGTGGTGAGCGGGTCATCGGCCCGCTCAACTTGCTCTTCGGAGCCAGATTCAGGACGAGAGCACAGGTTTCAGGACGCAGCCGAGGCTGCCCGGCAGTACGAGGACGAGGACAGACGTGCCTACCGGCAAGGTCAAGTGGTTCAACAGCGAGAAGGGCTTCGGCTTCCTCTCCCGCGACGACGGCGGCGATGTCTTCGTGCATTCCTCCGTGTTGCCCAGCGGAGTGGACGCACTGAAGCCCGGCCAGAAGGTCGAGTTCGGCGTCGTCGCCGGGCAGCGCGGTGACCAGGCCCTCTCGGTGAGCGTGCTGGACCCGGCGCCCTCGGTCGCGGCGGCGCAGCGGCGCAAGCCCGACGAACTGGCCTCCATCGTCCAGGACCTCACGACGCTGCTCGACGGCGTCGCCCAGGGCCTTGAGCGCGGCCGGTACCCGGACAAGCAGCACGGCCGCAAGATCGCCGGCATGCTGCGGGCCGTCGCCGACCAGCTCGACGTCTAGCCGGACGTTCCTGCGCGGAACGCGAGGCCGCGAGGTCGCGAGACCCCCGGCCGCGTGGCCGAACAGCCGTTGCCCCCGCGCGCAGCCGGTCGTCGAGGCGTCACGGCATCGCGGGTGCCGCAGGCGCCACGGCCGTCATGGGTGCCGTGGCGGGAAGGCGAGTGCGTCGTCGGGGAAGGGGGGCACCAGGCCCTCCGCGGCGGCGCGGGTCAACAGCCCTCGTACCGCGGCGATTCCGTCGTCTCCGAGGTCGGCCGTGAACTCGTTGACGTAGAGCCCGATGTGCTGGTCCGCGACGGACGGGTCCATCTCCTGTGCGTGCTCCAGCACATACGGACGTGACGCCTCCGGGTCGTCCCATGCCGCCCTTACGGACGCCCGTGCCGACTCCGCGAGCCTCAGCAGCGTCTCCCTGCCCAGCGAGCGGCGGGCGACGATGGCGCCGAGCGGGATCGGCAGGCCGGTGGTGTGCTCCCAGTGCTCGCCCATGTCGGCCAGCTTGTGCAGCCCGTACTGCTGGTAGGTGAAGCGCGCCTCGTGGATCACGAGCCCGGCGTCGACCTCGCCGTCGCGGACGGCGGGCATGATCTCGTGGAACGGCAGCACCACCACCTCGCCCACGCCGCCCGGGACTTGGTCGGCCGCCCACAGGCGGAAGAGCAGGTACGCGGTGGAGCGCTCGCTCGGCACCGCGACCGTCCCGCCCTTCAGCGAGCCCGGCAGCGACTCCTGCCGGGTGAGTACGAGAGGGCCGCAGCCCCGGCCGAGGGCGCCGCCGCACGGCAGCAGCGCGTAGTCGCCGAGGATCCAGGGGAGCACCGCGTACGACACCTTCAGCACGTCGCCCTCGCCGCGTTCGGCCATGCCGTTGGTGACGTCGATGTCGGCGAACGTCACGTCGAGCGGCGGTGCGTCCGGCACCCGGCCGTGCACCCAGGCGTCGAAGACGAACGTGTCGTTCGGGCATGGTGAGAAGGCGATGCTCAGCGTGGCCTCCGCGGAGACCCGGCCGGCGTCGCCCTGGCCGTGGGTGCCCGGGCGGTGGTCGCCCCGGTCGTCGGCGCTCCGGCTGTCGGTCCCGTGGTCGTCGCTGTCGCTCATGCTTCCCATGCTCGCAGCACGGGCAGCGCCGCCGCGCAGCCGGTCCCGAGGGCCGCCAGCGCCTGCGGGATGCGCCATGCGGCACGGTCGCGCGGGCCGACGGAGTTGGAGACGGTACGCATCTCCAGCGCGGGCACGCCGTGCAGGGCCGCCGCCTCGGCCACGCCGAAGCCCTCCATGGCCTCGGCGACCGCTCCCGGGTGCCGGGATGCCAACTCCCTTGCGCGGGCGGCCGTTCCGGTCACCGTGGACACCGTGAGCACCGGTCCGTACACCGCGCCTGCCGCCTCGGCCACGTCCCTTGCGAGTGCGGGCGGCGGGCGGTGCTCCGCCCTGCCGAAGCCCAGGTCGGCGACCGACGCGAAGCCCTCGGAGGTGTCGGCGCCGAGGTCGGCGGCGACGATCGACGAGGCCACGACGACGGTGCCCGGGGGCTGTTCGAAGCCGCCGGCGATGCCCGCCGAGACGACGAGGGTGAAGGGCGCACCGGCCGACGCCGCGGACGTGAGCGCGGTGGCCGTACCGGCAGCGGCGGCGGCAGGTCCGGCCCCGGCGGCGATCACCTCGGTGTCCGCGTGCAGCTCGGTGTCCGCGTGCAGCTCGGTGTCCGCGTTCACCTCGGTGTCCGTGCCCGTCCCTGTGTCGGTGCTCGGCCCGTTCCGCTCCAGACCGGCCACCACGGCGTCCCGCTCGGCGGTCACGGCGGTGACGATCAGGATTCGCGCGGGGGACATGGCCGCAGGCTACCGGCGCGGGGGAGCACCGGAGCGCGCGGCCGTCGGCGTGCGGGCCTCCGGGGCGCCCGGCCCGTTGCTGCCGTCGTCGCACCCTTGGGGCGCCGTGCGCGCGTCAGGCCACCCGGGGCCGCGTGGCTCCGTGTCGTCTGGCCGCCCGCAGCAGACTCCGTACGGAGAAGAGGGCCCCCGCGGCGATCACCACCGCACCCACCGCCATCCCCAGCGGCGCGATCAGCGGCAGCGAGATGCCCAGGCCGCCGCCGACGACCCACGACATCTGCATCAGCGTCTCCGAACGAGCGAACGCGGATGTGCGGACCTCCTCCGGCACGTCCCGCTGGATCAGCGCGTCGAGCGACAGCTTGCCCAGGGCCTGTGAGATACCGGCGGCGGCCGTGACGAGCGCGGCCGTGACCGTCCCGTAGACCAGTGCGGCGGCGACGGTGGCGGCGAGGGCGCACCCCATCACCCCCGCGATGATCACTTCCGGTCCTCTGGACTTGAGCCAGGCGCCGATCGCCGTGCCGAGGGCGTTGCCGCCGCCCGCCGCGACGGCCACCAGACCCAGCGACACCGCGCCGGACAGCCCGGTGAGCGGCTGATCGCGCAGGAGGAAGGCGAGGAAGAAGGTGAGGAAGCCGGAGAGGCCGCGCAGTGCGGAGTTGGCGATCAGCGCGTTGCTCACGGACGGGCCGACGGTACGGAGTCCGGGCCGCTTGCCGTCCTTCGCGGCCCGCCCGCCGGCAGCACGGGAGGGGCCCGGGGCGAGGCGGGGCGCGAGCCGGGCCTTGCGTTCGCCCTTCGCCGAGTCGACCCTGCCGTGCAGCGAGAAGGACAGGAACATGCCCAGCACGAACACGGCGGACGCCGCGTACAGCGGCAGCGCCGCCCCGAACTGGTGCAGCCCCGCACCGAGCGGCGCCGCGGCGCCCGTGGCCACGAGTCCCGCCAGCGTGACCCTCGAATTGGCCTTCACCAGCGAGAAGGTGGGTGGCAGCAGCCTCGGCACCACCGCCGAGCGCACCACCCCGTATGCCTTCGACGACACCAGCACCGCCAGCGCCGCCGGATACAGATCCAGGCGTCCCGTCTCCACCGCGCCGGACATCGCCAGCGCAAGCAGCGCACGCGCCAGCATCGACGCGGCCATCGCGGCGCGGCGGCCGTGCGGCACCCTGTCCAGCAGCGGCCCGATCACGGGCGCGAGCAGCGCGAACGGCGCCATCGTCACCAGGAGGTAGAGCGCCACCCGCCCACGGGCCTCACCGGTCGGTACGGAGAAGAAGACCGTGGAGGCGAGGGCGACGGTGATCAGCATGTCGCCGGCGGAGTTCACGGCATGGAGTTCGATGAGCCTGCCGAGGCCGGACTCACCGGCGCCCTCGCCGTGAGTGAAGCGCCGGAGGCGACGGGCCGCCGCCGCGGGTGGCCGTCGTACGGCACGCGCGGCTCCATCGAGCAGACGACGTGCGCGTCCCGGCCCGGCAGCCACGAGCTTCAGTCTGCCCCAGGCGGGGTGACGGATGCGGACAGTCCACGCCGGACGGACAGTCCGCACGGGGCGGGCGGTTCGTCGTCGGGGGCGCAGGGAATCCCTCCGGGGCGGCCGGGCGATTCCGTGGGGTAGCGTGGTCGCCGGTGTGCTCCGCACGGCCCCGAGCGGGGCGCGGACGTTCGCAGCGGCTCCCAGGTCCCGCTCCGTCCGCAAACCAAGGGGCGTCCCCGCCGAAGGCAGGGGAAGCGTCCTCTACCCGGCCGCCGTACGGGAGTGCACGCCGACAACGGCGCTATGGCGTAGGAGAGACGATTCTTGTGAGTGCAGCATGACCGCCGCGACGCGAAGCGGCCGTACCCGCCGCACCCCTGCCCCGGACCGGCTCTGCGCCGAAGCCGTCGCGCTCGCCCGCGAGGCCGTGGAGGCGGCGGCGGGGCCCGGGCAGGTCGGCGACCACATCGAGGCCGTCGCCGACGGGGACCGTGTCGTCACGCACTTCTTCGAATGCCTGGAGTCGGCCTATCGGGGCTGGCGTTGGGCCGCCACCCTGACCAGGGCGTCACGTGCCAAGACCGTCACGCTGGACGAGACGGTGCTGCTGCCCGGGCCCGATGCGCTGCTGGCTCCCGAGTGGGTCCCCTGGAGCGAGCGGCTGCGGCCGGGCGACCTCGGACCCGGGGACCTGCTGCCGACGGAGGCGGACGATCCGCGGCTGGTGCCCGGAGGAGCGGGCGAGGTCGGAGAGTCCGAGGAGGCGTCCGCGGGTGCCGAAGCGGCCCTCGGCGCCGGGCCCCCGGAGGGTGCGGAGACCACGGCCCGTACGGCGGGCGCCGGAGCAGCCGGAGCGACCGTGACGCCCGGCGTCGAAGAGGTCGCCGAGGCGGTGGACGCCGAGATCGAACCGGGGTCGCCTGCCGAGACGGTCACGCCCCCGGAGCGGGGCACGATCACGGCGGTCGCCGAGGAGCTGGGCATGGGCCGCCCCCGTGTGCTCTCCCGCTACGGACTGGAGACGTCGGCAGACCGCTGGGACGAGGAGTACGGAGCGGACACGGCCATGGCCCAGTCCGCACCGGCGAGTTGTGTGACGTGCGGCTTTCTGATGCCGCTCGCGGGGCCGCTGCGGCAGGCGTTCGGCGTCTGCGCGAACGAGTACAGCCCGGCGGACGGCCATGTGGTGTCCCTGGCGTACGGCTGCGGGGGCCACTCGGAGGCGGCGGTCATGCCGAAGCCGCCGCAGCCGCCGCCCCCGGTGGTCGACGAGACACGGGCAGACGAGCTGTCCTGAGCCGGGCCGAGCCGGACGGGGCCGGGCCGAGTTGAGCCGGGCCCTGCCGAGCCGGGCTGATCCGGGCCGGGCCGGGCTGATCCGGGCCGGGCCGCGGGTCCCGCGGTTCCGCTTCACCTCACGGGCCGCTGGGTCGTCCGGTCCCGTTCCATGGGCGGCCCCGTCGGGCGAGCAGGCCGCCTGCGGAGCCGTCCGTACGCCGGGCCCTCGCCCCAACGCGCTCTCGCCGCCCATGAGTTGAGCCGAAACGCAGGTGCCCGGGTGCCGGCGCCGCGGCGCAGCCGCCGTGACTTGGCCACCGCCTCAACGGTTTCCCTTCCGCGGCCTGCCCGTCCGCTACGGGCACCTCGCCGGAACGGGCCGCCCCGCTGATGCCGTACCGTCACGACGCGGGACGCGAGGTGCCGTGTGATGGAGGAGGCGGTCATGGGGCAGGAAGAGACGCCGGCGGACCCGTTCGGGACGGCGCGGCTGCGGCGCGGTGTGCTGGACGCCTGGATCGCCTCGCCCGCGCGGTTCCGTGAGGACGCCAACGCCGAGCAGGAGCTGGCGCTCGGCGGCTACCGCGACCGGCTCGTCGTGGAACTCGCGCAGAACGCCTCCGACGCGGCCGCCCGCGCCGATGCCCCCGGGCGGCTGCGCCTCACCCTGCGCGACGGTGTGCTCGTGGCGTCCAACACCGGTGCGCCGCTGGACGCCGAGGGCGTCGAGTCGCTGTCCACGCTGCGTGCCTCCGCCAAGCGGGACACCCAGGACGCCGCCGCCGTGGGCCGGTTCGGGGTGGGTTTCTCCGCGGTGCTCTCCGTCTGCGACGAGCCCGCCGTACTGGGCGCCGGGGGCGGGGTGCGCTGGTCGCTGGACGAGGCGCGGGAGATGGTTCTGGACGCGGCACGCGAAGTGCCCGCGCTCGCCGAGGAGTTGCGCCGCCGTGAGGGCCACGCGCCGCTGCTGCGCCTGCCGTTGCCCACCGAGGGAGAGGCACCCGAGGGCTACGACACCGCGGTGGTGCTGCCGCTGCGGGACGCGGGCGCGAGGGAGTTGGCGGAGCGGCTGCTGGCGGAGGTCGACGACGCGCTGCTGCTGACGCTGCCCGGACTCGACGAGGTCGTGGTGGAGACCGACGAGGGCGCCAGGACGCTCACCCGCCATACGGACGGCCCGTTCGTGGAGGTACGCCGGGGCGACGGAGGCGTACGGCGCTGGCGCGTCGAGAGCGACAGCGGAGTGGCGGACGCCGCGCTGCTTCAGGACCGGCCCGTCGAGGAGCGCATGCGCGCGGCGTGGTCGGTGACGTGGGCCGTGCCGGTGGACGACGGTGCTCCCGTGCGGCCCCCGACGGCGCCTTGCGTACACGCGCCGACGCCGACGGACGAACCGCTGGGCCTGCCCGCGCTGTTGATCGCGAGCTTCCCGCTGGAGCCGACGCGGCGCCACGTCGCGCCCGGCCCGCTCACGGACTTCCTGCTGGAGCGCGCCGCGGACGCCTATGTGCGGCTGCTGCGTGACTGGCGTCCGGTGACGGCGGACGTCGTGGACCTGGTGCCCGGCCCGCTCGGCAAGGGCGAACTCGACGGCGGGCTGCGGCGGTTGCTGCTGTCGAAGCTTCCAAGTGTGCGGTTCCTGGCGGGTGCCGGTAAGGACGAGGACGGCGAACCGGTCGTGCTGCGTCCGCGCGAGGCGGAGATCGCCGAAGGCGCGGGCGCCGCCACGGTCGGAGTGCTGGCGGAGCTGTTCCCGAGCCTGCTGCCAGCCGGGATGGAACGGCGAGCGGTGCTGCGGGCGCTGGACGTCGCGAGGGTGCCGCTGGGCGAGGTCATCGACCGGCTCGCGGGAGTGGTGCGGCCCCCTCAGTGGTGGCGGCGCCTGTACGAGTCGCTGGCCGGCGTCGACCCCGACCGGTTGACGGGGCTTCCGGTGCCGCTGGCGGGCCCCGGCACTCGGACGGCGATCGGGCCGCGCCAGGTGCTGCTGCCGTCGCCGGGTTCGTCGATGGAGCCGGAGCGGGCGGGGCGGCTGTCACGGCTCGGCCTGAAGGTCGCCCACGAGGACGCTGTGCACCCGCTGTTGGAGAAGCTGGGGGCGACGGCCGCCACACCGCGGGCCGTGCTGACGACCCCGCAGGTGAGGGCGGCGGTGGCGGCCTCGCTGGACGACGGCGACGCGTGGGACCTCGCGGAGGAGGGCGAAGGCCCCCTGGACGCCGAGGAGTTGGCGGAGGTCGTACTGGGGCTGGCGAGGGACGCGGGGCTGGGTCCCGGCGACGAGCCGTGGCTGGGGGCGCTGGCTCTGCCCGACGAGGACGGTGAGCCCGCGCCGGCCGGTGAACTCGTCTATCCCGGCAGCGACTTCGAAAGCGTCATCCGCGAGGGCGAACTCGCCGCATGCGACGGTGAGTTGGCGGAGCGCTGGGGCGAGCAGCCACTGACCGCGGTCGGCGTGCAGGCGGACTTCGTGCTGGTCAGGGCCGTCGACGTGGTGCTCGATCCTGACGAACTGGAGCCGCGCGAGGGCGACTTCGCCGAACCGGACGACCCGGGCCTCCTCGACGCCGTGGACGTGTGGTGCGAGGACGTACTGGACCAGCTCTCCTCCGCTCAGGGCGGGGACGGGGAGGAGCCCGGCCTCGACATGGCCGTGCCGCCCGTCGCCTCCGAGCTGGTGGCCGTGCGCGACCTGGACCTCGTCGACGACGACTGCTGGCCGGAGGCGCTGGCGATGCTCGCGCGTCCGCCGCTGCGGGACGCGCTGACCCAGCCCGTACGGGTGCTGCTGCCCGGCGGCGTGACGGAGACCGTACGCCCGTACACCGCGTGGTGGCTGCGCGGCCACCCCGTACTGGACGGGCGGCGGCCCGCCGGGCTGCGCGCCGCAGGCGGCGATCCGCTGCTGGAGGGGCTGTACGAGGAGGCCGACGCCGGGTTCGGCGACGCCGAGGTGCTGCGGGCGCTCGGCATCCGCACGTCCGCGGCGGCGCTGCTGGAGGAGCCGGGCGGCGCGGCGGAGCTGCTGCGGCGCCTGGCCGACCCCGAGTCGGAGGTGGACCACTCCCGGCTCCACGGTCTCTACGGGCTGTTGGCACGGCTCGACCCCGAAGAGGTCACGCTGCCCGAGGAGTTGTGTGCCGTAAGGGCCGGAACGGGCGCCGTCGAGGTCGTGCCGAGGGACGAGGCCGTGATCGCCGACGCGCCCGATCTGGTGCCCGCGGCGGGCGACCGACGGCTGCTGCCGGTGCCTCCCGCGCACGCCGCGGATCTGGCGGCGGTGCTGGAGGTGCGGCGGCTCAGCGAGACGGTGCCCGGACGCATCGACGCGGCGGCCTCCGGCGAGGGCACGGAGCGGGAGGTCCCGGACGCCGTGCGTCTGCTGCTTCCGGAGGCGCCGCGCACGTACTACGAACACGACGAACTGGTCGTGGACGGCGTGGACGTGGAGTGGCGGCGCACCTCGGACGGCGTGCTGCACGCGGCGACGCTGGAGGGCGTCGCCGCGGGTCTGGCGTGGGCGGCGGGCCGCTGGGGCCGCCGCTTCGAGGTGGCCGCGCTGCTGGAGGACCCGGGGCGGGTGGCGGAGCTGGAGCGGGCACGCTGGTTCGAATGACGGCCGGGGCCGGGTGAAGCGGGCGCGAGCCGGCTCCGCGGGGTCCGTCCGCCGTCCGTGCGCGCTGTTCAAGCGCCGTCCGTACGGCGTCCGTGGGGCATCCGCGCGGCACCGCATCCGTACGGCATCCCCCGCCGGGCTCGATGAGTTACGCCCCGGCCGCCGGTCCTCCTCCGCATGACTACTCTCACGCTCACCACGTTCCTGTCCCTGGACGGCGTCATGCAGGGGCCCGGCGGCCCCAACGAGGACACCACCGGCGGCTTCCAGCAGGGCGGCTGGGTCGTCCCCTATGTGGACGCCGACCTGGGCACCTTCATCTCCAGGAACTTCGCCGAGGCCCAGGGCTTCGTGCTGGGACGCCGTACGTATGAGATCTTCGCCGCGCACTGGCCGCGCGTCACCGACCCCGACGACCCGGTCGCGACCAAGCTCAACACCCTTCCGAAGTACGTGGCTTCGACGACGCTCACGTCCGCCGACTGGTACAACACCACGCTGCTCGGCGAGAACGTCCCGGAGCGCATCGCCGAGCTGAAGAAGGAGCAGCCGGAGGGCGAACTCCAGATCCACGGCAGCGGTGCACTCGCCCGGTCTCTCATGGCGCACGACCTCATCGACGTCTTCCATCTGCTGACGTATCCCGTCGTCCTCGGCAACGGCGAACGGCTCTTCGGGGACGGTGCGCTGCCGACGGCGATGAGGCTCAAGGACTCCATGACGACAGGCACCGGCATCGCGATCCACACCTATGAACGAGCGGGACGGCCGGAGTACGGGTCGTTCGAGCTGCCGGACGAGGACGCCGCGTACTACGAGTAGGGCGCCAAGAGCATGGGGGAGCGGGCCCGGGGGCGCGGGGTGCGAACCGGGCACCGGGCGTGGCACCGCCTACGCTGCCCGGATGGGGCAAGGCGCGGAGCACGGGGAGCAGCGGCGGCAGCAGCAGAGCCATCGGCGGCCGGGGGCGCGGCCGTTCACCGAGGCGCGGGCGCGGGAACTGCTCGCGTCCGCCGCCGGGCACGAGCACGCCGGGCACGACGAGCAAGCGGTGGCCGGTGTCGGCGCGGCGACCGGTGAGCACGCGGTGCTGCTGGCGCTCGGCGAGAACGCGGTGTTCGCGCTGGACCCGCCCCACGCCCCGGAGCCGCTCGTCGTACGCGTCGGACGCGACCCTTCCCTCCTCGCCCGTGCCGAGCGCGAACTGCGCGTCGCCGCTTGGCTTGAGCAGCAGCGGGTGCCCGCCGTGCGCGCGGCCCGCCCCGAGGTCACCGTCGTGGACGGCCATCCGCTGACTTACTGGCGGCGTCTGCCCGAGCCCGTACGGGAGGCGACACCCGCGGACCTCGCCGTGCTGCTGCGGCTCGTACACGCCCTGGAGACACCGGAGTTCGAGCTGCCGCGCCGCGATCTGCTCTCCGGTGTGGAGCGCTGGCTGCGGCTCGCTGGGGACGCGGTGCCCGCGGCGGACGCGGCGTATCTGCGGGCGCGACGTGACGACTTCGACGCCGCCGTGGCCGAGTTGACCCCCGTACTGCCGCCGGGCCCGCTGCACGGCGACGCACTGCCCCGCAACGTCCATGTCGGCCCGGACGGCCCGCTGCTGGTCGATCTGGAGACCTTCTCCGACGATCTGCGCGAGCACGACCTCGTGGTCCTCACGTTGAGCCTCGACCGTTACGGGCTGGACGAGGCGGCCTACTCCGGCTTCGTACGGGCCTACGGCTGGGACGTGCGGGAGTGGCCGGGCTGTGCGGTGCTGCGCGGCGCACGCGAGACGGCGGCCTGCGCCTGGGTGGCGCAGCACGCCCCCGCGAACCCGGCGGCGCGCCGGGAGTTCGACCGCCGTGTCGAGTCGCTGAGGCGGGACGACGCGGCGGTGCGCTGGTACGCGTTCTAGTCGCGCGTATCGGGCTCTGAGCCGGTGGGCCGGCGCCCGGCGTGGTTGCCGCGACGAGCCACCCGTACCCAGATGATCTCCAGCGCGACAGCCGAAGCCGCTGCCACGGCGAGCGAGGTCAGCGGCATCGCCGTACCCACCAGCCTCAGTGCGAAGAAGCGCTGGAGGACCGGAATGGCAAGCACGACCACGAAGCCCAGGCCCATGGTGAGCACCAGCCCGACCCGCCACCAGCTATACGGCCTGGCGACGATCGCGAGGACCCACATCGCGATCAGGAACAGCGTCAGCGTCGCCACGCTCGTCTCGGCCGCCAGCGCCCCCGGCCCGGCGTAGTGGCCGCGGGCCAGCAGATACGTAGCGAAGGTCGCCGCACCGGCGACGAGCCCCGCGGGCACCGAGTACCGCATGACTCTCCCCACGAAGTGCGGCTTCGCCCGCTCCCGGTTGGGCGCCAGCGCGAGGAAGAACGCGGGGATGCCGATGGTCAGCGACGACACCAGCGTCAGATGGCGCGGCAGGAAGGGATAGGGCACCTGCCAGGCGATCACCAGCAGGGCCAGCAGCACCGAGTAGACGGTCTTGGTGAGGAAGAGGTTGGCGACGCGTTCGATGTTGCCGATGACGCGGCGGCCCTCGGCGACGACGGACGGGAGCGAGGCGAAGCTGTCGTCGAGCAGCACGATCTGGGCCACGGCACGTGTCGCCTCCGAACCGGTGCCCATGGCGACGCCGATGTCGGCGTTCTTCAGCGCCAGCACGTCGTTGACGCCGTCGCCCGTCATCGCGACGTGGTGGCCGTGCTCCTGGAGCGAGCCGACCATGGTCTGCTTCTGCCGCGGCGTGACCCGCCCGAATACCGTGCCGCTCTCCAGCGCCCTTACGACTCCGGGTGCGTCGCCGGGCAGCCGGCCGGCGTCGACGGGGTTGTGTGCGCCCGGCAGCCGGAGTTCGGCGGCCACGGCACCGACGGAGACGGCGTTGTCGCCCGAGAGCACTTTCGCGGCGACGCCCTGGTCGTTGAAGTAGCGCAGGATGTCACCGGCGTCCGGCCGCAGCCGCTGTTGCAGTACGACGAGAGCGGCGGGGCGGGCGCCGTCGACGGCCTCCGGGGCGTCCGGTCCCCGGTCGGTGGCGGCCAGCAGCAGCACCCGCAGGCCCTCGCGGCTGAGCTGCTCGACGTCCGCGGTGGCGGGGTGGCCGCGCGGAAGCAGGACGTCGGGGGCGCCGAGCAGCCAGGTGCGGCGGGTGCCGTCGGGTTCGACGAGGGTGGCGCCGCTGTACTTGCGGGCCGAGGAGAAGGGCAGCGACTGCGCCGTCTGCCACGGGCCGAGGCCCCAGCGGCGGTCCGGGTGCCCGTCGTGTGCGTTTCCGTCGACGCTGCCGGCGCCGTCGAGGCTGCCGGTCCCGCCGGTACCGCCGTCGCCCTTGCCGGTGCGGCTGTTCTTGCCGGTCCCGCCGTCCCCTCCGTCGCTGCCGCCGCCCCCCTCTCCGCCCAGGAGGTGCGCGTCCCGGGGATACGCGTCGACGATGGCCCGCATGCTCGCGTTGGGCCTCGGGTCGGCGGAGCCCAGCGCCGCGAGCACCCGCGCGACATAGGCACCGTCGTACTCGCCCTTCGCGTCTCTGCCCTTCGCGTCTCCGCCCTGTCCGTCTCCGCCCTGCCCGTCTCCGCTCTGTCCGTCTCCGCCCTGCCCGTCTCCGCTCTGCCCGTCTCCGCTCTGCCCGTCTCCGTCCGGCGGGGGCCCGTCCGTCCGGGGCCCGTCCCGGAGCACCCCGTTCCGTAGGACCCGCACCTCGGCCACGTCCATACCGCCCTCGGTGAGGGTGCCCGTCTTGTCGAGGCAGACGACGTCCACCCGTGCCAGCCCCTCGATCGCGGGCAGCTCCTGCACGAGGCACTTCTTACGGCCCAGCCGTACGACCCCGATGGCGAAGGCGATCGACGTCAGCAGCACCAGGCCCTCCGGCACCATCGGCGCGATGCCGCCGACCATGCGGCGCACGGCGTTCTCCAGGCCCGTCTGCTCTACGACGAGCTGACTGAGCACCAGGCCGACACCGGTCGGGACGATCACCCAAGTCACGTACTTCAGCAGGTCGTTGATGCCGTTGCGCAGCTCGGAGTGCACGAGGGTGAAGCGGCTGGCCTCCTCCGCGAGCTGCGCGGCGTAGGCGGCCCGCCCCACCCGCGTCGCGGTGAAGGCGCCGCTGCCCGCGACGACGAAACTGCCGGACATGACGGGGTCGCCCGGCTGCTTGACGACGGGATCGGCCTCGCCGGTCAGCAGCGACTCGTCGATCTCCAGGCTGTCGGCTTCGGTCACCTCGCCGTCCACGACGCACTTGTCTCCCGGGCGGATCTCGATGAGGTCGCCCAGCACGATCTGCGAGGCGGACAGCGAGACGCCCGTGCCGTCACGCCGTACGAGGGGCCGCACCTCGCCGATGACGGCCAGGTTGTCCAGGGTCCGCTTGGCTCGCAGCTCCTGGACGATGCCGATGAGGGTGTTCGCGAGGATCACGAAGCCGAACAGGCTGTCCTGCACGGGCCCCACGAAGAGGATGATCACGAAGAGTACGCCGATGATGGCGTTGAAGCGGGTGAAGACGTTGGCGCGGACGATCTCCATGAGGGAGCGGCTGCTGCGCACCGGTACGTCGTTGATCTCACCACGTGCGGTACGTGCCGCCACCTCGGCGGCGCTCAGCCCGCGCTGCGGGCCGTCTCCGGTGTGCGTCCCGGCGGCCCCCGTCCGCTCCGTCATGCATTCGACGTTACGGGCGTTTCAGGTGCCTTGCCCTGCTTCGTCCGACTCCGTGGCGTCCAGTGCGGTACGCAGCGCGGTGCTCAGCGGGTCGGGCAGCGGATCGCCCTGTGTGGTCGCGACCAGCGCGGCGGCGACCTTGTGGAGCTTCACGTTGGTGCGCTGCGAGACGTCGACGAGTACGTTCCACGCCCCGTCCGGGGTGCAGCGGTAGGCGGCCATGAGGACGCCGTGCGCCTGGTCGATGACCGGACGCGTCTCCATCGCGCGGCGAAGCTGCTCCAGCTCGGCAAGCGGATCCTCCACGTCGCCCATTGCTGCCCCTTATTCCGCTCAGGGTGACCTGTGGCGCACCGCCGACACTGAGAGCTGACGGGCATATGCCCTAACGCTGGATCATACGCATTCCGGTGTTACGGGCGGGAGCCGCAAGTCCCCGTGCGAGCAGGAAGAACGACGCTGTGGGGCACCGTGCACCGGGCATCGCGAGCGAGCGCTCCGTGACTCGGCCATGCTCCGCGCCTCAGCGGGGCACGAGCCCGTACACATGCCGGTAGCGGCGCACACTGCTCCGCTTCAGCCCCGGAAACCGCTGCACCCGCTCCCACTCCGCGGTCGGGCCGCCGATGCCGCGCCCGGGGGCGGCGAGGGCGTCGGCATGGGCCTGCGCGCTCTCCCACTCCGCGTAGTTCAGCACGCGCTCGCCGTCCGTCGAGAGGTGGAAGTGAGCCGAGACGCCGCCGGGCGGCGGCTGCGGATCGGTGCGCAGCGCCTCGAACACCGCGTCCACCCAGGCGCGTTGACGATCTGGGTCCGGGCCGTCGAACTCGACGGAGACGGTCACGACACAGCCCGGCACCCTGCTGTCGCCCTCGGCCCGGCCGCCGCGGTAGTGGCGGTAGCGGCCCAGCCCGAGGCGTTCGATGCCCGGCACGGCGGCGTCGATCTCCTCGTTGCGGGTCCCGCGGTGGTCGCGTACGTAGTCCTCGTAGGCGTCCTCGCCCGTCCACTGCGAGTGGTGCAGCAGGGTCCCGCCGTCCTCGCCCTCGTAGAGGTGGTATCCGAGCAGACCCGGCGACGGCCAGGGCTCCCGCTCCCAGACGGCGGCGATCGCGTCCAGGGCCGCCCGCCCGGCCTCCGGTCCCGGCAGGTGCCATCTGCTGAAGAAGGCGACGCGGGAGTCCTCGCGTGCGGGGTCCGGATGTGCGGTGGTGCGCTCGGTGGCGGTCATGGGCTGCTGCCTCCATGAGTACGGGGGTACGGCAGTACGCCGCGTACGCACGTGGGGCGTACGGGCGGGCGGCGTCACAGGGGCGATGGCAGGGGCGACGGCGCTCATGACCCACGCTCGTACTTGAAGCTCCGTTGAAGTCAAGGGAGCCGGCGACAGCAGGCAGCCAGGCAGCCAGCCAGGCAGACAAGCGGTCAGGAGGAGTCCCGGCCTTCACGCCGCATGGCGCGCTCACGCGCCCGCACGTACCACACCCCGAGCAGCCCGAGGCCCGCGCCGGCGGCGCACGTCCAGATGAACCAGGTGTGCCCGTGGTCCTCGTACCAGCCGTAGAACGGAAGCTGGGCGAGGAAGGCGACGAACCAGACGCCCGTGCCGACCAGGACGGTGCCCATGACCGGGCCCTCCAGGGGCTCGGGGGCTTCGCGCTGGCCGTCGGTCCAGCGGTTCATCAGACCCATCGCCGCAGCTTCCTCTCGCGCTCGTGGTGCCTGTGCCCGTGCGGTGTGCCGCCGGGCGGAGACAGCCGGATCAGCCTATCGAGGGCGCCGGAGGTGGGGGAGGCCGTTGGCTGCGGGCGGTACGCGTCCGTGCCATCGCCATCGGAATCGGCCTCTTCATCACGCTGATCGGCCTCGTCGACTCCGGCTTCGTCACGCGCAATCCGGACTCCGCGAACACCAACGTGCCGCTGGGGCTGGGGCAAGGCGGCCAGTTGAAGGGCTGGCCCGTGCTGGTCTTCGTGCTCGGCGTGGCGCTGATGTTCGTGCTCGTCGTACGCAAGATCAGGGGCGCCATCCTCATCGGCATCGTCACGACGACCGTCGTCGCGATCGTCGTCAACGCGCTCGCGGACGTACCCGACTCCGCCTGGGGCCTGGACGTGCCGAGGGTGCCGGACTCGGTGGTGAGCACGCCGGACTTCGGCCTGGTCGGTCAGGTCAGCCTCTTCGGCGGCTTCGGCGAGGTCGGACCGCTGACCGGCTGCCTCTTCGTCTTCACGGTGCTGCTGTCCGGCTTCTTCGACGCCATGGGCACGATCACCGGCGTCGGCGAGGAGTCGGGCCTCACCGACGAGAACGGCCAACTGCCCGGGATGGGACGGATCTTGATGGTCGATCCGGCCATCGCGGTACCGGCGTTCCTGACGGTGGTCGCGATGCCCTTCACGTACAGCATCACCAACGGGATCGGCCTCGGGGTGCCGGCCCTCATCCTGCTGAAGGCGGTGACCGGGCGGAGCCGTGAGGTGCCGTGGCTGCTGAACGTCGTCGGCGCCTGCTTCCTCGTCTACTTCACGCTCGACCCGATCGAGCAGGCTCTGGGCGTGAAGTGACCTCGTCCGTGCGGGAGTCGGCCTCCTCGCCCGTGCCCCTACGGCTCTTGAGGTCGTGCTCGCACGGTGACGAGCCGAAGAATCGCTCCGTCTCCTCGACCGAGGTCTGGAGCCTTTCGTCGAAGTCGTGGCGCACGAGCGCACGGACCACGTAGTCCTGGGCGCTCATGCCGCGCTTCGCGGCGTGGGCGTGCAGCCGGTCGAACAGATCGCTGTCCATTCGCAGGCTGAGCACCTTCGAGGTCGTCGAAGTCATGCGTCCACGGTCCCGGGAGCGCCCAGGGTGATGCCTCAGATTTCCGTGCGAAGTCACTCGTATGTGTGATCCGGCGTACAGACCGTGACCTTCTCACGGGGTGGTCATTAGACCGGGTAATGAGTTACGCTAACAACATGCCGGAGACATCCGAGCGTCACATCACGGTTCCCGCCCCCGCCGGAGCGGGCGCCGTCGTGGAAACGGGCGCCACCGCGAGCGATCTGGACGCGGCGGCGGTGAACTCGCTGCGTACCGCCGTCATGCGCCTCTCGCGGCGGCTGAAGCACCAGCGGGTCGACGAGTCGCTGAGCCCGACGGAGATGTCCGTGCTCGGCACGCTAGCCCGCTGCGGCTCGGCCACGCCCAGCGAACTGGCCCGCAAGGAGCATGTGCAGCCGCCGTCGATGACCCGCATCGTCTCGATGCTGGAGGCGAAGGGCCTGGTTCGCCTGGAGCCGCACCCCGACGACCGCCGCCAGAAGACGGTCACGCAGACCGAGCGTGCCGAGACGATGCTCGCCGCCAGCCGCGAGAAGCGGAACGCATGGCTGGCAGAGCTGACGGAGCGGCTCGACGACGACGAGTGGGAGCGGCTGCGCGCCGCGGCCCCCGTGCTGGAGAAGCTGGCGCACTCGTAGCCGCGGGGCCGTCGGCCCGGGGCGCCGCGCCCCGGCTCGTGGTGGTCACGGCGTTACGAGAGGCGCTGCGTGAGCCGTCGGACGGCCGCGCCGGGAGCAGGCTGTGCGGTCGCGCGCACGCGGACGTACGGGCGCAAGGACGGACAGGCGCAAGGACGGACAGGCGCGAGAAGGCGCACGCGCACGCGGCCACAGACGCGGCCACAGACGCAGACACAGACGCAGAGAACGAGGAGGCGAAGGCGATTTGAGTACGGGCCACGGAACAGAATCCGCACCCGCACCTGATGACAAGCCACAGAACCCCGAAGACAAGCCACAGAACGCACCGCACGAACGTGCCGCCGGACCGGCGGACACCACGGGCGGCACCGGACACACCGAGGGACGACCGCCGGGCGCCAAGCCGTCGATGTTCTCGTCCCTGCGAATACGCAACTACCGTCTCTTCGCGATCGGCCAGGCCGTCTCCAACACCGGCACCTGGATGCAGCGCATCGCCCAGGACTGGCTGGTCCTCAGCCTCACCGGCTCGGCGACGGCCGTCGGCATCACCACGGCCCTCCAGTTCCTGCCGCTGCTGCTCTTCGGTCTCTACGGAGGAGTCGTCGCCGACCGCTGCGACAAGCGCAGGCTGCTGCTGATCACCCAGTCCGTCATGGGCCTCACCGGGCTCGCGCTCGCGGCGCTGACGCTCAGCGGCAACGTGCACGTCGTACACGTCTACGCGCTCGCCTTCGTGCTCGGCCTGGCCACCGTGCTCGACAATCCGACGCGGCAGACCTTCGTCTCGGAGATGGTCGGCCCGGCCCAGATCGGCAACGCGGTCTCGCTCAACTCCGCCAACTTCCAGAGCGCACGCCTCGTCGGGCCCGCGATCGCCGGCGTGATGATCTCCGCCGTGGGAAGCGGCTGGGCGTTCCTCTTCAACGGCCTCTCGTTCATCGCGCCGCTCACCGGGCTGCTGCTGATGCGTACCGGCGAACTGCACAGCAGCGAGCGCGCACCGCGCAGCAAGGGTCAGCTTCGCGAGGGCCTGACGTATGTGCGCAGCCATCCCGAGCTGATCTGGCCGATCGTCCTCGTCGGCTTCATCGGCACGTTCGGCTTCAACTTCCCGATCTGGCTCACGGCGTTCACACACCGCGTCTTCGAGGAGGGCGCCGGTACATACGGGCTGCTCAACACGTTGATGGCCGTGGGGTCGGTGGTGGGCGCGCTGCTGTCGGCGCGGCGGGGCACCTCCCGCATGCGGCTGCTGACGGGTGCGGCGCTCATCTTCGGGGTGCTGGAGGTCGCGGCGGCGCTCTCGCCGTCCTTCTGGCTCTTCGCCGCGCTGATGGCGCCCATCGGGATCATGGGGCTGACGTTCAACGTCACCGCCAACTCCAGCGTGCAGACCGCCTCGGACCCGGCGATGAGGGGCCGCGTGATGAGCCTCTACATGATGGTGTTCATGGGCGGTACGCCCATCGGCGGGCCGCTCATGGGCTGGGTCACCGACACCTTCGGCCCCCGAATCGGCTTTTTGTCCGGCGGGGTGATCTCGGCGGTCGTGGCCGTGGGCGTCGGACTGGCGCTGGCGCGGGCAGGCGGGCTGCGGCTCCGCGTGGACCTGCGGCGGGGGCACCGTCATCTGACGTTCGTACCGAGGGAGCCGCGGGAGCAGCGGGAGGCCCGGGAATCGCGGGAATCTCGTGAGGGGCGGGAATCGCGGAATCCGGCGCCCGACTCCGAGCGGGAACGGGTGACTTCCGCGGCGTAGCGCCGGGACGTCCCGGATGCCCCGGCTCTGGGGCGTCCCTCGGGGGCCCGCGTCTGGGGCGCCCCGGGCCATGCTGGGGTCATGAGACTCTTCACGGCTCTGCTGCCGCCCGCGCACGTACTGGACGGGACGGCCCAACTGGCGGAGAAGGTCGCGCAGTTGCGTGCCATGGACGGCGCCGGGCGGCTGCGCTGGGCGGACCGTGCCAACTGGCACATCACCCTGGCCTTCTACGGCGAGGTCGGCGACGGACAGCTCGACGGGCTGCGCGAACGACTGTCCCGAACGGCCGCACGCGGGCGCCCGCTGCGGCTGCGTATCGCGGGCGGCGGGCAGTTCGGCCACAGGTCGCTGTGGGCGGCCGTCGCGGGCGCGCCCGCCGAGGAGGGGGCCACGGGTCCTGCCGGTACGGACGGCGCGGCACCCGGCCCGGTGCGTGACGAGGTCCCCGGCCCGGTGCGTGACGAGGCACACGCCCCGGCACATGACCCCGCATACGGCCCGGCCGCCGCCGAGGCGCTGCGCAGGCTCGCCTCCACGACCGCCGCCGCCGGGCGCCGAGTGGGCCTCGGCACGGACGAGCCCCGCCGTTTCCGCGCGCATCTGACCCTGGCCCGCGCGAGATCCTCGCAGCTCGACCTGGGCCCGTATATCGCGGAACTCGACGCGTTCGCGGGCGAGCCCTGGACGGCGGCCGAACTCGCCCTCGTACGAAGCAACTTGCCGGAGAGCGGAGTCCCCGGCGAGCAGCCCCGCTACGAGCGGATCGCCGCCTGGCCGCTGGGCAGATGACGGACTTGGTTACCGTTGGATCCGTGAATACCAAGACGAGGACGCGCATCGTCAGCGGTGCGCTCGTGCTGATGCTCATCGTGGTGGCCGTCGCAGCCGCGGTCGGAGCGTAGGCCCCGGCCGCGGGCTGCGAACGCAGGCCCGGCCACACGGCAGCCGGACCGGCGTGCGGGTGTGCGGTGTGAAGGCCGCGGCGCCCGCCGCCGGTCCCGTCCGTGCCTGCGGCCCTACCAGGCGAACGCCTCCGGCGACGGCCCCGGCCCGGGGAAGATCTCCTCCAGCGAGGCCAGCAGCCCGTCGTCGAGCTCGAGTTCCACGGCGCGCACGGCGGATTCGAGCTGCTCCGGAAGGCGCGGGCCGACGATCGGGCCGGTCACGCCCGGCCGTGAGAGCAGCCACGCCAGTGCCGTCTCGCCCGGGTCGAGGCCGTGCTCCGCGAGCAGGTCCTCGTAGCGCTGGATCTGCTCGCGGACCTGAGAGTTCGCCAGCGTGTCGGCCGAGCGGCCCGAGGTGCTGCGTGCGCCGCCGCCCTCCGCCTCCTTGCGGATGGCTCCGCCGAGCAGGCCGCCGTGCAGCGGCGACCACGGGATGACGCCCAGGCCGTACTGCTGTGCCGCGGGGATCACCTCCATCTCGGCCCGTCGCTCGGCGAGGTTGTAGAGGCACTGCTCGCTGACGAGGCCGTAGGTGCCGCGCCGGGCGGCCGTCTCGTTGGCCTGTGCGATGTGCCAGCCGGCGTGGTTGGAGGAGCCCGCGTAGATGATCTTGCCCTGCTGGACGAGTACGTCGATGGCCTGCCAGATCTCGTCCCAGGGAGTCCTGCGGTCCACGTGGTGGAACTGGTAGAGGTCGATGTGGTCGGTTTGGAGCCTCTTGAGGCTCGCGTCGACTGCCCTGCGGATGTTCAGCGCCGAGAGCCGGTCCTGGTTGGGAGTGGTGTCGCCCTCGGCGGCCATGCTCCCGAACACCTTGGTGGCCAGCACGGTCTTCTCGCGCCTGCCGCCGCCCTTGGCGAACCAGGTGCCGATGATCTCCTCGGTGCGGCCCTTGTTCGCGCCCCAGCCGTACACGTTGGCGGTGTCGAAGAAGTTGATTCCGGCGCTCTGCGCGGCGTCCATGATCGCGTGAGAGCCGGGCTCGTCCGTCTGTGGTCCGAAGTTCATCGTCCCCAGGACGATCCGGCTGACCTTGAGGCCGGTGCGGCCAAGCTGCGTGTACTCCATGTCCGTAGAGCCAAGCCGTTGAAGTGGGCTCGAAGCAAGCTCCCACAGAGCCTCCCGCCCGGGCGGGACCCCCGAGCCGTGCGGGAGACTGTGGCCATGTCTGTGCTGACTGTGCTTCGCCGCCGCGCCGCGCTCCGCCGCCGCGCCGTCGCGGCCGTGGGGATCGGGGGAGCGCTGGGGCTCCTGGTGCTGGGACCTGTGGCGGTGGCCGCCGCCGCGACGGGCCCGGCCACCGCCGCCGCACCGGCCGGCGGCGAGGAGGGCCCCGGCTCGTTCCGTATCAAGGACCCGCGCATCACGGAGTCGAGCGGACTCGCGGCCAGCCGCAGGCACAAGGGCGTCTACTGGACGCACAACGACTCCGACGACGGCCCGTACGTCTACGCCGTGGACTCCTCCACCGGCAGAACGGTCGCCACGGTCACCCTCCGCGGCGTCGACCCCCGCGACGTGGAGGCGATCTCGGCCGGGCCCGGCGGCGAGGTGTACGTCGGCGACATCGGCGACAACCTGGGCGGCGGCTGGAGCGAAGTGTGGATCTACCGCTTCCGCGAGCCGGAGAAGCTGCGCGACACCACGGTCACGCCCACCCGCTACACCGTGCGCTACGCCGACGGGCCGCGCGACGCCGAGTCGCTGATGGTCCATCCGAAGACCGGTCGCGTCTACATCGCCAGCAAGAGCCAGAACAAGAAGGGCGCGATCTACGCAGGGCCGGAACGCCTGGACGCGGCGGGCGTCAACACCTTCCGCCGCGTCGCCCGTACCGAGGTGTGGGCGACGGACGGCGCCTTCTCGCCGGACGGTACGAGGCTGGTGCTGCGCGGTTACTTCGGCGGCGAGATGTTCCGCTGGCGCGACGGGAAGCCGCAGGCACTCGACACCCCCGTCAGCGTGCCCGTGGCGGGGCAGGGGGAGTCGGTGACCTTCACCGGCGACGGGCGCACCCTGATGTGCGGCTCGGAGGGCAAGGGCAGCACCGTGGACCCGCTGGAACTCGACGGCGAACTGCTGCCGGACAGCGTCCCGTCCGGCGAGCGCCAGGCAGACGGCGGCGGTTCACAGGGGGGCGCCGCGGGCGACGGCGACGAGGGGCGGCTCGACGAGAAGAAGGTCGTGGTCGGCGGCGGAGCGATCGCCGCGGTCGTCGTGGTGTGGATGCTGCTGCGCAGGCTGTTCCGCAGAAGCTGACGGGGCGTTCCGCTACGAGACGTACAGCGGGCCCGGACACCGTCGTACGGCGTCCGGGCCCGCGTCGCTGTGCCGTGAACTCGCAGGCGGGGCCTAGAGGTTCTCGACGACGTAGTCCACGCAGCGCGTGAGCGCCTCGACGTCCGACGGCTCGACCGCCGGGAACATCGCCACCCGGAGCTGGTTGCGGCCCAGCTTGCGGTACGGCTCGGTGTCGACGACGCCGTTCGCCCGCAGCACCTTGGCGATCGCGGCGGCGTCGACGTCGTCGTTGAAGTCGATCGTGCCGACGACCTGGGAGCGCTGCGCCGGCTCGGAGACGAACGGCGCGGCGAACTTGGCGTCCTCCGCCCATCCGTAGAGCGTCCGCGAGGACGTCGCGGTGCGGCGCACCGCCCAGTCGAGCCCGCCCTGGCCGTTGATCCAGTCGAGCTGCTCGCCCAGCAGGAAGAGCGTGCTGACGGCGGGGGTGTTGTACGTCTGGTTCTTACGCGAGTTGTCGATCGCGGTCTTCAGGTCGAAGAACGCCGGGATGTGCCGGTCGGACGCGGCGATGCGCTCGGCCCGCTCCAGGGCGGCGGGTGAGAACACGGCGATCCACAGCCCGCCCTCGGAGGCGAAGGACTTCTGCGGCGCGAAGTAGTAGACGTCGCTCTCGCACACGTCCACGGGGAGGCCGCCCGCGCCGGACGTGGCGTCGACGAGCACCAGCGCGCCGTCGTCCGCGCCGTCGACGCGCTCGATGGGCATGGCGACGCCCGTCGAGGTCTCGTTGTGTGTGAAGGCGTAGACGTCGGTGCCGGACTCGCCCCGAGCGGAGGGGTGGGTGCCGGGCTCGGACTCGATCACGGTGGGCTCGCCCAGCCACGGCGCCTGCTTGGCGGCCTTGGCGAACTTGCTGGAGAACTCGCCGAAGGAGAGATGCTGCGACCTGGACTCGATCAGCCCGTGGGTCGCGATGTCCCAGAACGCGGTCGTGCCGCCGTTGCCGAGGACCACCTCGTAGCCCTCCGGCAGCCGGAACAGCTCCTGCACGCCCTCGCGCACCCGGCCGACCAGGTTCTTCACCGGGGCCTGGCGGTGTGAGGTGCCGAGCAGCGAAGTGCCGGTGGCAGCCAGCGCGTTCAGCGCCTCCGTACGCACCTTGGACGGGCCCGAGCCGAATCGACCGTCGGCGGGCTTGATGTCAGCGGGAATCTGGAGATCAGCCACACGGGCAGCCTAGTGCGTTCCTTCACATGGCACCGCAGGTGGTCCAGCGGGTGAGACGAACGCCCTGCTCAGGCGGGTGCGGGCACGGGCTCCCGCTCGCCGGGCGACCGCAGCGACCGGACCCCGTTCAGCGCGCTGAGGGTTCGCGGTCCCCCTCCGCGGGGTGCATGTGCCTCCGCGGAGGGGGCGGCGTCGGAGCTGCTTGTTCGAACTGCCGGCGCCTTCATCAGCCCCGGCACCGCGGGATGCATCGGACGGGTCTCCGGCCGCGGCGCCGTTCAACCTCGTCCGGGGGTCCGGTCCTCGACTACGGCCGTAGTCGCTGCTGTTACGGGCGCCAGTGGGCGGCGGGTTCAGTCCTCGCGGGGGTCTCCACGGACGTCGCGGCCCGTGTCTTCACGGGTGTCTTCACGGGGCCCGCCCCGCCCGATGCGCTTGCCGCCCGGTGTGCCCGGCGTGCCCGGTGCTCCCGGTGCGATCACCACGGCGGGGTCGCGGGGGTGGGGCTCCGGCGCGGACGGGGTGCCTCCGCGCAGTTCGTCCAGCAGCAGCCGCCGAAGGCGCCGTGCGCTGCGCCGGTAGAAGCGGCGCTGTGTGAACCGTCCGAAGAGCAGGAAGCCGAGGCGGATCAGCGGGTTGGCGATCGGCGCACGGCGGGAGTGCCCGGTGATCACGAAGTCCACGTCGCCGGTGGCCAGATGCTTGACGACCTCGTAGACGAGTTCGCCCTCCTCCAGGTGACCCTCCAGCGTCTGGTAGCCCCAGCCCCACACGCGGCGTTCGCTCCCGCCCGTGCCCCTGGTGGTGTCCGTGACGGAGGTGATGCGTACGCCCAGGTCGAAGCGGAGCCCGTAGAAGCGGGCGTCGAGGAGCATGTCGCGGCCCATCAGCGGTGCCCGCAGGTCGTACAGACCGCGCAGGATACGCGGATCGGCGAACTCGTAGTCCCGCACGAGACGGCACGCTCGCTCCCATGGGCCGCCGGCGGCCGGGGCGCCTGGGGGTTCGGAGGCGAGCCGCCGCACATGCGAGTCGAAGTGCCAGCCGGTGACGGGGGCGGAACCGGGCGGCGCCTGGGGGTAGTTGACGTCCGCGCCGCGCAGCGCGCGCAGGGTGCTCAGCGCGCGGCCGCGGCGCAGACGCCCCTCACGGACCATGTGCGCCCCGGACCGCGAAGTTCTGGACCGCGGAGACCCGGACCGCGCCCGGACCGCGACCCGAACGGGACGGACTGCCCCGGCCGCCTTCACCACGAGCGGTGCGGACTGTGTCCGCGCGGCGACTGCTCGGATTCACGCAGCCGCTACTCGGACTCGCTCAGCGACTGCCCCAGCAGCAGCAGCGTGGGCGCCCACAGGCCGACGAAGATGGCGCGGCGCTCGGCGTTGCCCCGCTCTTCCTGGTCGAGGCCCGACGCCCGCATCCACATCGTGAGGCACAGGCCGATCGACCCCATGGCCGCGGCCTGAAAGTGCCGGTTGCGCAGGCCCGTGAAGCGCACCACCGTCTCCGTCGACATCCGCGGCCTCCCGTCCTCAAGCGGCGGCGGGCGCACGGCTCTCGTGCGCCCGAATGGTTCATATGGTGTCATGACACACATGTCGACGCCCCGCGCCGCTCGTCCGCAAGTGCCCTCGCCGATGCGGCGGGCCGGGGCGCTGGCGCGGTTCCCGCTGGGGGTGCTGGTGGTGTCGTGGCAGTACCTGTGGCGGGTGACGGCGCTGCACCGCGGGGAGACGCAGGGCGACGCCGAAGATCTGCCGCCCCCGCTGCCGCCGGAACTCTGCGACGAGCGCACCAAGCCCCTTCCGGACGGCGCCGGTCCGATGTTCCACCGCCGCTTCCGGGTCCGTATCGAGGGTTCGCCGCTCAGTCCCGCGGAGCTGACCGGGGCCGTGACGAAGAACCTCAACCGGGTCGCCCCCTCGTCCGTCGCCGTCTTCCACAAGACCCGCGGCGCTGACGGCCCGCCCGTCGTGGGCGACGAGTACCGGGTGCAGATGCCGGGCCCGTGGGACGGGCCTGTGCGTGTGGTCCACTGCGATCCGGTCTCCTTCCGCTTCGGCACCCTTCAGGGGCATCTGGAGGCGGGGCAGATCGAGTTCCGTTCCCGCGAAGCCGAGGGCGGCGGGCTGGAGTTCATGATCGAGGCGTGGTCGCGTGCGGGCGACCGGCTGGCGCATCTCCTCTACGGGCGGCTGCGCGTGGCCAAGGAGATGCAGTTCAACATGTGGGTGCACTTCTGCCTGCGGGCGGCGGCCGTATCCGGCGGCCGGGTCGTGGGCGGCGTGCAGATCGACACCCGCGACATCCCCGAGGAGCTGTGCCGCCCGGACCGGGATTCGGAGCCCGGGGAGTCCCAGTAGCCGGGGGAGGCTGCCGGTCGCGCGGGCGCAAGCGATGTGACGGCCGCGTGCGGGGCGCGCGATCACGCACGTACTGCCAGGTGAGGGTGCCCTTCGGGGGCCTTCAGCGTGCACGCTTGACCCATGGCAGACGCACAGGCGCGGACAGCGGCACAGCAGGCACAGGCACAGGCGGGCGGGCGGCCGGACCCGGCGGCACGGGAACAGCCGGGGGAACAGGCACAGGCCCGGGAACGGGAGCAGGCACGACAGCGGGCACGCGTGCTCGAACAGGAGCTGCGGAAGGCGCTGCCCGGCGGTGACGTCGAATTCGGCAGCGGCACACGCTCGCTGTTCACCATGGACGCCTCCAACTACAGGCGTGTACCCGTGGGCGTGGTGGCCCCCCGCGACCGCGACGACGTGGAGGCGGTGCTGGCCGTCTGCCGCGAACAGGGCGTACCGGTGGTGGCGCGCGGCGCCGGCACCTCCATCGCGGGGCAGGCCACCGGCACCGGCGTGGTGCTCGACTTCACACGGCACATGGACCGCATCGAGTCGGTGGACCCGCAGACGCGTACGGCCCTCGTACAGCCCGGCGTGATCCTCGACCGGCTGCGTGACGCCGCGGCACCGCACGGGCTGACGTTCGGGCCCGACCCGTCCACGCACAGCCGCTGCACCCTCGGCGGGATGATCGGCAACAACTCGTGCGGCTCGCACTCCGTCGCCTGGGGCACGACAGCCGACAACGTACGGGAGCTGGAGGTCACCGGCTACGGGGGGCAGCGGATGACGCTCGGCCCCGGCGGCGAGGGTGTGCCGTCGCCGCTGCGCGAGGACGTACGGGCCCTGGTGCGCGGGGAGTTGGAGCGCCTGCGCACCGGCTTCCCCGAACTGCCGCGCCGCATCTCGGGTTACGCGCTCGACGAGCTGCTGCCCGAGAAGGGCGAGGACTGGGCGCGCGTCTTCACCGGCAGCGAGGGCACCCTCGGCGTGCTGACCCGGGCGAGGGTCGGGCTGGTGCCGGTCCCTGGGGCGCGAGTGCTGGCGGTGCTCGGCTACGCCGACGAGAGCGCGGCGGCGGAGGCGGCCGCGGGCCTGCTCGGCCACGCTCCGCTGACGGTCGAGGGCATGGCGAACGACCTGGTCTCCGACTCCGCCAGGGCCGGACTTCCGCGCGGCGGCGCCTGGCTGTTCGTGGAGGTCGGGGGCGACGACGAGGCCCAAGCGCGGTCCCGTGCACGTGAGTTGTGCGCCGCGGCGGCGGCCGACGGCAGTACCGGCCACATGCTCGTCGTGGCGCCCGCCGAGCAGCGTGTGCTGTGGCGCATCCGCGAGGACGCGTCGGGCACGGCGACGCGGCTCGGCGACACCGAGGCGTGGCCCGGCTGGGAGGACTGCGCGGTGCCGCCGCCCCGACTGGGCGCGTATCTGCGGGAGTTCAGGGCGCTGCTGCGTCAGTACGGGCTGCGGGGGCTGCCGTACGGGCACTTCGGCGACGGATGCATCCATGTGCGTATCGACTTCGACCTGATGGGGGAGGCGGGCATCGGGCGCTTCCGTGACTTCTCGTCGGACCTGGCGGATCTGGTCGTCGCTCACGGCGGTTCGCTCTCGGGCGAGCACGGCGACGGTCAGGCGCGTGCCGAGCTGCTGCCGAGGATGTACGGGGAGGAGATGGTCCGGCTCTTCGGCCGCTTCAAGGACTTGTGGGACCCGGCGGGAGGTCTCAACCCGGGAATGCTGGTGCGTCCCGCGCGCATCGACGAGAACCTGCGCTTCGCGCCGCTGCCCCGTGAGCCCGTCGACGTGGAGTTCGGCTATCCGCACGACGGGGGCGACTTCTCGGCGGCGGTACGGCGCTGCGTCGGCGTAGCCAAGTGCCGTAACACGCAGGCCGGTTCGAGCGTGATGTGCCCGTCGTTCCGTGCGACGGGCGAGGAGCGGCACTCCACCAGGGGGCGTGCCCGGCTGCTGCACGAGATGCTCGCGGGCGAAGTGGTCACGGACGGCTGGCAGTCGGAGGAGGTCCACGAGGCCCTCGATCTGTGCCTGTCGTGCAAGGGCTGCCGCAGCGACTGCCCGGTCAGCGTCGACATGGCCACGTACAAGGCCGAGTTCATGCACCACCACTACAAGGGCAGGCGCCGCCCGATGGCGCACTACTCGATGGGGCGGCTGCCGCAGTGGCTGCGGCTGGCCGCGGCGAGCCGCATGGTGCCGCTGCTCAACGCGGCTGCCCGGGTGGGGCCGTTGGCGGCGCTGGCGAAGCGGCTCGGCGGGATCGCACCGGAACGCGCCATCCCGGCGCTGGCACGTGAGCCGTTCACCCGGTGGTGGAGGAGGCGGCGCCGCGAGGCGCCCACGGGCGCCGGACAGAGCGGCGGCGAGCAGAGCCGCGACGGGCGGAACGGGGGCGAGCAGGTCGTGCTGTGGCCCGACACCTTCACCAACTACCTGTCCCCCGAGGCCGGTTCGGCTGCCGTGCGGGTGCTGGAGGATGCGGGGCTGCGGGTGAGCGTGCCCGAGCAGCAGGTGTGCTGCGGCCTCACCTATGTCTCCACCGGCCAGCTCGACCAGGCCCGTACGGTCATGCGCCGCACGCTGGACCGCATCGAGCCCGCACTGGACGCGGGTCTGCCCGTCACCGTGCTGGAGCCGCCGTGCGCGGCGGCGCTGCGTACCGACGTACCGGAGCTGCTGGGCGACGACCCGCGTGCGCGCCGCCTCGCCGAGTCCGTGAGGACCTTCGCGCAGACCCTCGCCGAGCACGCTCCCGGCTGGCAGCCGCCGCGCGTCGACCGGCCCGTCGCAGGCCAGACGCACTGCCATCAGCACGCCGTGCTCGGCGACGAGGAGGACCGGAGGCTGCGTGAACGGGCGGGCCTGACGGGCGAGTTGAGCAAGGGCTGCTGCGGTCTCGCGGGCAACTTCGGCTTTGAGAAGGGGCACTTCGAGGTGTCGGCCGCCTGCGCGGAGGACCAGCTTCTGCCTGCCGTGCGGAGGGCCGGGCCCGATGCGGAGCTGCTGGCCGACGGCTATTCGTGCCGTACGCAGCTCGAACAGCTCGGCGGTCACCGCAGCCGTCATCTGGCGGAGGTGCTGGCGGAGGCGCTGGAGCGGTCTGAGGAGGTGGAGCGCTCCGAGTAGCCGGAGCGCTCTGTGGAGCCGGGCGGGTTGCGGGAGCGGAAGCGAAGGGGAGGGCGAAGGGCCGGGCCCGGCGGCCCAATAGGTAATGCAAGCACGCTTGCTTGTTTTTCGTTCCGCTGTCACGCTCAGGGGGTGCCGGACGGCTGAGTGCCCAGCCGTCCGGCCCGTTCGAAGCGCAGGAAGCGGCGGAAAGGGGCGGGCGCGGGATGGCGGACGACGCCGGGAACGTGACGAAAGCCGTGCTCGCGGACCTGCGGGACGAAGGCGAGGCCCTGGACGGGCTTGTGGCCGGGCTCGACGAGAAGTCCTGGGCGCTTCCCACACCCGCGCCCCGCTGGACCGTCGCCCACCAGATCGCCCATCTCGCCTGGACCGACGGGCAGGCGCTGCTGGCCGCGACCGACGAATCCGCCTTCCGTGAAGCCTCGCAGGCCGCGCTCGCCTCGCCCGGCACCTTCGTCGACGAGGGCGCGGAGGCGGGAGCCGCGCAGCCGCCCGCGCGGCTGCTGGAGAGCTGGCGTGCCGGGCGTGACGAACTGCTGCGCGTACTGGGCGAGTTGCCGCCCGGCCGCCGGGTCCCCTGGTACGGCCCGGCGATGAGCGCCGCCGGCATGGCGACCGCACGGATCATGGAGACCTGGGCGCACGGCGAGGACGTGGCCGACGCCCTCGGCGTGACGCGCGAACCGACGGAGCGGCTGCGCCATGTCGTATGGATCGGCGTGCGGGCACGGGACTTCGCCTACGCGGTACGCGGGCTACAGCCGCCGGGGGAGCCCTTCCGCGTCGAACTGACCGGTCCCGGCGGCGAGTTGTGGGCACACGGCCCCGAGGACGCGGCACAGCGGGTGACCGGCGACGCGGTGGGCTTCTGCCGTCTGGTGACGCAGCGGATACACCGCGACGACTCGGGCGTGAGGGCCGAAGGGGCCGAAGCACAGCGGTGGCTGGAGATCGCGCAGGCGTTCGCCGGGCCGCCCGGCGAGGGGCGCGTACGCAAGGAGGACCAGAGGTGAGCGCGAACGCGGGGGAGACCCCGGGGACGGGGTCCGGCGCGGGGCACGGCGCGGGGGACGTGCTGCGCGTCGGCAACTGCTCCGGCTTCTACGGCGACCGCTTCAGCGCCATGGAGGAGATGCTCACGGGTGGCGCGCTCGACGTGCTGACCGGGGACTATCTCGCCGAGTTGACGATGCTGATACTCGGCCGCGACCGGCTGAAGGACCCTGCGCGAGGTTATGCGAAGACCTTTCTGCGGCAGTTGGAGACCGGTCTCGGGCTCGCCAAGGACCGAGGGGTACGGATCGTCGTCAACGCGGGCGGTCTCAACCCGGCCGGACTGGCCGACGCCGTAAGGGAGTTGAGCGAGCGCATCGGCGTACCGGCGGCCGTGGCCCATGTGGAGGGCGACGACGTACTGGCACGCGGGCCCGCCGGGTTGCGGGCGCCCGACGGATCGGGGGCCGAGCGGTCCGCGGCCGACGGGCCCGCGTCCGGGAGCGGCTGGGGCGAGGGGGTGCTGACAGCCAACGCCTATCTGGGCGGCGGCGGTATCGCCGCGTGTCTCAGGGGCGGCGCCGACATCGTCGTGACCGGCCGGGTGACGGACGCGGCACTCGTCAGCGGCGCGGCGGCGGCACATTTCGGCTGGGCCGAGGGCGACTTGGACGCGCTCGCCGGTGCCGTGGTCGCCGGTCATGTGCTGGAGTGCGGTGCGCAGGCCACCGGCGGCAACTACGCCTTCTTCGCGCAGGAGGAAATCGACGTCACACGGCCCGGCTTCCCGCTGGCGGAGATCGCCCGCGACGGAAGCGCCGTCATCACCAAGCACCCCGGCACCGGCGGCGCGGTCACCACCGGCACAGTCACCGCACAGCTTCTCTACGAGACGGCCGGTGCCCGCTACGCAGGGCCTGATGTGACCGCACGGATGGACTCGGTGCGACTCACGCAGGACGGCACGGACCGCGTGCGGATCTCCGGCGTGCGCGGTGAGGCGCCGCCGCCGAGGCTGAAGGTCGGTCTGACCAGGATGGGCGGCTGGCGCAACGAGGTGACGTTCGTGCTGACCGGTCTGGACATCGACGCCAAGGCGGCGCTCGTACGGCGGCAGTTGGAGGCCGAACTGTCGTCGCTGGAGGCCCGTGGGCGGCGGCCCAAGGAGGTGACCTGGACCCTGGCGCGTACGGACCACCCGGACGCTCCGGTGCAGGAGGAGGCGAGCGCACTGCTGAGGCTGGCGGTGCGGGACCCGGCCGAGGAGCGGGTCGGGCGGGCGGTGAGCGGTGCCGCGATCGAACTGGCGCTGGCCAGCATCCCCGGGTTCCATGTGACGGCGCCGCCGGGCAAGGGCTCCCCGTACGGGGTGTTCGAGACGGCCTGGGAGGACGCCGCGCGGGTGCCTCATACGGCGGTGCTCCCGGACGGGCGGCGAGTGACCGTACCGGCACCGGAGCGGACGCTGGAGCCGGCGCCGGTCGAAGAGCCCTCGCTGCCCGAACCGCTGCCCGACCCCCTCCCCGCCTCCTACGGGGAATCGCGCCGGATGCCGTTGGGCGCGGTGGCCGGGGCGCGCAGCGGCGACAAGGGCGGCAGCGCGAACGTGGGCGTCTGGGTGCGTACGGATGAGGCATGGCGGTGGTTGGTGCATGCGCTGACAGTTGATGAAATCTGTCATCTGCTACCTGAAATCCGTCATCTGCCAGTCACCAGGCACGTCCTCCCCAATCTGCGGGCTCTCAACTTCGTGATCGACGGCCTCCTGGGCGAAGGCGTCGCCTCACAGGCCCGCTTCGATCCCCAGGCCAAGGCCCTCGGCGAGTGGCTGCGTTCGCGAAAGACAGACATCCCGGAAGGACTTCTCCCGTGAGTGTGCTGACCTCGGCGCTTGACGTCTCCGGCGCCGAATACGCCGGGCACCGGCAGCAGATGCTCGACCGCATCGCCGAACTCGACGCCGAACTGGCCAAGGCGGTCGCGGGCGGCGGCGAGAAGTACGTCGAACGCCACCGCAAGCGGGGCAAGTTGCTCGCCCGCGAACGCATCGAGCTGCTTCTCGACCCCGACACCCCCTTCCTCGAACTGTCGCCGCTGGCCGGCTGGGGCAGCGACTACGCGGTGGGCGCGTCGCTGGTCACCGGCATCGGAGTCGTCGAGGGCGTCGAGTGCCTGATCACGGCGAACGACCCGACCGTACGAGGCGGCGCCAGCAACCCCTGGACGCTGAAGAAGGCCCTGCGCGCCAACGAGATCGCCTACGCCAACCGGCTCCCCTGCATCAGCCTCGTCGAGTCCGGCGGCGCGGACCTGCCCAGCCAGAAGGAGATCTTCATCCCGGGCGGCGCCCTCTTCCGTGACCTCACGCGGCTGTCGGAGGCCGGAATCCCCACGCTCGCCGTGGTGTTCGGCAACTCCACCGCCGGAGGGGCCTACGTCCCGGGCATGTCCGACCACGTGATCATGGTCAAGGAGCAGTCGAAGGTGTTCCTGGGCGGTCCGCCCCTGGTGAAGATGGCCACGGGCGAGGAGGCCGGCGACGAGGAGCTGGGCGGCGCGGACATGCACACCCGCGTCTCCGGCCTCGGCGACTACTTCGCGCTGGACGAGCCGGACGCGCTGCGCCAGGCCCGCCGTGTCGTCGCACGGCTCAACTGGCGTAAGGCCGACGGCGGTCGGGCGGGCCCCGCCGGTTACGGGCAGGTGCCCGCGCCGCCGCCGAAGTACGACGAGGACGAGCTGCTCGGCGTGGTGCCCGGCGATCTGAAGACGCCGTTCGACCCTCGTGAGGTGATCGCGCGCATCGTCGACGGCTCCGACTTCGACGAGTTCAAGCCGCGTTACGGCACGAGCCTCGTCACGGGCTGGTCGCGGCTGCACGGCTATCCGCTGGGCGTCCTCGCCAACGCACGCGGCGTGCTCTTCAGCGAGGAGTCGCAGAAGGCCACGCAGTTCATCCAGCTCGCCAACCAGCGCGACATCCCGCTGCTGTTCCTGCACAACACCACCGGCTACATGGTCGGCAAGGAGTACGAGCAGGGAGGCATCATCAAGCACGGCGCCATGATGATCAACGCCGTGTCCAACTCGAAGGTCCCGCATCTGTCGGTGCTGATGGGCGCCAGCTACGGGGCGGGCCACTACGGGATGTGCGGGCGGGCCTACGACCCGCGGTTCCTGTTCGCGTGGCCGAGCGCCAAGTCGGCGGTCATGGGCCCGCAGCAGCTCGCGGGCGTGATGTCGATCGTCATGCGGGAGTCGGCGGCGGCGAAGGGCAAGCCGTTCGACGAGGAGGCCGACGCCGGGCTGCGGGCGATGGTCGAGCAGCAGATCGAGGCGGAATCGCTGCCGATGTTCCTGTCCGGACGGCTCTACGACGACGGCGTGATCGACCCGCGCGACACCCGCACCGTGCTGGGGCTGTGCCTGTCCGCCATCCACACGGCACCGGTCGAGGGCGCACGCGGCGGCTTCGGCGTCTTCCGGATGTGACTGCGGTGGCTGCGGCGACTTCAGCGACTGCCGGAACGGCTGCGGGAGTTACGACGGCTGTGGGGGCTTCGGGAGCTGTGAGGGCTGCGGGGGTCAGGACGGCTGCACAGGCTACGAGGGCCGCGAAGGGCGGAGTGGAGCAGAGAATGATCACATCGGTGCTGGTCGCGAACCGCGGGGAGATCGCCCGCCGGGTCTTCCGCACATGCACGGAGCTGGGCATCGCCACGGTCGCCGTCCACTCGGACGCGGACGCGGGCGCGCCCCACGTAACGGAGGCGGACGCGGCGGTGCGCCTGCCCGGCGACCAGCCCGCGGACACGTATCTGCGGGGTGATCTGATCGTCGAGGCGGCGCTGGCGGCCGGTGCCGACGCGGTGCACCCCGGCTATGGATTCCTCTCCGAGAACGCCGGGTTCGCCCGTGCCGTGCTGGAGGCGGGGCTCGTGTGGATCGGGCCGCCCCCGGAGGCGATCGAGGCGATGGCGTCCAAGACCCGTGCGAAGAAGCTGATGGGAGAGGCGGGCGTGCCCCTGCTGGAGCCCGTACGGCCGGGAGAGGCGGCCGAGCGGGATCTGCCGCTGCTGGTGAAGGCCGCGGCGGGCGGCGGCGGACGTGGCATGCGGATCGTGCGTGAACTCGCCGCGCTGGAAGGGGAGATCGAGGCGGCGAGGGTGGAGGCCGCCTCGGCGTTCGGCGACGGCGAGGTCTTCGTCGAACCGTACGTCGAGCGCGGACGCCATGTGGAGGTGCAGATACTCGCCGACGGCCACGGCACGGTGTGGGTGCTGGGCACCCGCGACTGCTCGCTGCAAAGGCGCCACCAGAAAGTCCTGGAGGAGGCACCGGCACCAGGGCTGAGCGATGAACTACGCGACGTGCTGCACGAGTCGGCGGCCGACGCGGCGCGTGCCGTGGACTATCGGGGCGCGGGCACCGTGGAGTTCCTGGTCGCCGGGGACGGCCGGCAGGAGGGTGCGGACGGCGGGGACGCCGGAGAGTCCGCCGGGTCTGCCGACGCCCGCGCGTACTTCCTTGAGATGAACACCAGGCTCCAGGTCGAGCACCCCGTCACCGAGTGCGTGCACGGCGTGGATCTCGTGGCACTCCAGATCCGGGTCGCCGAGGGAGAGGCGCTGGACCCGGAGGGGCCGCCGCCGGCGCGCGGGCACGCGGTCGAGGCCCGTCTCTACGCGGAGGACCCGGCGAGGGGCTGGCAGCCGCAGACGGGCACCGTGCACCGTCTGGACGTACCGGGTGCGAGCGCGTTCATCGGCGCGACGGCCGGTTCGGGTTCGGTTGCGGCGTCAAGTGCGGGCGCACAGGCCGTAGTTCGTCTCGACAGCGGCATCGGGGACGGCGACGTCGTCGGCGTGCATTACGACCCGATGCTGGCCAAGGTCGTCGCATGGGCGCCGACGCGCCGCGAGGCCGTACGCAGGCTGGCGTCCGCGCTGGAGCGTGCGCGTGTGCACGGGCCGGTGACGAACCGGGACCTGCTCGTACGGTCCCTGCGTCACCCCGACTTCGCGGCCGCACGTCTCGACACCGGCTTCTACGACCGCAATCTGGACGCGCTCACCGCCCCAGGGCATACCGGAGAGGACGCGAACCGCCGACTGGCCGCTCTCGCCGCCGCGTTGGCGGACGCCGCACTCGTACGCACCACGGGCGGCACCGTCTCCGCGAGGCTCGGAGGGTGGCGCAACGTACCCGCGCATCCACAGTCGAAGACGTACCGAACCGAGCCCGGCCACGAGGAGATCGAGGTCCGCTACCGGCTCACCCGCGACGGACTGCGCCTGGACGGCGGCGATTTGGGCGACCTGGCGGAGCCGGGCGACTCGGATGGCGATGCGCACGGCGATGCGGCGGTGCGGCTGGTGGCGGCGGCGCCGGACGGGGTCACTCTCGAAGTGGGCGGAGTACGCCGGGACTTCGACGTCGCCCGTTACGGCGAGGACGGCTCGCGTATCCATGTCGACGCGTCGCCGCCACTGGGCTCGTACGCCTTCACCGCACTGCCCCGGCTGCGCGAGCCGGAGACCGCCAACGAACCCGGCTCGCTGCTGGCGCCCATGCCGGGCGCCGTGGCGCGGCTCGTACCGGGGCTGGCCGTGGGCGCGGCGGTCAAGGCGGGAGAGCCGCTGCTGTGGCTGGAGGCCATGAAGATGGAGCACAAGGTGGTCGCTCCCGCCTCCGGCATCCTCACCGCGCTGCACGCCGAACCCGGCAGGCAGGTGGAGGTCGGCGAACTGCTCGCCGTGGTCGGCGAGGACGACACGGCGGTGACGCCGGAGGGACCCGCGAAGGCCGAAGTACCCGCGGGAGCCCAGGAGTCCGGGCCTCACGAGTCCGGGGCTCACGAGTCCGGGGCTCAGGAGCCCGGGGCTCAGGAGTCCCAGCCCGTGGGGTCCCAGCCCGTGGAGTCCAGGGCTGAGGAGCCCGAGTCCGCATCCGCATCCGTGGAACAACCCGCACCCTCATCAGCACCGCCCGCCGAGAAGGAGCCGACATGCCCTCAGTGAACGCCGCCCTGCTGGAGACCGAGGAACAGCGCGACCTGCGAGCGGCCGTCGCCGCGCTGGGCAAACGCTTCGGACGCGAGTACTTCACCGGTGTCGTGGCCGCGGGCAAGCACACCGACGAACTGTGGGCCGAGGCCGCCTCGTTGGGTTATCTCGGCGTCAACCTCCCCGAGGAGTACGGCGGCGGAGGCAGCGGCATGAGCGAACTCGCCATCGTGCTGGAGGAGTTGGGCGCCGCGGGCTGCCCGCTGCTGATGATGGTCGTCTCGCCCGCGATCTGCGGCACCGTCATCGCCCGCTTCGGCACCGAGGAGCAGAAGCGCGAGTGGCTGCCCGGACTCGCGGACGGCAGCCGCAAGATGGCCTTCGGCATCACCGAACCCGACGCGGGCTCCAACTCCCACCGCATCACCACGACGGCACGCAAGGACGGCGACGACTGGCTCCTCACCGGACGCAAGGTCTTCATCTCCGGCGTGGACATCGCCGACGCCACGCTCATCGTCGGCCGCACCGAGGACGCCCGTACGGGCAAGCTCAAGCCCTGCCTCTTCATGGTTCCGCGCGACACCCCCGGCTTCACGCGCAGCCCCATCGAGATGGAACTCGCGGCGCCGGAGAAGCAGTTCGAGCTGGTGCTGGACGACGTGCGGCTGCCCGCGGACGCTCTCGTCGGCGGCGGTGAGGGTGAGGACGCCGGGCTGCTCCAGCTCTTCGCCGGGCTCAACCCGGAGCGCATCATGACGGCCGCCTTCGGCATCGGCATGGGGCGGCACGCCATCGACCGCGCGCTGGACTACGCCCGTACACGCACCGTCTGGAAGGAGCCCATCGGCAGCCACCAGGCCATCGCGCACCCGCTGGCCCAGGCCCACATCGAACTCGAACTCGCCCGGCTGATGATGATGAAGGCCGCGGCGCTCTACGACGCGGGCGACGACATGGGAGCGGGCGAGGCGGCCAACATGGCCAAGTACGCGGCCGGTGAGGCATGTGTGAAGGCCGTCGACCAGGCGGTGCACACCCTCGGCGGCAACGGCC
This sequence comes from Streptomyces marispadix, assembly GCF_022524345.1. NCBI lineage: Bacteria > Bacillati > Actinomycetota > Actinomycetes > Kitasatosporales > Streptomycetaceae > Streptomyces > Streptomyces marispadix. The sequence goes on along the minus strand of NZ_JAKWJU010000002.1, from coordinate 2,701,220 downwards.
TGACACGCGAGTACGGCATCGCCTCCATGATCACGGCGGCGAGGGTCGCCCGTATCGCGCCCGTCAGCCGGGAGATGGTGCTCAACTTCGTCTCGCACCAGACGCTGGGCCTGCCCAAGTCGTACTGAGCTGCCGGGTTGTCGAGCGGCGCACGCCGTAAGCGAGCGGCGGCGTAGGGGAGTTCGGGCCTGCGGGACAGAAGAGGGCAGAGACGCAGAGGCACGCAGAGGCGCGGAGAGGACTGGGAGAAGTGACCGGAACCGGCGAACAGGTGCAGGGCGACGGGCAGGCGGTGCGCAGCACACACGAGCGGGGCATCGCCGTGCTCACCCTCGACTCTCCGCACAATCGCAACGCCCTCTCCAAGGGCCTCGTCTCCGGGCTGTACGCCGGGCTGGAACGCGCCGCGGACGACCCGGACGTGCGTGCCGTGCTGCTCACCCACACCGGCAACACCTTCTGCGCGGGCGCGGATCTGCGCGAGGGCGGCGGCAGTCCGGGCGACCTCGCGGAGCTGCTCCGTACGATCGTGGAGCTGCCGAAACCGGTCGTCGCCCGGGTCGAGGGCCATGTGCGGGCAGGCGGCACGGGGTTGCTCGGTGCGTGCGACATCTCGGTGGCCGGGCCCGGGTCGAGCTTCGCGTTCACCGAGGCGCGCATCGGGGTCGCCCCGGCGGTGATCTCGATGCCGCTGCTGCCCCGACTCGACGCACGGGCGGCCTCCCGCTACTACCTCACCGGGGAGCGGTTCGGCGCCGTGGAGGCGGCCCGTATCGGTCTGGTGACGCTGGCGGCGGAGGACGGAGACGACGTCGACGACGTGCTGGCACCCGTGCTCGACGGCCTGCGGCGGGGCTCGCCGCAGGGGCTGGCGGAGTCGAAGAAGCTGGTCACTGCCGAGGTGCTGCGCGTCTTCGACCGGGACACCGATAACCTCGCGGCGTTGTCCGCGCGGCTGTTCGCCTCCGAGGAGGCCCGCGAGGGCATGACCGCCTTCCTCGAACGACGGGAGCCCTCATGGGTGCCGTGAACGTACGCGGCGCCGCACCGAAGCAGGACCGCAGCCGCGCCACGCGGCAGCGGCTGCTGGAGTCGGCCGTCACCTGCCTCGCCGAACACGGCTGGACCGGCAGCACGGTGACGGTGGTGGCCGAGCACGCCGGTGTCTCGCGCGGCGCCGCACAGCACCATTTCCCCACGCGTGAGGACCTGTTCACGGCGGCTGTCGAGTACGTGGCCGAGGAGCGTTCCAAGGCGCTGCGCTCGCCCGCGCGGGGGCTCCCGGACGAGAGGTCCGCGGTGGGGATGCTGGTCGACCTCTACACCGGTCCGCTCTTCCGCGCCGCGCTCCAGCTTTGGGTCGCGGCCTCGAACGAGCCTCAACTGGGGCCCCGTGTCACGGCGTTGGAGGCGCGGATCGGCCGCGAGACGCACCGTATGGCCGTCGAACTGCTGGGCGCGGACGAGTCCGTGCCGGGCGTGCGCGAGACGGTGCAGGGGCTGCTGGACATGGCACGCGGCCTGGGCCTCGCCAATCTGCTGACGGACGACAGCGCACGGCGTGACCGTGTCGTCGCACAGTGGGAGTCGATCGTCCGGGACGCGCTGGCGCGGTAGCGGGCCTGGCGCGCCGGCTGTCCGGCGCTCCGGCTTCCCGGTGTGGCCAGGTGGGCAACCGGCCCCGGCCTGCGCTCTGTTGAGCGCCGGGCGCTCTCTCTCGTTTGCTCTCACGCCGCCATGGCGCCCGTTGTCCCTCCACGGCCTCATTCACCGACGTGGACGGGGATCGTAAGTGTGCGCTGCCACAGGGACGTTCGCGGTGCGGCGACATGCGCTTGTGCGCGGTATTGACGCTCTACGGGGGCACTTCTAAGGTGACGCTCGATTCATGAATCTGGCAGATGTTCATGATGCTGAACATCGAGTGCGGAGAGCCTTCTGGCGGTGCATCTCCGCTCCTCTGCTCGGCACCCCTGAACTCGGCCTCCCCCGCAGGGGTTTGACGGTCACGCCGAATGCGAGGAGTCGTGATGTCCGTACTGGACTGGACCGTGGTCGGTGCGTACTTCTTCGTGATGCTGGCCATCGGCGTGTGGTCCAGGACCCGCGTCGAGAACGTCGCCGACTTCTTCACGGCACGTGGCCGCGTCCCCTGGTGGCTCTCCGGCATCTCCCACCACATGTCGGGCTACAGCGCGATCATGTTCGTCACCTTCGCCGCCGTCGCCTACGACTACGGCGTCACCGTCTACTTCTGGTGGCCGCTGACCATCGGACTCGGCATCGGCGTCGGCGCGTTCCTCTTCGCCGCGCGCTGGAACCGGCTGCGCGCCAAGCACGGCGTCAACTCGCCCCTGGCGTATCTCGCCGTCCGCTACGGACTGCCGACGCAGCAGGTCCTCGCCTACAGCGGCGCCGCCTTGAAGGTCGTCGACATCGCGGCCAAGTGGGTGGCGATAGCGGTGCTGTTGCAGGGCTTCGCGGACATCCCGCTGGTGTGGGGCATCGGGGTCACCGGCGTGTGCACGATGTTCTACGTCACCTTCGGCGGGCTGTGGGCCGACGTCCTCACCGACTTCGGGCAGTTCGTCATCCAGGCGGTGGCCGGATTCGCGATGCTCTTCGCCGTGATGGGGCACCTCGGCGGCGTCTCCTCCCTGTGGACGATGTGGGGCGACCTGCCGGAAGGGCACGGCGACCCCGTCGCGGGCGACGTCACGCTCGGGCTGATCATGGCGTTCCTTCTGGTGAAGACCTTCGAGTACAACGGCGGCATGTGGAACCTGGCGCAGCGCTACATGTCCGCGCCCAACGGCTCCCGAGCCCGCAAGTCGGCCCTGCTGTCGGCCGCGTTGTGGCTGGTCTGGCCGTTCATCCTCTTCGTGCCGATGATCGCGGCGCCGCTCATCGTGCCCGGCCTGGACAACGCCGAGGACTCCTACATACGTCTCGCACAGGAGCTGATGCCCACGGGCTTCATCGGGCTGCTGCTCGCGGGCTTCTTCTCGCACACCATGGCGATGGTCGCGTCCGACTCCAACGTCATCACGGCCGTCATCACCCGCGATCTCGCGCCCGTACTGGTGCCTCGGGTACGGCAGTTGACGCAGCGCGGACAGTTGCTCTTCGCACGCGTCACCACGGTCGCCTTCGTCACGGCGAGCATGGCGCTGGCCCTCTTCAGCGACCCGGACGGCTTCATCATGACGGTGGTCGTGAGCATCGTGGCGGCCACCATGGGGCCGATCTCGATTCCGCTGATGCTGGGGCTGCTGCCGTGGTTCAAGCGGACGGGGGCGCTCGCGGCGATCGTCTCGTGGGCGGGCGGACTCGCGGTTTGGGCGTATCTGTACTGGGGCGTGGGCGACGCCTCGGAGGCCGCCACGGTCGGCTTCCCCGTGCTGACGTCGCTGGTGCTGTACGCAGGCATCGGACTGGCGAGGCCGGAGGACGACGCGGAGCGCACGGCACTGGTCGACTCCCTCGCCGACGACCCCAGCGAAGAGGAACGCCTCGCCCTGGAACGGCGGTTCCTGGCCGACCCGGACAAGCGGGGCGAGGAAGAGGAGCGCACGTTGGCGGGGTGAGCAGGCTTGACTCACCCCACGCTTCGCACCACGCCCTCGCCGCCCGAGAGCGTTCGTCGCGGGCTGCCCCAACTTCAGGCAGCCGAGGGCGACTTCGTCCAGCCGCCGTAGCCTCGCCGCCGCCTTGGGGACGTCCGCGAAGACGCTCAGCGCCTCCTCGACGGTCATCTCCAGTACGTCCGCGATGTCGTAGCCGGGCCCTCGCCCACCACGGCCCGCCCCGTACCGGGCACCGCCGTTACGGCGCGCAGGAGTTCCGGGACGCCCGGCTCGTGAGCATGCTGCGGCGCAGCCGCTACCCGCTGCCGCGGACCGTCGACGTACTGGAGGGGCTGCGGCGCACGGGCAGTACGGACGCGCTGCGCGCGGCTGTCGCGCAGCGGCAGGAGGAGCTGGGCCGGGCGGCGCTCGCCATGCTGGAAGGGGCGGCCCTGCTGCACGGCTATGCGACCGAACACGCAGGCGGGGCCGGGCAGAAGCACTGAGCGGGCCCCCGTGGGAGCCCGCCCTTACGCTGAACTGCCCGCCCCGGCAGGGGCGTTGACGCCCCTCAGCGCCTCGCTCTCAATGGTTCACCGCACCTCAGTGCCGCGCCTCCCCGTACCCGTCGACCTCCCGCGGATCGCGCGGCCCCGGCCCGACGTAGCGTGCCGAGGGCCGCACCAGCCGTCCCGTGCGCTTCTGCTCCAGGATGTGCGCGGCCCAGCCCGCCGTACGGGCGCAGGTGAACATCGACGTGAACATGCTCGCGGGGACCTCGGCGAAGTCCAGCACGATCGCCGCCCAGAACTCCACGTTCGTCGCCAGCACCCGGTCGGGTCGGCGCTCGTGCAGCTCCGCCAGCGCCGCGCGCTCCAGCGCCTCGGCGACCTCGTAGCGCGGCGCGTCCAGTTCCTTGGCCGTACGGCGCAGCACGCGGGCCCTCGGGTCCTCGGCCCGGTAGACGCGGTGCCCGAAGCCCATCAGGCGCTCGCCGCGGTCGAGTTGGCGCTTCACGAACGCCGTGGCGTCCCCGGTGCGTTCGATCTCCTCGATCATGCCGAGCACCCGCGAGGGGGCGCCGCCGTGCAGCGGGCCGGACATCGCGCCGACCGCGCCGGAGAGCGCCGCCGAGACATCGGCCCCCGTGGAGGCGATGACGCGGGCGGTGAAGGTGGAGGCGTTCATGCCGTGCTCGGCGGCGGACGTCCAGTAGGCGTCGACGGCGGCCACGTGCTTCGGGTCGGGCTCGCCGCGCCAGCGGCGCATGAACCGCTCGACGACGGTCTCCGCCTTGTCGATCTCCCGCTGCGGCACCATCGGCACGCCCGGACCGCGTGCCGACTGAGCCACGTAGGACAGGGCCATGACGGCGGCACGCGCCAGGTCCTCACGCGCCTGCCGCTCGTCTATGTCGAGCAGCGGCTTCAGTCCCCAAACGGGGGCGAGCATCGCGAGCGCCGACTGCACGTCGACGCGGACGTCGCCGGAGTGCACGGGGATCGGGAACGGCTCGGCGGGCGGGAGGCCCGGGTTGAAGCTTCCGTCGACCAGCAGGCCCCAGACGTTGCCGAACGAGACGTGGCCCACGAGGTCCTCGATGTCCACGCCGCGGTAGCGCAGGGCGCCGCCCTCCTTGTCGGGTTCGGCGATCTCCGTCTCGAACGCGACGACTCCTTCGAGTCCGGGTACGAAGTCGGACATCAGGCGGCTCCTCATGAGGTTGTGGGGCCGGCGCACGCCGTTCGTGGGGCGTGGCCGGTTTCTGTTCGGGCGGGCGGGGACGCGGCGGCTCCATCGCCGTTGCGGGCGGCGGCCGTTGCGGCCGGCGACCACCGCGACCGACCACCGCGACCGACCGACGCGACCACCGCGACCGGGCCGTGGCGACCGCCGCGACCACGGCTGCCGTGGCGTCCTCGCCCGGTCCGCGTCGTCCACCACAGGGCCTGCCCCGTGATGAGCTTCGTCATCCCGCGAGGCCGCCGCGCGACGGAGACCGGACCGGCACCGGCCCGCGGCCGGTTCGCCCGCCCGCCGTGTCGGCTCGGCTGACGATTTTGCGGCTTCGGCGCGGTCGCTGACATCCGGATACGGGGGTGAGATCAGGCACACGGACGCGGCGGCGGGCGATGCTGCAAGATGAACGCGTGCCCGACGCAGACGAAGAAGCCGCCCGCAACGCCCCGCTCGCACCCCTCACGGCTCCCGCGCCTCTCACCGTCCTCGACCCGGCGGCGATGCGTACCCGCTACCGCGCGCAGGGCCTGTCCGAGCAGGAGCTGGCGCCCGACCCGTACGCCCAGTTCGCGCGCTGGTTCGCCGAGGCCGCGGCGAGCGGGCTGCACGAGCCGAACGCGATGATCGTCTCGACGGCCGCCGCCGACGGACGGCCCAGCTCCCGCACCGTGCTGATGAAGCAGTACGACGAGCGCGGCTTCGTCTTCTTCACCAACTACGGCTCCCGCAAGGGCCGCGAGCTGGACGCCAACCCTTACGCGTCGCTGCTCTTCCCCTGGCACCCCATCGCCCGCCAGGTCATCGTCGCGGGCAGGGCCGAGCGGATCGCACGGGAGGAGACCGTGGCGTACTTCCGTACGCGCCCGCACGGTTCGCAGCTCGGGGCGTGGGCGAGCGAGCAGTCCTCGACGGTGGCCTCGCGGGCCGAACTCGACCGTCTCTACGCCGGTCTCGCGGAGCGCTATCCCGAGGGCGAGGACGTACCGGCACCGCCCGGCTGGGGCGGCTTCCGGGTACGGGCGGACTCGGTGGAGTTCTGGCAGGGCCGGGAGAACCGGCTGCACGACCGGCTGCGCTACGTCCGTACGGCACGGCCCGGCGACGGGATGGGGCGCGGGGAAGCGGACGGCGGCGCCCCGGAGTGGACCGTCGAGCGGCTCTGCCCCTGACGGCCGCGCCCGCGGACCCTCCGAGCACACCTCAAGGCTCTCCGAGTACACCTCGAAGGGTCTTCAAGGGCCTTCAGCGCCTTCAAGCACGCAGACGGCCCGCGGGCTGCTCCGCTCGCCGGGGCGAACGGCGCCGGTCGGACGAGTCCGACGAGCCCGCGGGCCGGGTGACTGCATTGAGATTGGCCGGCGATACCGGCGTCACACTGTGGCGTCGGCGCTAGGCCGCAGCCACCTCACGCGTCCGGGAAAGCTTCATTTACCGGATCACCTCCTTTCTCGTGTACCGAGAACGCTAGGCAGCGCCCAGGGCACCCGCAAGCGATTTCGGGGGCGCAACGATTTCCACGAACACCGTGTGCCCTGCGTCACGTTCGAGTTGAATGATCCGTACGCGCATACAAGCGGCTGTAATCCGGCGCGTTCAGCAGGGGGTGCTCAGGTGTCCGCTCGATCCAGGACCCACGCTGCTTCGTCGTCCGACGGCGACGACAGGCACGGGCCCGACGACGAACTGCTGCTGGCGGCGCTGCTGGACGGCATGGACGCGGCGCTGTGCGCCTTCGACGCGGACGGCGTCGTCACCCACTGGAACCGCGAGGCGGAACGGCTGCTGGGCTGGACCCAGGAGGAGGCCGTCGGACGGCAGGGGCTGGCGGGCTGGGCGCTGCGCGAGGCCGACGCCGAGCAGGTGCAGGCGCGCCTCCTCGCCGCCATGCACGCCCCGGGACGTCAGGTGCACGAGTTCGCGCTGCTGACGAAGGACGGGCGGCGCCTTCTCGTACGTACCCAGGCGTCCGGGGTGGCCGCGGCCGACGGCAGCCCGATGGGCGTCTACTGCGCCTTCAGCGAGGTGCACGCGCAGATCGACCTGGAACGCTCCATCGCCCTGAGCGAATGCCTCTTCGAGGACGCGACGTGGGGCGTGGTGCTCGTCGACGCCGATCTGCGTCCCGCCGTGGTGAACGTGTCGGCGGCGAGCGCCTTCCGTGTCTCACGTGCCGCGATGCTCGGGCGTCCGCTGGGTGAACTCGTGGACCAGGGCGTGGAGGAGCTCGAGGGCGCGCTTCAGCATGTGCTGGCAGACGGTCCGCCCGTCGCGCCCGCCGAGATCTGGGTGACGCTCCGCTCGGGACGCCGTACGGACGGGACGGCCGCCGGTGCGGGCGGTGCCGTGGGCGCGGTGTCGGCGGTGGGTGAGAACAGCGGCGGTGCACGGCGCTGCTGGCGCAGCGGCTTCCTGCGGCTGTCGTCGCCGCTGGCGGAGGCGCCGGTGCCGCTCGGCGTCGCATGGCTCTTCCAGGACGTGACGGAGTCCAAGCGGCAGGAGCAGGAGACCGACCGGCTGCGTTTCCGCGACAGCCAGCTCCACCGGGCGGCACGTGCCGCCGCCGAGTGCGAGAAGCCCATGGAGGCGGCGACGGTCCATCTCGACTTCGCCCTCGCGGGCTTCGCCGACCACGCTCTGCTCGACCTCGCGCCCCTTCCCGACAGCGGCGGGGAGTGCGGCGACGGCAGGGACGACGACTGCCGCGGACTCGACGCCGAAGGGCCGGCCACCACCCCCCGCCTGGTGCGGGTCGCGGCCACCCCGGCGGCGGGGCCCGGCCCTTCGCCGTCGCTCCAGCAGGGTCTCGCCGGACGGGCGGGCCCCGGAATTCCGGGCGTTCCAGGAGCCCCTGGCGGCATCCCCGTCGGCTATCCGCCGGGGCACCCCGCGCATCAGGCGTACGCGCGATGCGGTTCGGTACGGGCCAGCGTCGGCGGTGTCGCGGCCACGGGCGGCGCGGGCAGCGTGGTCGAGGGATGGGCCGCCGCCCGCAAGTGGCCGGAGGGCACGGTCCACGGGCTGTGCACGGTGCTGCGCAGCCGTGGCCGCACGCTCGGCGTGGTCACCTTCCTCCGCGGCGCGAGCCGCCGCTCCTTCGACCGTGCGGACGCCGCGTACGCGGAGGACATCGCCGTACGGATCGCCGCGGCCGTGGACATGGCGCAGATGGCGGGCGCGATCGAGGCGCCGGACGAGGCCGCCGCGGCGACGGGCGGCGTGCAGACGGGCGGCGGTCAGCGGTAGGACGCGGCGGCGGGCGCCTCGGCGGCAGGCGTTCGACGACGCGTGCTCACGTCCTGCGTGCTCACGCGGTGCCCTGTCAGCAGCGGTGCGTGCTCAGCGGTAGAAGATGCGGTCCGCGTAGCGCTCCATGACGGTGTCGTTCCAGGCGAGGCCGCCGTCGACGTTCCCGGAGCGCAGCAGCGGCGGTTCGACGCCGCGGGCGACGAGTTCGCCCGCGGCTGAGGCGACCACTGCCTGCATGATCGCGCTGGTGACGACCGTCGAGGCGGGAGCGAAGGGCGCGGGCACGCCGTCCGTCGTCAACTCCGCGTCCCCCACGGGGATTCCGCTGTCGAGGACGATGTCGCAGTGGTCCTTGAGGAAGGTTCCGCTGGAGTGCCGCGACGTGGTCTCGTGCGCGTAGGCGACGGAGGTCACCCCGACGACCTTGATGCCGAGGCCCCGCGCGTGCGAAGCCATCTCGACCGGCAGCGCGTTGCGGCCCGAGAGGGAGATGACGAACAGCAGGTCGCCCGAGCGCGCGGGTCCTGTGTCGAGCACGGCGGACGCGAGCCCGTCGACGCGTTCGAGGGCGCTGCCGAGCGTGGCGGGGCGTACGTCCACGCCGACCGCGCCGGGCACCGGCAGCAGATTCATCACGGCGAGGCCGCCCGCCCGGTAGACGACGTCCTGGGCGGGCAGCGAGGAGTGCCCGGCCCCGAATGCGAAGATCCTTCCGCCCTCCTCGACGGTGCGGGCGAGCAGCGTTCCGGCGGCGGCGATGTCCTTCCCTGCGGCCTCTCTGACCTTCTGGAGCAGGGAGATCGCGGCGTCGAAGAAGCCGTTCGCCAGCGTTTGGTCGCTCATGCCGCAGGTCCCCCAGGGTCTCGTCGAATGGGCCGGGCGCGGGCCCGGGTCGTCACCGGGCGTCAGGCCGCGATCACGTTAGAGGTCTGGACCACTCTGCTGTCAAGGGCGCAATCAGTACAGGGAGGGACGGTTGTCGGTCCCATGCGTCAGAATTGAAGGCAGGGCCACGGCCGGCACGACTGACGAGGGGCACGCGCATGTCCGGACTGATCGACACCACGGAGATGTATCTCCGCACCATTCTGGAGCTGGAGGAGGAAGGCGTCGTCCCCATGCGTGCCCGTATCGCCGAACGCCTCGACCAGAGCGGGCCGACGGTGAGCCAGACCGTCGCACGCATGGAGCGGGACGGCCTGGTGAAGGTCGCAGGGGACCGTCATCTGGAGCTGACCGACGAGGGCCGCAGGCTCGCCACGCGCGTGATGCGCAAGCACAGGCTGGCCGAATGCCTGCTGGTGGACGTGATCGGCCTGGAGTGGGAGCAGGTGCATGCGGAGGCGTGCCGCTGGGAGCATGTGATGAGCGAGGCGGTGGAGCGCCGCGTGCTCGAACTCCTGCGCCACCCCACGGAGTCGCCGTACGGGAACCCGATTCCCGGTCTGGAGGAGCTGGGCGAGCAGGCTGAGGCCGAGTCCTTCCTCGACGACGGGATGGTCAGCCTGACCGATCTGAAGGCGGGCGGCGACGCGAAGACGGTCGTCGTGCGCCGCATCGGCGAACCGATCCAGATGGACTCGCAGTTGATGTACACGCTGCGTCGCGCGGGTGTGCAGCCGGGCGCGGTGGTGAGTGTCAACGCCGGTGCGACCGGCGGCGTGCAGATCGGCAGCAGCGGCGAGGCGGCCGAACTGGACTCGGACATCGCTGCCCATGTCTTCGTGGCCCGCCGCTGACCGGTGCCTCCGCCCCGGGTCGATCCGGCTCCGGTCGATCCGGCTCGGGTCGATCCGGCTCGGGTCGATCTGACATCGGCCGGTCCGCATGCCCTTCCCGCTGGGTCCGCGAACAGGACGGACGGCCGTCCTCAGGACGTGTCCTTCCGGACGGGCCCTTCCGAAGTACGGCCCTTCCGAAGTACGGCCCGGGGGGCGGCCGTTGACCCGGAATCACACGTGCCCGCGCCGTCGCGGCGTGACAGCCGAGGCGCGCGCCGGGCGCTCGTCGGTGCGTGAATCCGCCCGCAGCGTGAGCGACCCGGCGCACGCGGGCGGAAAAACTTTCCGCCGGAGCCCTGACGCGCTGTCAGCAGGTCAGCCTCATCTGCGACGGGCAAGTGCGGCCGGACTGAAAGCGGAACATCTTCCCAAAGGGCCCTGCGGGTACGAAAGTTACGGTAGACCGAGTGCCCGGGGACACGGCGTGCCACGCTGATGCCACGCCTAGGTACGGGTGGAGGGGAGCCGTCGATGGATCGCGCAGTACGCGCAGCAGGCGCTGTGCTGGCCGAGCGGGTCGGCGGTGCGGGAGAACTGCGGACGGCACACGGGCCGGTGCCGCCCGGGAGAGCCGAACGGCGCTGCGGCGACGCCCACTTGAGACCCGGGCCTCGAACGGCGCCCGCCGGTGCGGGACTTGCTGCCGTAGGGCTCGGCCTCTGCGTGCGGCGGGGCCGCCCGTTACGCCGGGACCCTTCCGTACGGCATGACAAGGGCCCCCGGCATGACAAGGGCCCCGGCGCCTTGGGCTGCCGGGGCCCCGCCTCCCCTTTTCCCCCTGGGGCGACCCAGAGCCCCGAGCTCTCGGGGTCAGCCCTCCTCCCGGTAGCTGTCTTTCCACGACCCCGTCGGTCAACCCTTGAGAACAGTCACTCGAAAGTAGGGGTTTCCGCTGGACTGCGGCGCGTTCGAATAGAAGTTCGATAGCGTGGAGGAGCGTTCAGAAGGAATGGGGGTGTCGGAGCGTATGGTGCGACGGCTCGACGTGACCGGTTCGGACGGAGTCCGGCTCGCGGCATGGGAGTTCTCCGATCTGCCCAAGTGCCGCCCGGAAGCGGAGGCCGGCGACGGCGCCCCGGAGAGCAGGCCCCCGACGTGTTCGAAGGGGTGCTGCTGCTGCACGGGCTGATGGGGCGCGCGTCCCACTGGGCCGACACCGCCCGCTGGCTGTCGGGCCGTTATCGAGCGGTGGGCCTCGACCAGCGCGGCCACGGGCGCAGCGCGAAGCCCGCCGCGGACGACGGCCAAGACCCTTACGCACGCGAGAAGTTCGTCGCCGACGCGGAAGCGGCCATCGAGACGCTGGGGCTGGCCCCCGTGGCGCTCGTGGGGCACTCCATGGGCGCCCTGACGGCCTGGCAGCTCGCCGCGAAGCGGCCCGACCTCGTACATGCGCTGATCATCTGCGACATGAAGGCGTCGGCGCTGGGGGAGCAGTCGCAGCGCGAGTGGGAGGAGTGGTTCAAGTCGTGGCCCGTGCCCTTCGCGACGCTCGCCGACGTACGCAGATGGTTCGGCGAGGAGGACCCAGCGCTGGAGCGGCCGACTCCGTCGAGGGGCGACTTCTTCGCCGAGGTGATGACGGAGCGGGACGACGGCTGGTGGCCGGTCTTCTCCCGGCGGCAGATGCTCGCCGTGCGTGAGGCGTGGGTGCACGACGCCCACTGGGACGAACTGGCGCGCGTGGTCTGCCCGACGCTCGTCGTACGGGGCATCGACGGCGAACTGGGCCGGGCCGAGGCGCAGGAGATGGTGCGGGTGCTGCCGCGCGGCATCTACGCGGAGGTGCCGGAAGCGGGTCATCTCATGCATCTCGACCAGCCGTCGGACTGGCGCCGCGTGGTCGAACCGTTCCTTCAGGCGGTGCTGCCGGCGGACGGCTGAGGCACGCTGAGGCACCGGCGCTCAAGTCCCTTACGTAGCAAGTCACTTGCCACGCGCCCGGGTGCGCGCCGGACAGGTGTGGTGGTCGGCCCCGGAGGGGTCCCGGTGGCCGGTAGGGACCATCCGTCCGTCGCCCGGCGTCCGAGGGCGCACGGGGGCACAGCAGGGGCGCACACGCAACAGGCCGGGCGTGACGGGTACTTGGACACTGCGGTGCGTGGCGCGCTGAGCGGTGTGCCGACGCGGACACGGGCATATGTCCTGGGCAGTGGTCATCCGATGTCGACCTGAGGGGGATCCATGGCCGCCCGGCCTCTGGTCGCCCGGCAGCCCAACGAGAAGCTGCAAGGGCTCCTCCAGGAAGCCGAATGCTCCAACGCCGGTCTCGCACGGCGCGTGAACCTCTGTGGCCTGGAGTACGGGCTCGACCTGCGCTACGACAAGACGTCCGTCGCCCGGTGGCTGCGCGGACAGCAGCCGCGCGGGCGCGCACCAGCGCTGATCTCCGAGGCCCTCGGGCGCGAGCTGGGGCGTGCGGTCACGCTGGACGAGATCGGCATGGCCGACGTGCGTGGTCAATCCACTGGTGTGGGGCTGCACTTCGCGCCCACGGCCGCCGGAGCGGTCGAGCAGGCATGTGAGCTGTGGCGCAGCGACGTCGGCAGGCGCGGCGCCTTCGAGGGTGCCGCCGTCGCCTCGTCCGTGCTCGTCGAACCGAGCCGCGACTGGCTGATCACCCCGCCCGACGGGCAGGTCGCACGCAGCACGGGGGCGCGCGTCGGCATGCCGGACGTGACGGCCGTGCAGGCGACCACCGACTCGCTGTCCCAGCTCGACCACCGCTTCGGCGGCGGGCATGTCCGTCCCGTCGTCGTGCACTGCCTCAACTCCGTGGTCGCCGGGCTGCTCACGGGCTCCTACCGGGAGGCGGTGGGGCGTTCGCTGTTCGCCGCCGCCGCACGGCTCACCGAACTCGCGGGCTACATGGCGGTGGACACCGGGCTGCCCGGCCTGGCACAGCGCCACTACATCCAGGCGCTGCGGCTGGCGCAGGCGGCGGGAGACCGTGCGTACGGCGGTTACGTGCTGGCGGCGAGCATGAGCCATCTGACGGCGTCCCTCGGAAACGCGCACGAGGCGGCCCAGTTGGCCCGTGCCGCGCAGGAGGGCGCACGGGGGCAGGCGACTCCGCGTACCGAGGCGATGTTCTGCGCCGCCGAGGCGCGGGGGCATGCGCTGATGGGCGATGTACGGGCCTGTCATGAGGCGGCGGGCAGGGCGCGCAGGGCGATGGAGCGTGCCGCGGCGGCGGACCCGGGCGACGATCCGGTGTGGATCGCCCACTTCGACGAGGCGTATCTGGCGGACGAGTTGGCGCACTGCCACCGGGATCTGCGGCGTCCGCGCGAGGCGGCCGAGCAGGCTGCCGAATCGCTGCGGGGCCACCCGGAGAGCAGGGTGCGGCGGCGGGCCATCGGCATGTTCCTGCTGGCGTCCGCACAACTCGAGAAACGTGAGCTTGAACACGCATGCGATACCGGTGCAAAAGCCGTGGAACTGCTCACAACTCTCCGTTCGGGGCGCGGAGTCGAGTACCTGGAGGACTTCCGGCGGCGACTTGCGCCTTTTGTGAAGGAGCCGGTCGTGCGCGAATTCACGGCGCGAGCGGAGGCGTCGGCCGCCCCGTAAGTGCCGGTATGCGCCGGTCTGTTCCAGATCCAGGTGAAGGCTTGGTGTCGCCGCCTCAGGTGCGTGGTCGCTCATCCGGGGCACCCGGTAGCGTGACCCGACGGTTCTGACAGTCGGTTGATCGATCGAGGAGTCCCGGTGACAGCGCACAGCGGACGTGGACAGGGCGACCCGCCCCTCTACGAGGGTGTCGTGCTGCCGGCGAACGGCGACCCGTGGACTCCCGAGCAGCAGCGCCAGGTCGCTCAGACGCACGGGCAGCCGCCCGCCGGGCAGCCCTGGGGTGAGCCCTGGGGTCCCGAGTCGCAGGCCGCGGTGGCCTCCGGGAGCGGAGCCGGGGCGCCTTCGCTGCCCTCGGCGGCGCAGACGCCGCTGCCTCCGCCTCCGCCGGAGCAGCCGCCGACCGTACCGGCCCAGTACTCGCCGCAGAGTTCGCCTCAGCACTCGCCCCAGAATCCCCCTGGGCACTCGCCCCAGCAGCCGCTTTCCGGGTTCGGCGCGGAGACGGCGGAAGCCCCGGGCGGCAGACACGGCGGCGGCTCCGCGCCGCCGTCCGTCTCCCCCTCCTCCGGGGTGCTTCCCTCCGCGGACCTTCCTCCCGCGGACCTTCCGCTTCCGCCCGTGCAGCCGCCCGCGTCCGGTGGCGCCGGGCCGTCTGCGGTGCAGCCCCCGCAGGGCGCCCAGTCGTTCTACGCGGGTGCACAGCCGACGCGGGACCAACAGCCGCCCGGTGCACAGCAGTTCGGCCAGGCCGCCGCGGGGCCGATGCCCGCGCCCGGCTCGGCGTCGACAACGGACGCCACGCAGTACATTCCGCCGGTCCCCGGTGCGCCGCCCGGCCCGGAGCAGTTCCCGGCGGGCCATGCGCCGCCCGTGGCGTCCGCGCCCGCAGCGGACGCCGACGCCACGCAGATGCTGCCTCCGCAGACCGGCCAGGCGCCGGTGCGCGATCCCGAGTCGACGGCTCAGCTCCGTACGCCGCTGCCGCCCGAGGCGTCGCCAGGCGGCCAGGGCGGTCAGGCACAGCAGTCCGGGCAGCAGCCGCGGCCCCCTGCCGGTTTCGAGAGCCTGTTCCGCTCGGAGCCGGGCTCGGGCCAGGGCGCGGCCGACGGCTCCTCCGGCGAGCCCGGTTCCACGCAGAGCCTGCCGATCTTCGACCGTGCGGTGGCCCGTCAGCGCAGCGGCGGGGTGGGCGGTCTCGGCAAGTCCGGCGGCCCCGCGGTCCCCGGCCCCAACGCGCCCGGCGCGTCCGGCGCCCCCGGTGCGTACGGCCAGGGCCAGCCGCCCGCCGACCTGCCGCAGGGCCGCGCCGCTCGCCGCAACGCCGAGCGCAGCACGCTCTCCCGTATGTCGCCCGGAATCCTGGTCGCCGTGGCCGTAGTGGTCGTAGCCGGTGTGGGCATGGTGGCGGGCGCCGCGATGAGCGGCGACGAGGAGAAGGGCGCGAAGCCCAAGAACGAGTCCTCCGCGGCGCCCGCGGGTGAGAAGTCCGCGGGGGCCGACCCCGTGGAGGCGCAGGCGAAGGAGCTGGACAAGCTCCTCGACGACAGCAACAACAGCCGCGCCACGGTGATCCGTTCCGTGGAGAACATCAAGTCCTGCAAGAAGCTGGGCCCTTCGGCACGCGATCTGCGTGCCGCCGCAGGGCAGCGCAACAGCCTCGTCGCCCGCCTCGGCCAGTTGAAGACGGACAAGATTCCCGGCCAGGCCGAGCTGAAGTCGGCGCTGACCCGCGGCTGGAAGGCGTCCGCGTCCGCCGACAACCACTACGCGGCCTGGGCCGACCAGACCGCCGGCAAGAAGGGCTGCCGAAAGGGCAAGGCGCGTCCGACCGCCCACGTCGGCCTGGGCGCACGCGCCAGCGGCGAGGCGACGGCCGCGAAGAAGCAGGCGGCCGGGCTGTGGAACCCGACGGCGAAGAAGTACGGGCTGAAGCAGCGGCAGGTCGGCCAGCTCTGACCTCGGCGGATGAGGGGCCTCCGCCTCCGGCTGCCCCGCGTCCGCCCCCGTACCGGCCCGCGGACGAAGCCCTTCGGAGATGAACGTATGGTCGTGAACCATGCAGCAAGCTTCCGAGCAGAAGGCTTCCGGACGGCGGGCCCCCGCAGAGCCGAATCCGGCGAGGGCTTCCCGTCGCACCCCCCGGTCCACCACCATGGGTGCCATGCCCGTCCATGACATGCCTTGGTGGCGCTGGCGCAGCAACGTGCGCTCGGCGCTGCACATGCTCTCCGATCCCGCCTTCCAGCAGGAGTGCTGGGCGACGGGCCGCCCCGGCTACGGCGACGTGACCGACGCGGTCTACCGCCTGGTCGAGGACACATGGCTGGACAACTGGTCCGCCGAGAAGTACGTGGGCACGATCTTCCGCGACTCGCAGGAGGCCGCCCTCGTCGACACCGCGGTGCTGCGGGTGCTGCGCATCATGCACCAGGTCGGCGCCGACGCGCCGGTCGCCTCGTACATGGAGCACCACGGCTGGTCCGAGGCGGTACGGGCCGCGCGTGACGCACATGTACGGCTCGCGACCAACGACGGCGAGGACCCGGACGAGCCGCCGCGTTCGCTCGACGTGCTGGCGATCATGCTGCACTCCGTCTGAGCACGGCCGGAAGGTCTGAGCACGGTCGGGACCGGTCCGCGGCCTGTGCAAGGCTTACCCCATGAGCAAGCCGCACGACGATGCCGTCAGCACCCAGCACAGCCCGGCCGCCCGGGGAGACGTACGGGACGGGAAGCGCGAGGAGTACGTACTGACGCTGTCCTGCCCGGACAAGCAGGGCATCGTGCACGCCGTGTCGAGCTATCTCTTCATGACCGGCTGCAACATCGAGGACAGCCAGCAGTTCGGCGACCGCGACACCGGACTGTTCTTCATGCGCGTCCACTTCTCCGCGGACCCCGGTGTGACGGTGGACAAGCTGCGCGCGAGCTTCTCGGCGGTCGGCGACTCCTTCCACATGGACTGGCAGGTGCATCCCGCCGGTGAGCGCATGCGCGTCGTCCTCATGGTCAGCCGCTTCGGCCACTGCCTCAACGACCTGCTGTTCCGCTCCGGCAGCGGCGCACTCCCGGTCGATATCGCTGCCGTCGTCTCCAACCACACCGACTTCGAGGGGCTGGCAGCTTCGTACGGCGTGCCCTTCCACCACATCCCCGTCACCAAGGGCAGCGAGGAGAGCAAGCAGGAGGCGGAGGCCAGGCTGCTGCGCCTGATCGAGGAGGAGAACGTCGAACTCGTCGTGCTGGCCCGCTATATGCAGGTCCTCTCCGACAACCTCTGCAAGCAGCTCTCCGGCCGGATCATCAACATCCACCACTCCTTCCTGCCGAGCTTCAAGGGCGCACGGCCCTACCACCAGGCGCACGCACGCGGCGTCAAGCTGATCGGCGCGACCGCGCACTATGTGACGGCGGAACTCGACGAGGGCCCGATCATCGAGCAGGAGGTCGAGCGCGTGGGGCACGAGGCGACGCCGCAGCAACTCGTGGCGGTCGGCCGGGACGTCGAGTGCCAGGCGCTCGCGCGTGCGGTCAAGTGGCACAGCGAGCACCGGGTGCTGCTCAACGGGCACCGAACCGTCGTCTTCGCCTGACGACACCTGCGGACGGCCGACTTCCGGCGGGCTCGGCGGCGGCTTCGACTGCCCGGCGGAGCGGGCGAGTTCGGCCGTCACGCTCGGTCGCCGTCACCTCCGCTAGCCGTCATCTTCGGTTTCCGTTACGTCCGGGGCCGCGTCACCGGGGCTGCTTCCGGGTCACATCCGGGAGAGCGAGGCCGCCGCGAACAGCACGTCCCGCACCGCCTCACGGTCCCCGTCCTGCCCCGCCGCGGCCTCCAGCGGCTGCACGTGACCGGCGACGAGCTGGCAGAACTCGTAGCGGTCCAGGGCCACATGGGCCACGGTGTCCTCCGGGCGCACGGCCGCAGCGGGGGAGTCCAGCGGGATGTACCAGTCGCCTCCGCCGTCCCCCTCCACCTCCAGGTGGAGCGCACGCCCCGGTGCGCCCGCGGTGGTCAGCCGGTGCGGCGCTCCGGACAGGCCCGTACGGCGGCGCCAGGCGATCGTGCCGGGCAGCAGCCGTGCGGCCAGGTCGACCATGTGATGCATGTGCTCGCCCTGCGGCGCGGTGTACGGATAGTCGATGGCATCCGCGATGTCCTCGGCGTGCATCCAGCACTCGAAGGCGCGGTCGAGCATCGCGTCGCGCACGGGGAGCGCGAAGTCGCCGTAGTCCACGTCGAGTGCGGCGACGCCGCTGCCCGCGAAGGAGACCGTACGGACCATGGCGCGGCCCTGCTCCCGCCATGGCTCACGGGCTGCCGGAGTACGCAGCGCGTCGCGCTCGGAACGCCAGTACTGCTCGGTGCGGGCGGCCGGGGCATGAGGCACATGCCGTGCACCAGGCGCGGTCGGCTCATGCGGTCCGTGCGGCGCGTGGCGGGCGCCGGGTCTTGCGGCTGAGGTGCCGGGCGCGGCGACGGGCCCCTTCAAGTCCCCGTCGGCGGGCGGCTGTCCGGCACTCCCGGCCTGTGCGATGGACCTCGCCGCGTCGGCGTCCCGGGCGTCCAGCGGGTCGGGCAGACCCAGCGCGGTGGCGACGACGCCGTCGGCGGCCAGCAGATGTGCGATGACCCCTCCGACCGTGGTCTCCCGCTCCGCCTGCCGCGATCCGTCGAACCAGCGCAGCATGACGGGCGCGAGCCATTCGGCGTCCGCCATGTCCCGCAGCAGGGCGTCGAGTCGGGCGGTCTCCGCGTCGTAGGGGGAGGCCCAGTCGGGGACGGGGATGCGCGGTGCACGCCGCACCATGCAGCCCCTCAGCACCTGCGAACGGAGCATGGGGTCCAGGTCGAGGCTGTCCTCGGGGTGCAGCAGCCCTACGGCGTCCCGCAGCCGCAGCGCCTCCTCGGCGCATGTGCCGCAGTCGCTCAGATGCCCCTCTACGGCGGCCGTCTCCTCCGGGGAGCAGGCGGAGAGCGCCCAGGCGCCGAGCAGGGACTTCAGCACGCGATGGTCGAACTGCTCCCCGTCATGCTCCACGGCGGACGGCTGACCGGCCGGCTGCTGTTCGGTCGACTCCCGTCCGGCGGGTGGCTGCCTGGTCAACTCCCGTTCAGCGGTGGGCTGTTCGGGGGACTCTCTTGCGGGCTGCTCGCCGGGGCGCGTCTCCTTGCCGCCCGTGGCGTCGGTGTCGCCCTTGCCGTCCGTGTCTGTCTTGTCGTCCGGGCTGCCCGTGCCGTTCGCGACGTGTGCCGCCGGTATGCGCTCGCCGTCCCGGTCGTCGGCGGCGCGCGGGCCGTCGCCCTGACCGCCGCCGCTCGTGTCCCGGTCGTGCACACCCCGGCCGTCGCTTCTCGGTCCCCGACCGCCGTCCCCCGTATCGCCGTTGCCGCCTGTGAAGCGTCCGCGCGACCCCGTCACCGCGTACGTCCGTGAGCGCTCGGCTGCGTGGGCTCCGGGCGGCTCACCGCCGATGACAGCAACTGGAGCCCCAGCCGCAGCCGTCGTCGTGCCTCGTCCTCGGTGACGCCCAACTGCCGTGCCGTCTGGCGGTAGTCGCGGCGCTGGAAGTACGTCAGCTCCAGCGCGGCACGCAGCGACGACGGCATGGACGTGACGATGTAGTCGGCGCGTGCGGCCGTCGAGGCGGCCCGTACCTTCTCCTCGATCGCTTCCAACTGCTCCCGCCGCTCAGGGGATTCGGCCGGTCTTCCGGAGTCCGGCGAGCCGGCGGTCTCCGTGGATTCCGCAGAGCCCGCAGTCTCCGGTGCCCCGGTGGAACGCACACCCTCCGCGCGGTGCCTTCTGCGTAAACGCCCGGTGGCGATTTCCTGCGTGACCTCCGCGATCCAGGAGCGCATCGGACCGCTCTTCGGGTCGTACGCATCGGGGTTTTCCCAGATATGGCCGAAGACGTCACGAGTGGCATGGTCGGCCGCGGTCTCGTCGTCGAGCACACGGTGGGCAAGACTGTGCACGAGCGAAGCGAAACGGTCGTACAACTCGCCCAGGGCGGCGGCCTCACCCCGTGCGAGACGCTGCTGCATCTTCCGGTCCCAGCGCGGTGGTGTGTCGTTCGCCATCGTGACTCCCAGCCCAGTCCGTGCCGCTCGTGGCCCCCGCAGGTCGCGGTCCGACGGCGCTGTCCTCACGCTTCCGTCGAGATCCCCGTCCGCGACCCGGCACGTCGAATGTAGTGCGAGGGGCTGACAACGCACGCCTCTTTGCGGCAATGTGCCTCCAGTGCTGATCGCTGATGGTGTCGATCTCGTCACGTTGCGATATTGCTCAGGCTGTGCCGAGCCGCGATCACACCTGAAATTGCCCGGGAGTTATGCGGGTATGACTGCGACCATTGCGGGGGAGGAGCGGCCTGCGTGCGCATAGGCTCTGGTGACTGGCTCGTTTTGACCGTTGGGGGCCGGGCAGCCGCACTAGGAAGGACTCATTCCGTTAAGCGCAGGACCCAGGCAGGTGTAGTCGAGCGAAGGGGATGCGAGGACGTGTCGTTGAAGGTGTCGGAGGAGGAACGAGGGGAGTGGGCCGTTCTCCGGGTCTCCGGAGAGATGGATCTGGTCACCTCGCCTGCCGTGCGGCAGCACGTACACGACGCGGTCGCCGAAGGGCGGCGGAGTCTGGTCCTCGATCTCTCGGAGGTGCTCTTCTGTGACTCCAGCGGTGTCGGCGTCCTGATCGCGTCGAGACGGCTGATGCGTTCCTGCGCAGGGCAGTTGAGACTCATCCTGCCCGCTCAGGGCGCCGAGGACGGCTCCCATGTGAACCGTGTGCTGGCGGCACTCGGCGTGCGCCGCCTCTTCGACTGCTATCCGGACCTTCCCAGCGCCACCCGGCAGGCCGCGGCGGGTCCGCTCTCGGCCTGACGCAAGGCGCTTCCGCCGCCCGGCGCTTGGCCGCCCGGCATGTGTCCGCCCGGCAATCGGCGTCCGGTGTTCGGCCTTCTCGTACTTGGCCGTGCCTGGCCGTACTCGGTCTCCGGCACGAGGCGCGTACGACCGCGCTACCTCCGTATGCTCCGCCTGCGCCGCCCCGCACTGCCCCTCGCGCCCGTGTCCGCGCCGCCGGGGCCGTCGTCAACCATGCGTCCCCGTTCGGGACTTGCTGCGAAACCACCGCACCCCCGCGCATTGTCGCGCAGTATGCAGCACCACTACTCCTTTGTGCCGGAATATGCCTGAAGCTCTTGTTGCCGGAACAGGACGTCAATCATGCTGTTCTCCCACGGGGTCACGATCCGTGACCCGTCGAGAGCATGAGGTGATGTGCTTGCCGATGCGGACGGCGGCAGCGGTGCGGGCGCTCCAGATGCGACTGGAGATCGGAGCGGACCCGGCGGAAGTGGGGCGCGCACGCAGGTGGGTCGGTGCGCGGCTCGCCGACTGCGGTATCGGCGACGACGGCGCGGCGGAGAAGATCGTGCTGCTGGTCTCGGAGCTGGTGACCAACGCCGTAGTGCACGCGGGCACTCCGTCCGTGCTGCGAGTGCTGCTGAACGGACTTCACGTCTCGGGGACCGTACGCGTGGAGGTCGCGGACCTGAGCACCCGCACCCCCCGGCAGCGGCACGCACACGACGACGAAACACACGGCCGCGGCCTGGAGTTGGTCGCGATGCTCGCGGACCGCTGGGGCTGGCAGTGCGAGGGCCTCGGCAAGCTCGTCTGGTGCGAGGTGGAACGTGCGCCGTGTCCGTCCTGCGCGAAGGACGGTTGCGACTCCCTCTCCGCGGCGGGCGGCGGGAACGGTGCGGTGCCGACGTAGTACGGACCCGGTACGGACCGCATGGTGGCCGTCCCGGCACGGCCGGCGTTCTCAGACGGGGGTTTGGGACGGCGGGCGTGCGTCGGTGACGCCCCCGGCCCGGCTCCCGGCGCGGCCCGCGCCGCCGCCGCCCCCCGCGCCCGCGCCCGCGCTCGCCGAACGGACGCGGAACGTACGCCGGTAGGAACTCGGCGAGACCCCCAGCGCCGCCTGGAAGTGCAGCCGCAGCGACGACGCCGAGCCGAAGCCCGCATCCCTCGCGACCTTCTCCACGGGCAGCCCGCCGCTTTCGAGCAACTGCCGTGCACGCTCGACGCGTTGACGCGTGAGCCACACCTGCGGGCTCATGCCGACCTCCTCGCGGAAGCGCCGCGTGAACGTCCGTACGCTCATGGCCTCCTGCTCGGCCAACTCCCGTAGCCCGATGGGCAGTTCCAGGTTGCGCAGCGCCCAGGCGCGTGCCGTGCCGGTGGTGTGCACGCCCGGCTGCGGCACGGGCCGCTCGATGAACTGGGCCTGGCCGCCGTCGCGATGGGGCGGTACGACGGTCCGGCGTGCCACGGAGTTGGCGACCGCAGCCCCGAAGTCCTCCCGGACCATGTGCAGGCACAGATCTATGCCGGAGGCCACGCCCGCCGAGGTCAGCACGTCGCCGTCGGCGACATAGAGCACGTCCGGATCGACGTCGACGTCCGGGTGCAGCCGCTGAAGACGCTCGCAGGAGGACCAGTGCGTCGTGGCGCGGCGTCCGCTGAGCAGGCCCGCCGCGGCCAGTACGAAGGCCCCTGTGCAGATCGAGGCGATGCGCGTGCCCGGACGGATGCGCGCCAGGGCGTCGGCGAGGGGAGGCTCCAGCCGGCCCTCCGCGTACGGCTCGTCCAGCTCGTGCGACGCCGGCACGATCACGGTGTCCGCCTCCGCCAGCGCCTCGGGGCCATGTGCGACGTCGACGGTGAAGTCCGCGTCCGTACGTACCGGCCCGGGGCGCACGGCGCAGGTGACCACCTCGTAGAGCGGCTTGTCGTGCTCGTCCCAGGAGCGGCCGAACACCCGGTGCGGGATGCCGAGTTCGATCGGCAGCAGCCCGTGCCGCACGAGCACGGCGACACGGTGGCGCCCGGGGTGGCGGAAGGCGCTGCCGTCGGTGCGCCGGGTCGTCGGTTGCGTCTCGGTGGTGGCGCTCATGGCCCGATCCTCGCACAACATGGCCTCCGGGCCACTCGTACGACCGCGGGGCCCGGCGGAGGCTGATCCCGTGAGCGATTCGCGGACCGAAGAGACGGACGAGGCGGGGAGCCCGGCGACCGTCCCCGCCGGCACGGGCACCGGCACCACCGGCACCGGCACCACCGGCACCACCGGCACCACCGGCATCGGCACCACCGGCACGGGCACCACCGGCAGCGGGGAGACAGGCACCGGACCGATCAGCACCCGCCGGACCGGCGGCTCCCCTCTCCCGGGTTCGCGCGTACCGCCTGCGCGCCTCCCGCGTGTGCACCGCGCCTGGTGGGTCGCGGCCGTGTCGTTCGTGGCGCTCGTCGGCGCCGCGGGCTTCCGGGCCGCCCCGAGCGTGTTCATCGATCCGCTGCACGCCGAGTTCGGCTGGTCGCACAGCACCATCTCCGCGGCCGTGTCCGTCAACGTCCTTCTCTACGGCCTCACTTCGCCCTTCTCCGCCGCCCTCATGGAGCGCTACGGCATCCGCCGGATCGTCTCCGCCGCGCTGCTGCTGATCGCCGCCGGCAGCGGGCTGACCGTCTTCATGGACGCCACCTGGCAGCTCGTCCTCTGCTGGGGCTTCCTCGTCGGCCTCGGCACCGGGTCGATGGCACTGGCCTTCGCCGCCACGGTCTCCGGCCGCTGGTTCATCGCCCGCCGGGGCCTGGTCAGCGGCATCCTCACCGCGGGCGGCGCCGCCGGTCAGCTCGTCTTCCTGCCGCTGGTGGCGCTGCTCGCCGAGGGTCCGGGGTGGCGTACCGCCTCGCTCGTCGTGGCCTGCGCCGCCCTCGCCGTGGTGCCGCTGGTGCTGCTCGTGCTGCGCGACCGCCCCGAGGACGCCGGTCTCCTGCCCTACGGGGCGGGCCCGGACTATGTGACTCCGCCGCCCGCGCCGCCGGGTGCCGCGCGGCGAGCGCTGCGTTCCCTGCGCGACGCGGCCCGTACGAGGGTGTTCTGGCTGCTCGCCGGGACGTTCGCGGTGTGCGGTGCGTCCACCAACGGCCTGGTCGGCGTGCACTTCGTACCGGCCGCGCACGACCACGGCATGCCGGTGCCCGCCGCCGCTTCGCTGCTCGCCGTGATCGGCGTCTTCGACCTGGTGGGCACCGTCGCGTCCGGCTGGTTCACCGACCGCTTCGACGCTCGCAGGCTGCTGGCCGTCTACTACGCGCTGCGCGGGCTGTCGCTGCTCTTCCTGCCGATGCTCTTCGCGCAGAGCGTGCGCCCGTCGATGCTGTTCTTCATCGTCTTCTACGGCCTCGACTGGGTCGCCACCGTCCCGCCCACGATCGCCCTCTGCCGCCGCCACTTCGGCGACGACGGCCCGATCGTCTTCGGCTGGGTCCTCGCCTCGCACCAGGTGGGCGCCTCCGTCGTCGCGTATCTGACGGGCCTGGTGCGCGACACCTTCGGCAGCTACGACGTGGCGTGGACGGCCTCGGGCGCCCTGTGCGGCACGGCCGCGCTGATGGCGCTGGTGATACGGGCACGTCCGACTGGCGGGGAAGTCGTGAACGCCGGTGCGGCCGGGGGCGCCGGTGCCGAGGGCGAAACCGTCAAGGGCGCCTAGCCGCAGGGCAGTTCGGACGGCCATACCGCCCGCTCGCCCGCCGAGGGCCCGGCCCAGGTCCCGGTCCCGGTCACCCTCCCGCTCCGGCGGGCCCTCTCCGTCTCAGTCGCCCCGTCCACGGAACGCCGTGCGGTAGGCGCGCGGCGAGACGCCGAGCGCCGCCTGCATGTGCTGCCGTAGCGACGCACCCGTGCCGAACCCGCAGCGTGCCGCGACCGAGTCGACCGGCATGTCCGTCTCCTCCAGCAACTCCCGTGCACGCTCGACGCGTTGACGTGCCAGCCACTGTCCGGGCGTCATCCCGGCCTCCTCGCGGAAGCGCCGCGTGAACGTCCTTACGCTCATGGCTTCCTGCTCCGCCATCTCCCGCAGCGACAGCGGCCGGTCCAGACGGCTCAGCGCCCAGGCGCGTGCGGCCCCCGTGGAGGAGCGCACGGAGGGCTCCGCGACCGGCCGGGGCACGAACTGCGCCTGGCCGCCCTCCCGATGGGGCGGCACGACGGTCGTACGGGCCACGTCGCCCGCGACGGCGGCGCCGTGGTCGCGGCGGATCATGTGCAGGCACAGGTCGATTCCGGCGGCCTCGCCCGCCGAGGTCAGTACCTCGCCCTCGTCGGTGTAGAGGACGTCCGGATCGAGGTCGACGCGGGGGAAGAGCCGCCGGAAGGACTCGGCGGACTTCCAGTGCGTCGTGGCCCGCATCCCGTCCAGCCAGCCCGCGGCGGCCAGTACGAAGGCTCCCGTGCAGACCGAGGCGATACGTGTGCCGGGGCGCCGGATCATGCCCAGCGCGCGGGCGAGGGGCGCATCGAGGCGCCCGGTGGTCTCCGGCGCGTCCTCCTCGTGGGTCGCCGGGACGATCACGGTGTCCGCCTCCGCCAGCGCCTCGGGGCCGTAGGCGACGTCGACGGTGAAGTCGGCGTTCGTACGGAGCGGGCCGGGCACGACCGCGCACGTGACGACCTCGTAGAGCGGGCCGCCGCCTGCCTCCCGGTCCCCGGCCGCACCGAAGAGCTGGTGTACGAGGCCGAGTTCGAGCGGCATCACACCGGGGCGCACCAGCACGGCGACGCGATGACGTCCGTCGTCCCGGAACGGGCCGGAGCGGGCTGCGGAGGGGGCCGCCGAGCGGGCGGCGGCGGAGGCTGGGGTGGAGGCTGGGGCGCGAGCCGCACGCTCCGGCTCAGCCTCCGCCACCGGCTCCGGCTCCTGGAGCGGTCCCGGACGCCCGGCTTCCTTGGCCACGGTCATGGCCAGATTCTTTCATACCTCGGCCATCCGGCCACTCGTGGCGTGATGACGGGCCCCGCAGCATCGAAGTCATGAAGGTTCTCTGGATATTCGCCCACCCCGAGCAGCGCTCCCTCAACGCCTCCCTGATGCGCGAGGGCCTGAGCGAACTCAGCGCCCAGGGCCACGCGACCGTGGTCTCCGACCTGTACGCCATGGGCTGGAAGGCCGCCCTGGACGCGGACGACGTACGTACCGGCCTCCGCGAGGCACCCGGCACGGCCGGCACCGCCCGCCCCGCCCCGGCACCCCGGCTGAGAATCGGCGCCGAGCAGGAACTCGCGTACGCCGAGGGCAGGTTGAGCGACGACGTCCGTGAGGAGCAGCGCAAGATCGAGTGGGCCGACACCCTCGTCTTCCACTTCCCGATGTGGTGGTTCGGGCCGCCCGCCATCCTGAAGGGCTGGTTCGACCGCGTGCTCGTCCAGGGCTTCGCCTTCGGGCTGCACGGCCTGGACGGGCGTGTCCTGCGCTATGGAGAGGGCGGCCTGGCGGGCAAGCGCGCACTGGTGGTGACCTCGGTCGGCGCCCGCGAGTCGGGCTTCGGCCCGCGCGGCATCCACGGGCACGTCGACGACGTGCTCTGGCCGATGCTGCACGGCACGTTCTGGTACACGGGCATGGCCCCTTACGAGCCTTTCGTCGTCTACGGCGCGGACCGCCTCACCGATCCCGTACGCGACCGGTACGCACGTGCCCTGCGTGAGCGGCTGCGTACCCTCCCGGACGCCGAGCCGCTGGCCTACCGCAGCGAGCACGGAGGCGACTACGACGGCGACTTGACGCTACGAGAGAGCATCGAACCGTCGGCCGCGGGCCTCGCGGTCCACCGGATAGACCGCGGCCGCGGTGCCGCGTCGCAGCCGGACGCGGAAGCCTCCGCCCGCCCGGCGCAGGCCGTCTAGGCGGTGGCCCGTGCGACGGACTTCGCGATCCGGCGCGCGTCCAGCGAAAGCTCCCGCAGCATCCCGCTGAGCGGGTTCGTATAGCCGATGAAGTAGAGCCCGGGGGCGTCTGGATGGGTACGGCCGCCGTGTGCCAGCGGGCGTCCGGCGTCGTCGAGCACCCCGAGTCCGCCCACGAGGTCCTCCAGGCCGCGTCCGTAGCCCGTGGCCGCTATGACCACGTCGGGTGCCACGGAGGACCCGTCCGCGAGCTGGATCTTCGCGCCCTCGAAGGACTCCACGGCGGCGACGGGCTCGACGCTTCCCTTCCGTACGGCCGCGATCAGCCCCACGTCCTGCACGGGGATCGCGCCCTGGCGGGCCCGCGTGTACAGGCCCGTGTCGGGCCGCGGAAGCCCGCGTTCGGACAGGTCGGGCACGGCCAGCCTGGCCATGCGTGCGGCGAGGCGGTCGACGAGCCGCGTGGGAAGGCGGCGGCAGAGGATGCCGTTGGCCTGCGCGGGCCAGCCCAGCGTGGAGCGGCGGACGATGTGCGGGACGGTGCGTATCGCGAGCCGTACCCGGGAGGCGCCGCCCTCGGCGAGGTCCGCGGCTATCTCCGCTCCGGTGTTGCCGGCGCCGACGACCAGTACGTCCTTGCCCGCGAAGGGCCGTGCGTTGCGGTAGCGGGAGGCGTGCAGCAGCACGCCCTCGTAGTCCTCGCGGCCCGGCCAGTTCGGCAGGTACGCGGTGTGGTTGTAACCGGTGGCGACGACGGCGACAGGGGTGGTCAGCCGCCGCCCCCCGTTGGCGTGCAGCACCCAGTCCGTGCCGTCGCGCTCGACGGAGTCGACCTCGACTCCGGTGGCCACCTCGATGCCGTGGTGCTCGGCGTAGCTCTCCAGATAGCGGACGAAGTCGTCGCGGGCGACCCAGCGCCCGTATGAGCGGGGTATCTCAAGGCCGGGGAGCGCCGACCAGCGGCGTGTGGTGTGCAGTCGCAGCCGGTCGTAGTGGGCTCGCCAAGAGGCGGCTACCGACGGGGACTTCTCCAGTACGACGGTGCTGATGCCGCGCTCGTGCAGTGCCGCGGCGGTGGCCAGGCCGCCGGGACCGGCGCCGATGATGTGGACGGGGACTCCGTCGTCGGTCATGGGCATGCCCGAGAGCTTAGTGCTGGTGGCGCGGTGCTCCCGTCACGGAAGAGTCACGGGAAGGGAGCGTTCGGGAAGGGAGGGTTCGCGGCCCGCCCGAAGCAGCACCGGAAGCAGCGCCGTAAGGAAAGCCGTAAGGACCGCCGGACGGTCCACGAGCGGACTGCCCAGGTCCCGCGGGGCGAATGCCGTACGGCTCGATCAGTCGCGGGCGATCAGGGAGAAACGTTTTTCGAGATGAGTGGCTGAACGGTTCATCTTGTGGGCTTGCGGCCCGTCACGCCGAGGTGGACCAACAGCGCCAGATTGGGCTTCAGTTCGGCCTGCTTCACTCCCCAGGTCTGAAAGCCCTTCTGATGGCTCGCCACGGAGGCGAGCATCATCACGAGCGCGCCGGCCGTGGCCGCCGGGTTGACGTCCTTGTCCACCCGGCCCCTGGCCTGAAGCTCCTTGATGGATTCGGTCAGCGGCCCGTTGACGGAGTTCAGTACCTTCATGCGGATCTTGTAGAACCGCTTGTCGCCCTCGGCCGCGCCCAGGTCGACGACCCGCAGGATCGCGTCGTTCTTGCGCCAGAAGGCGAGGAATCCGTCCACGAGTTCCTCGGCCGTGCGCCAGCCGGACTTGCCCGCCCAGGAACGGTCGGCCACCAGGTCGCTGAGCGCGGTGCCGTCCTTCGCCATGGACTCGGCCAGTTCGAGGACGGCGCCCTCGACGTCCGGGAAGTACTGGTAGAAGGTCGCCGGGGACGTGCCCGCCCGCCGTGCGACATCAATGACCTTGACATCGCGATACGGCGACGAGCTGAGCATCTCGCCGAGGCAGTCGAGCAGCTTCTGCCGCGTCGCCTGCCCGCGGCGCCCTGCTACTCGCCCGTCGACGGTTCGAACTTGTCCTGTCATGCCGTCAGCTTATCGACGGGGAACGGGCGCGCGATTCGGCCGCATGCAAATGGGGTGGCACCGTCCGGATACGGCGTGAGTCCGGGCGCCGTCGGCGGGCAGACGTAGAGGACGGGCAGACCCACAGGCGGGCGGGCCGGAAGGCAGAACCCTGCGCGTTCGAATCATCGGCCTGCGCGTCTCCCGGAACGCGGCTAGCGTGCCCGTACGAGCGGAACTGGCCGCGTACGCCGGGGGGCGAAGCAGGCAGCGGACAGCAGGCGCCGGAGCCGGAGCAACGGGCTTGACGGCGGGCCGACGGCACGGCGACCGACGGCGGCAAGTGGCGGCGGAGCACGAGCGAGGGTGCGGCAGGCGACGAGCACGAGCAGCGGCGCGGCGAGCGGCGGCAGGGCAGCAGCAGGGCCACGTACCACGGACGAGGGCGGAGCAGGGGAGGACGACGGCCATGGCCGTACGGGCGGAGACATCAGCCGGGGGCGGCGGGCGGCGGCCACGCCGGGCCGCGCCGGTGACCTGCGGGCCCGTGGTTGTGAGCACGGCGTGAGGGGCGGGCGACCGCGCGGCGGACGCCCGAGTTCCCGGCGAGGGGGCGTGCGCGGGGACTGGAATGATGCTTCGCGCTTCGGTGTTTGGCCTGCGGAGACCCGAAGGGGCCGCCCCCGGGTTCGCAACAACCGCCCCGGGCAGGAAGAATCAGCCTGTGGACCGTGTGTCCGGTACCGCAGTGAGAAGCTGCACGGGGCGGGAGTCGAGTGGCCCCTACGGGGAGGTGGCAGGTAAGTGGTGGAGCAGCTGACGCAGCACGATCCGCGGCGGATCGGGCAGTTCGAGGTGCTCGGCCGGCTCGGCGCGGGGGGAATGGGCCTGGTCTATCTCGCGCGTTCGGCTTCCGGCCGCCGCGTGGCGATCAAAACCGTACGGACCGAACTCGCCGAGGATCAGCTCTTCCGCGTCCGCTTCACGCGTGAGGTCGAGGCCGCGCGTGCCGTCAGTGGCTTCTACACCGCCGCCGTCGTCGACGCCGACCCCAGGGCCGCGGTGCCCTGGCTGGCGACCGCGTTCGTACCGGCGCCGTCGCTGGAGGAGATCGTCAACGAGTGCGGGCCGCTGCCGGTGCAGGCCGTGCGCTGGCTCGCAGCCGGGGTCGCCGAGGCGCTCCAGTCCATCCACGGCGCGGGCCTGGTGCACCGCGACCTGAAACCGTCCAACGTTCTCGTGGTCGAGGACGGGCCCAGAGTCATCGACTTCGGCATCGCCTCCGGTGTGTCCAACACGCGGCTGACGATGACGAACGTCGCCGTCGGCACGCCCGCCTACATGTCTCCCGAGCAGGCGCGGGACTCCCGCAGCGTCACGGGCGCCAGCGACATCTTCTCCCTCGCCTCCACGCTCGTCTTCGCCGCCACCGGGCACGCGCCCTTTCACGGCGCGAACCCCGTCGAGACGGTCTTCATGCTGCTGCGCGACGGGCCCGACCTGGAAGGCATGAACGAGGAGCTGCGGCCCCTGATCGAGCCCTGTATGCGCATGGCCGCCGAGGAACGGCCCACTCCGGCAGACATCCAGGCGCAGTTGGCCCCTCATCTGTTCTCCTCCGGAGGCGACGACAGCGGCACCGCCTCGGCCTGGCTGCCCGCCGGCGCCGTGGCCCTCATCGAACGCAAACGCGGCGCACGCCCCACGCCGAGGCGACCCGCACACGGCCAGGGCGGCCCTCCGGAGGCGCCGCCCGAGGCGGACGGCCAAGTGCCCGAAGGGCGGCACGCGCCCGACGGCCGCGTCGGCGCGCAGCCCGCGTCCGCTCCCGCGCCGTCCCCGGCGTCGGCGCCTCCTGCCGCGTCCGCTTCCGCCGCCGCGCAGTCCGCGCCCGCGCACGCCGCCGGGGCCCACCGCGGCGGGCCCCGGCACGCCATCCCGGCCGGTCCCGGGGGGCCTTCGGCGGTCGGCTCGCTCACCTCGCAGTCCGCCAGGCCCGGTCAGGCCGGCGGGTCCGCTCCGCCTTCCACGCCCGCACCTGCCGCGAACGCCGCCCCGCCACCGGCCCCGCCCGAGGCGCCCGAAGGCGCCGCGCCCGCGGCCCCCGTACGGCTGCCCGGCTCGCAGGTGCCCATCGGCCCGGGGCCGCGCCGTTCCGAGGACGTACGAGCGGAGGCGGCGGGACCGGCTACCGGCTGGGTGCTCCCGCCGAACGGCGCGCAGCCCTCGCCGCTCAATCCAGGCGCCACAGCGGCCGCACCGCCTCCGCTGGCGGGGCCCACCGGGGTGGTGGCCGCGCCCGGCTCCGCGGGTGAGCCCGCCGCTCCCGCGCCCGCCCAGCCGCAGCGCTGGCGCCCCTGGCGGTTCCGTATGTCGAACGACGTGTGGGGCACGCCCGTCGTCGCCGACGACCTGCTTTACGTCACGTCCTTCGAGGTGCACGCCCTCGATGTCACCAGCGGGCGCCGCCAGTTCAGGACCCGCGAGGTCGCCTGGTCCATGACCGTCTCCGGCGGCCGGGTGCACGCCTCGGACGGGCCGAGTCTCTACGCACTGGACGCACGCGACGGTTCCGAGCTGTGGCGGCTTCCCACCGACGGCTGGGTGTTCTCCCTCCAGGTCGACCGCGGCACCGTCGTCACCGGTACGCGCGGCGGAGGCGTACAGGCGTGGGAGGCGGCCAGCGGCGAGAAGCTGTGGGAACTGGGCGGCGCGCAGACCGAGTTCGAGACCCGCGAGGGCGGGCCGCTCGTACACGAGGGCACCGTCTACACGTGGGGCGAGGGCAGGCTGTTCGCGATCGAGGCACGTACGGGAACCGAGCTGTGGTCGTACCCCGTCGGCGACGCGCAGACGACCGGCGGTGTCCCGCTGCGGCTGACGCCCGCGGAGGACGGCGTGGTGTACGTGTGCGCCGGTGCCCGTGTCCACGCCCTGGACGGTGCGGGAGGCGCGGAGCGCTGGCGCTTCGACGCCCCCGCCGCGTTCCTCAGCCCTCCGGCGTTCGTGCACGGCCCGGCCGTCGCGGGCGGCGGCGTGTATCTCGCCGACTACCTCGGCACGGTCTACGCCCTCGACCCCGTCACCGGCCAGGACAGATGGCGCATCGCGACGGAGGCACGGCACTCCACGGAGCCCGTCGTCGTCTCCGACGGGCTGGTCCACCTGGGCAGCGGCGGCGCCCTCTACACCCTGGACGCGGTCAGCGGTACGCCGCGCTGGCGCTTCGCCGCCGGAGGCGACCTGGTGGGGGCGCCGGTCGTCGCGGAAGGCCGTGTGCACTTCGGCTCCGCGGACCACTGCCTGTACACGGTCGACGCCGTCGGCGGGCAGCTTCGCTGGAAGCTCGCCACCGGCGGTGAGATCACGGGTTCCCCGGTGGCCGACCGAGGCGTCGTCTACGCGTGCAGCAAGGACCGCTGCGTCTACGCCCTGGACGCGGCGAAGGGCACGGGGCAGGCCCGCCAGAGCTGAACCAGGCGACCGCCGGGCCGTATTCGCGGACCCGGCCTTCGGGAACGGTCGCCGGACGAGGAGGCGACATGAGCGGCAGACCGCGGACGAGACTCTCCGGAATCGTGCTCGGCGCACCCGATCCCCGTGCGCTGGCGGACTTCTACCACCACCTCATGGGCTGGCGGGTGAAGTGGGACGAGCCGGACTGGGTGATGCTCGAAGCACCGGGCGGCGGGCCGGGGTTGTCGTTCCAGACCGAACGCGAGCACGCCCGGCCGGTGTGGCCCGCCGAGCCCGGCGACCAGCAGATGATGATCCATCTCGACATCGAGGTCGACGATCTCGACGTCGCCTCGGCGCACGCTGTGGCCGGGGGAGCGGTCGTCGCGGAGTACCAGCCGCAGGAGGGCGTACGGGTCATGCTCGACCCGGCGGGCCATCCGTTCTGTCTGTTCCTGCCTGGGCACTGAGGCGCTTACTGCTGGAGCCTTGAGACGGAGCCTGCCGGGGCAGTGAGGCGTGGCTGCGCGCCGGGACGCCGACGAGGGCTTCCCGCCGGGGCTCCGAGCAGCGGGTTTCCGTGATCAGCGTGGGCCGCCGCCGCGGTTGCCGGGGCGGCGCGGCAGGTGCCTGGTGTCGTCGCCGGGCCGGTGCTCCTGGTCCGCGGGTTCGGCCGGGGGCTGCTGCTGCGGACCCTGCGGCGCCTCGTCGGCGGACCCGCCGGGCGGTGCGCCGAAGACCCCTGGCGCCGGACCGGGCGGTGCGACGGGCGGCTCGTTGAGGGCGGGCGGAATGTCGGGCGGCGGCGCGGGACGCCCCGCGGCCCACGGGTCCCACTCCTGCGGCGGCGTCGAATCGTCGTGGTACAGGTCGCGTCCGTATCCGTGCGGCCGTCCGGGGGGCTGCCCATACGGCGGCCCGCCCGAGCCTCGCGGCCCGCCGGGTCCGCCCGGCAGGCCGTCGGCCTGGTACGCGCCGTGCCCGCCGGGGCCCGTGCCGGGGTCCGTGCCGAACGGCCCGTAGGGCTGCGGCATTTCGGAGTGCTCCCAGCCTCGGCCCTCGTACGCCTCGTCCTGCGGGGGCGCGGCACGGCCTTCGTCGATGGGCGTACCGCCCCGGCCCTTGCGGCGCCGTCCGCGTCTGCGGCGGCCACGCATCACCAGCGCCGCCAGGAGCAGCAGTACGCCGCCGCCGATCGCATAGCCGGCGCCCTCGCCGAGGCCGCCGCCGCCCGCGGTGAGGGTGCCCGCCTCCTGCCCCTGGCGGACCATCCACAGGATCGTGAAGCCGAGCACGAGGAGACCCGCGAGCGTCATCAGCAGGCGTGAGCGCAGCAGCGCCGCGAGGAAGGCGAGCGCCGCGGCGGCCAGCATGGGCACGAACAGGCCCGTCCACAGTCCGGCCTGGGTTCCGGTGATGCCGCCGGAGCCGAACAGCTCGCTCGTCTCGTAGTCACGGCCGAGCCGGCCTCCGTACCAGGAGCTGAAGGGGCTCCACACGGCCAGGGCCGCTCCGGCGAGCGCCAACAGGATGCCGAGCAGGTTGCGGACCATCGGCTTCGCCTCGCTTCCGGCGCCGGGGCCGCTTCTCCCCGCGGGTGCGTCGCGGATCGGGAAGCAGGGGGCCGCCGCAGGATGCGCCGTCCCGTACAAGACGTTACGCCCGGCGGAACCCCGCGGCCACCTGACGGCGTCCCCGCACGGGGGCGTCCGCTCCCGTGCATGTCGAGAATCGGGGGTTCGGTCCATGTCGCGTCGTCTCAAGCTCATCGCCGCGGTCGCCGTCGTGCTGGTGGCGATCAGCGGTTTCAGCCCCGGCCGCAAGGGCGGCGGGTACCGGGGCAGCAGCAAGGGGGGCGGGTGCAGCAGTTCGAGTTCGAGCAGCCACAACAACAGCGGAAGCAGCTACGACAGCGACACGGGCGGCAGCAGTTACGGCAGCGACGGCAGCAGTTACGGCCGTAAGGGCGACTACGGCAGCTCCGGCGACAGCGGCTACCGGAGCGGTACCCGCCGCTACCACAGCACCACCGGCACCACCGGTTCGAGGCACGGCAGCACCCGCTACGGATCGGCGTCGGCGACGGTCACCCGCTGCGCCCCGCAGAGCGGCAGCGAAGCGAAGGCCGAGGTGGAGGTCCGCAACCCGAAGAACTACACCAAGACCTACACGGTGACGGTCGAGTTCCTCGACGAGTCCGGGACGCACGTCGACTCGGGCTCCGCCGAGGTGGAGGTCGGCAGCAGGACCACCGCACCGGTGGACGTACGCATGGCACACCCGGGGCGCATCGGCGACGTCTCGGAGTGCCTGGTCAAGTCCGTCGACTAGCCCGTCGGCTAGTCCGTCGACCGGCGCGGCGCCGGCGCGGCGCCGACGCCGTCAACGCACCGGCGGCGCACAGCAGTCGCGTATCCGCCGCGAGCACGACGCGCGGGCCGGGAAACGCGGACACGGAACGGGGCGGGCCGCACAAGCGGCCCGCCCCGTTCCACGCGGTGTCCGTCCGTCAGGGCGAATGCCCGTCGGTGGTGCCGGTGATGTGAACGTCGTGCACTGCCACCCCACCGTCCTGCGATTCGGCGGCCATCGCTGGAGAGGCCGCTCCGAGTATCAGTAACGAGCAGACGACGAGCGTCCTGAGAATTCTGGGCATGTCCTCTCCTTCGGGAGACCCAAGTTCGCGTACCTGACATCGCTTTCGCGTACGTCGGGATGCGTGCACTGTCAGGATGCCCTTTCGGCGCACACTCAAGCGGGCCCGGCGGCAGCGGCGCCCCCTCCGCGCTGCTGACGCCAAGCCCGCCTGTTCCCCCGTGGAAAGCGGCCTACTGGGCGCCGCCCAGCGGCGGCGCGATCGGCGAGTGATTGTCGAGCGTCGTCACATCGCCCTCGTCCTCGGCCTCTTCGTCGGCGGAGGTCTTCCGGCCCCTCGGCGGCGCGATGGGCGAGTGGTTGTCGAGCGTCGTCACGTCGCCGTCTTCGGCCGAGGCCACGCCGTCCTTCTCAGGGCTGATCGGCGAGTGGTTGTCGTCGGTGCTGGTGGTCTCGATGTCGTCTTCGATGTCCTTAACGGTGGACTGCGTTGTCTCAGTCATTGCCGAACTCTCCTGGCTTGGTGGCAGATTGTGCTGACGTGCCCGCCCAGCGACTCCCCCGTGGGCCGCCGGGCGGGCGTTAGGGCCGCTCACCCTAGCCGGAGCGCGGCCTCCCCCGGATCCGCCTGCCCCCCGACGCGACGGATCGACGGGATAAGACTGCCGAGCCGCGATAAACGATCGATGAACGACTGATAAGCGGGCCCGCCGCGCGTGTTTACGCAGCTTGAGCAGGGGTCAGAAGCGCCCGCACCTCGTCCGCGTCGGAGGCGCCCATCTCCTCGAAGATGGCCAGGGCGTCCTTCCAGCACACCCTTGCACGGTCACGCTGACCCAGCGCCACCAGCGCACGCCCCAGGACCGTGAGCATCCTGCCGCGCATCCACTCGCCGCCGATGCCGCGCAGCGCAAGGGCCTGTTCGGCGTGCCCGGCCGCCTGCGCGGGCCGCCGCGCCGCCAAGTGGGCCTCCGCGATACGGAAGTTGGAGACGCCCTCCCACAGCGGCTGGCGGCTCTCGTGGAAGAGGGAGGCGGCCTGGTTGAGCTGATCCAGGCCCTCCTCGACATGACCGCCGTGCGTGAGGGCACGGCCCAGCACATAGCGGGCGTTGGCCGTACGCATGCCGTGGTCGAGGGTCTCGTAGATCTCAAGTCCCTGCTCGGCGAGCTGAATTCCGCGGTCGGTCTGGCCGAGCGCCAGGCAGATCTGCGCGAGGTTGCACAGCGCGCTCGCCTCGCTGGGCCGGTTGCGGTCCTCGCGGAAGGCGTCGATGGCGCGCAGCAGATACGCCTCGCCGTCGCTGTAGCGCTGCTGGCAATTGGCCACGATGCCCCGGTCGTTGAGGGACCAGCAGCCCGCCAGGACATCGCCCGAGGCACCGGCGAGCAGCGCCGCGCGCTCCGCCTCCTGATCGGCCTGGTCGAAGCGGCCCGCGACGATGTGGACGTGCGTGAGCATGATCTGCGTACGGGCCTCGGCGAGCACGTCGCCGGCGTCGCGGGCGGCGTCGCGCACGGTGGCGGCGGCCCGCTCGTAACGCAGCGAGTGCACACCCGAGTCCGCGCAGTCCTTCACCGCGATCAGCAGGTCCGCGGCGTGGCGCAGCAGCCCGCGCTCGGCGGCCTGCTGCACACAGGCCAGCACACAGTCCGCCTCGGAGAACAGCCACGCGAGCGCGGCGTCGCGGTCCGCGAAGCGCAGACCGCCGGTGCGCGGCCGGGTGAGATGGTCGACGGCCCGCTCGCCGGGGCGTTCCAGGGCGAAGACCTTCGAAGCGGTCGCGAGATAGAAGTCCAGCAGCCGGGAGAAGGCCGCCTCACGCTCCGACGGCGGCTGCTCGTCGCGCTCCGCGCAGGCACGCGCGAAGAGACGCACCAGATCGTGGAAGCGGTAGCGGCCAGGCGCGGCCGACTCCAGCAGGGACGCGTCGACCAGCGACTCCAGCAGCGACTCGGTGCTGCCCGCCGGACGGTCCAGCAGCGCCGCCGCGGCGTGCAGCGAGATGTCAGGGCCGTCGGCGAGGCCCAACAGGCGGAAACCACGGGCCTGTTCGGCATCGAGCTGGCCGTAGCCCAACTCGAAGGTGGCCTTCACGGCCTGGTCGCCGACCTGGAGTTCGTCGAGACGGCGCCGCTCGTCGGCGAGCTTCTCCGCGAGTACGGCCACCGTCCACGTCCGGCGGGAGGCGAGCCGGGCCGCGGCGATACGGATCGCCAGCGGAAGGAAACCGCAGGCACCGACGACCGCCATCGCCGCCTGACGCTCGGCGGTCACCCGCTCCTCCCCGACGATGCGCGTGAAGAGCGTCATCGCCTCGTCGGGGCTCATCACATCGAGGTCTATCAGGTGCGCGCCCGCCAGATCCGTCATCCGCGTACGGCTGGTGACCAGCGCGGCACAGCCCGCGGCCCCCGCCAGCAGGGGACGCACCTGCGCCGCGTCACGGGCGTTGTCGAGGAGGGTGAGTATGCGGCGGCCCGACAGCAGCGAACGGAACAGCGCCGATCTCTCCTCGACCCCTTCCGGGATGCCGTTGTCCTCGACACCCAGCGAACGCAGGAACGCCCCCAGCACCGCCTCCGGTTCCGCAGCCGAAGGGCCCGCGCCCTGAAGGTCGACGTAGAGCTGACCGTCGGGAAAGTACTCGGCCGCGGCATGCGCCACATGCACGGCCAGGGTCGTCTTGCCGACGCCGCCGATGCCCGCCACCGCGGACAGCGCCATCACCGTGCCCTCCGCCAGAGCCAGTTGGTCCTTCAGCTCCGCGACGAACGCCTTACGTCCCGTGAAGTCCGCGACCGCCGCAGGCAGTTGAGCGGGCTGCGCGGGCTTCGGCGTGGCCGGGCCCGACGGCTCGTCCGGTGCGAGGGCGAGACCGTCGTCCGCTTCGAGAATGCGCTGGTGAAGGCCCGTAAGCTCCGCGCACGGATCGACGCCCAGTTCGTCCGCCAGCAGACGACGGGTGTCGGCGAACACCGCCAGCGCCTCCGCCTGCCGGCCGCTGCGGTACAGCGCCAGCATCAGCAGCTCCCGCAGCCGCTCCCGCAGCGGATGCGCCGCCGTCAAAGCGGTCAGCTCGCTCACCGCCTCGGTGTGACCCGCGAGTTGGAGATCCAGATCGATGCGGTGCTCCTGAAGAGTGAGCTGCCACTCCGCCAGGCTGCTGCGCTGCCGCTCCGCGAACGGGCCCGGAACACTCGCCAGCGGCTCACCGCTGAACTGCGCGAGAGCGGCGGCATAGCTGTCACGCGCCCGTGAACGGTCGCCGCTCGCCGCGGACTTCTCCGCCTCGGCGACCAGCGCCGTGGCCACATCCAGATCCAGCGAGACGTCGGAGAAGGCACGGCCCGTACGGATCGCATAGCCGCCCGACTCGCTGACCAGCAGCTCCGCATCGTCTCCGAGCGCCTTGCGGATACGGAAGGCGTAGGTGCGCAGCGTCGCCTTCGCCTGCTCCGGGGGCTCCTCACCCCACAGGGCGTCGATCAGCTCCTCCGCCGTGGCCGTGTGGCCGCCGCGCAGCAGCAGCGCCGCGAGCATCGCACGCTGCTGCGGCGAACCCATGGACAGCTCCTGGTCACCGCGGTGGGCACGGACCGGTCCGAGCACCGTGAAGCACAGCGTGTGCTCCAGTTGCTCGGTCCCGCGGCCGATGATCCCCTCGGCGCCCGCGCCCATGATGGCCCCCTGCGCTTTCATTCCACTCCCGCAGGGGTCAGTCTGCCTTGCTTGTCAGCTATACGTCATCAGGGCCCCAGCTCCTCTACGAGTCCTTCGAACTTCTCACGGAACACGGGCTGTTGGTGTGGTAAAAGCACGACCCCGAAGACCCCTGAAGACCCCCTGTAGGTCCCCTGCGGGGGCGGAACGGACGCCTCGGTGCCTGCCGGCGCCGCGTCAGCCGCCGTAGCCCGGGGCGCGGACTACTCAGCGGGAGCCGTGCAGCAGCACGGGCAGCGTGCGATAGCCGTGCGCGATGAACGACTCCACCTGCCTAAGCTCCTCCGGCGGCACCGCCAGACACAGCTCCGGGAAGCGCTCGAACAGCGCGGGGAGCGCCGTACGGGCTTCCATGCGCGCGAGGGGAGCGCCCAGGCAGAAGTGCACGCCGTGCCCGAACGACAGATGCTCCACATCCGTGCGCCGGACGTCGAACTCGCCCGCGGTGGCGCCGTGTCTGCCCGGATCGCGGCCCGCTGCGGCGTAGGTGGCGAGTATCGCCTCACCTCGGCGAATCGTGACCGTGCCGCCGTCCGCGCCGGAAGCGCCGCCGACGCCGCCAGTGGCGTCGGCCAGGCAACTCCTCGGCGTCCCCGACGAGTTCGGCGCCCAGCTCGATGTCCTCCACCGCGTACCGCAACGGAAGCGAGGCGATGCTCGGCGCCCAGCGCAGCGTCTCCTCGATGACGTCGTTCCACGAGACACGCCCATCGAGAACGAGTTCAAGCTGGGCGGGATGGGTCAGCAGGGCGTGCACGGCGTTGCCGATCAGGTTCACCGTCGTCTCATGGCCCGCGCCGATCACCAGCAGAAGCGTGTCGAGCAGCTCCGCCTCCGACAGCTTCGACCCCGTCTCGTCGTCACGCGCGGAGACCAGCACGCTCGTCAGATCCTCACCCGGCTCCCGCCGCTTGAGCGCGACCAGCGCACCGAAGGCACTCTGCACCTCCTCCGCCGTACGGGCCGCCTCCTCCGGCGAAACGGAAGTGTCCATGATGCGTTCCACGAGGCGGGCCATGTCCGGACGCTGCTCATCGGGAACGCCGAACAGTTCACAGATCACACCCATCGGCAGCGGATGCGCATACGCGCCGCGCAGATCGACCGGCTCGCCGGGCGGTAACCCCGCCATCGCGTCGAGCAGTTCACCCGTGATGCGCTCGACGCGCGGAAGCATCGCCTCCGTACGGCGGGCCGTGAAAGCCGGAGCGACCAGCTTCCGCAGCCGCCGGTGATCCGCCCCGTACGACGTGAACATGTTCGTCACACCGACCCAGGAACGAATCCACGTGTCGTGGAACTCGCCGCGCTGCCACGCCGGCCAGTGCTGCCGCGGATCCTTCGAGACCCGCTCGTCGGTCAGCAGCCGCTTCAGCAGACCGAAACTGCCGACGGACCACGCACGGATACCCGCAGGCAACTCCACTAGCGCCGCCGGCCGCGCGCACGCAGACGGTCCGCCTCACCATGGATGTCGGCCCCCGCCGGGTCGATCGGCACCGCCTCCGGCGTCACGGAGCGGGCGTGCTCTCCCCCTCCGCCTCCGCCCTGCCGTTGCCGCTGTGCCCTGTGTCCCTGCTGTCCCATGGAGTCTCTCCTGCCTGGCCGGGGCTGATCGGAGTGAAACGTGCGGGCAGTTCGGTCAGGGCCCGGTGGAACGGACCCGGCCGATACGTCAACCGGTCGTGCGGAACGGTCAGTTCGATGTCCGACAGCCAAGCGCAGAGCCGTTCGATCGCCGTCGTCGCGATGAGCAGCGCCGCACGAGGCACAGGGCACGAATGCGGCCCCGCCGACCAGGCCAGATGCGCACCGCCGCCCGAACCGCTCGCGCCGCTGCCGCCGGCGCCCGCACCCTCCCCCGTACGGCCGTGAGCCGCGCCCGCCGCCGTGTAGGACACCATCACGAGCTGCCCCGTACGGATCCACGTGCCGTGGAAGAACACGTCACGCCGGGGGAAGTGCGCCGAATAGTTGCAGATCGGCGGCTCGTTGAGCAGCACGTCCTGAATGGCGTCGCGCGGAGTGAGAGCACCCCCGGACAGCGTGCTGTAGTAGCGGTCGTCGGTGAGCATGCGGGCCAGGGCGTTGCCGATCAGATTGCACGTCGGCTCATGACCGGCGGCCATGGTCAGCACCATCTGATGCGTGACCTCCTCGTCGTTCAGACCGACGGGATGGTCCAGGAACCACGACGTCAGATCCCGGCCGCGCACATGCTTCTTCGCGGAGATCAACTCGCTGATATAGCCCTGGAACTCCTCGTTCGCCGCCGACGCCTCGGCCGGGTCGCCCTCCATCATCCCGGCGATGGACGAGATGAGGCGGTCACTGTACGAATCGGGCAGCCCGAAAAGCCTGTTGAATAGCTTCAACGGCAGCAGACGCGCGAACTGGCCCATCAGATCGGCCTGTCCGTCCGCACCGAACCCCGCGATGAGCGAGTCGGCGATGCCCACCACCATCGTGCGCAGCTCGTGCGGCGGAATCCGCTCGAAGCCGTCGGTGATCGCCTGACGGTAACGGGCGTGCACATCACCGTCGTTGAACATGACGTTGGGACGCCAGCCGATCATCGGCAGGATCGGCGAGTCCTCCGGCACCGACTCCTGCCACTTACGAGGGTCCTTGGACCAGGTGACCGTGTCGTGCAGCAGATCGAGCGCCGCCCGGTAGTCGGTGACGAGCATCGCCGTGATGCCCGGCGAGATCTCCACCGGGGCGATCGGGCCGTAGCGGCGCAGCCGCGCATAGACGCCCTGCGGATCGGCGGCGAACTCCGGCCCGTACAACTGCTCCAGCTCCACGTGGGGTTCGCCCACCGGCGTGGGCAGGGCACTGCTGAGCGGGGCGGGGGACTCACCGGCCGGGGCGCGCGTGGGTATGTCCGGCGCCGGCGTGCGCTCGGGCGCGTCCGGGGCGGTGGTGCCTGGCGGCGGCGTGTCCGGCGTGGGCGTGCGCTTGGGCGAGTCCTGGGTGGAGGCGTGCGCCGGAGTGCCCGGCTCGGAAGCGGACGTCACAGAGTCTCCTGAGGCGTGAGCGCGAGCACATGGCCCACGAGACCGATCAGCGCATCCGTCGCCTGCTCACGGTCGCGAGCGTCGCACAGCACCAGCGGCGTATCGGGCAGCAGATCGAGATGGTCGCGCAACGTGGACGGATGGTGCGCGGGAGAGTCGGGGAAGGAGTTCACGGCGACCGCGTAACGCAGCCCCGCGTCCTCGATCATGTCCATCACCTCGAACGAATCCGACAACCGGCGGGTGTCGGCCAGGACGAGAGCACCCAGCGCACCACGCGAGATGTCCTGCCACAGCGGCGAGAAACGGCGCTGGCCGGGCGTACCGAACATGTACAGCACCAGATCGCCCGGCAGCGTCAGACGGCCGAAGTCGATCGCCACCGTCGTCGTCGACTTCTCCCTGACCCCCGACAGATCGTCGACGGCCGCACTCCCGCTGGTCATCAACTCCTCGGTGTGCAGCGGCTCCGTCTCCGACAGCGAACGGATGAACGTCGTCTTGCCGACACCGAACGGGCCCGCCACCAGCAGCTTCACCAGCGTCTGAGTGCGCTCCCCGTCCAGGTGGACCACCGCCTCCGGCGGCTCGGGCACAGGCGGGGGCGCCGAGCCGGCGGGACCGTCACCGCCGGAACCACCGCCGGAACCACCGCCGGAACCACCGGCGGCCCGCCGCCAGTCTTCGTCTTCGTCACCGGTGTCTTCATCGCGAGGACCTGAGAGTGCGGAGTCCATCGAGAACCTTCTCCAGAATCTGCCGCTCGGGCAGTTCGGCGTCGGGTACGGGGGCACGAGCGGACAGACGGCCCGCATCGACCAGATCGGCCACCATGACCTTCACGACGCTGACAGGCAACCGCAGATGCGCAGCCGCCTCGGCCAGAGACAGCGGACCAGGCTGAAGCAACTCCAGCAGTCGCCGCTGCTCCGGCCGCAGACCGCTCCCCGCAGGATCACCCGGGGCATGCAGCACCGTCAGCCGGTCGAACGTGTTGCGGCTCGGCACCGCGCGCCCGGTCGTAGCCAGATACGCGGGCACGAGACGCCGGTGGTCACGTGGCGGCGGATTCATGCCGGACTGTCGCTCCGTGTCGGGCTGTTCATGGTCTTCGAGCCCAGGCTCGCCACCTGGACCTGCATCTGGTGCGTGACGACACCCATGTTGACGTCCGGCCCGGCGAAGACCGCCAGACACGTGTTCTGCCCGGCAGGTATCGCGAAGACCCAGCCCCGGTCGGACTCGATCACGGTCTGGCGCAACTCGACGTCGTGGTCGCCCACAAAAGCCGCCGTGGTCGTACGGGCCGCACCCTGAAGGGCGGAGAGCATCGCCGCGACGCCCTCCGCGGAATCCCGTTCCAGATCCGGCGAACGGCCCTCGATCAGACCGTCGCCGGAGATCACCGCGGCGTGTATCACATGCGGCAGCTCAAGAAGCGGAGTCAGTACCCAGGAGGTGTCCTCACGGACCGGGCGGCGAGCGGGGATGGTCATGCGTGCTTGTTCCCTTCCGAAGCGCCGGGGCCGGCGTCGCCTGATACGCCGTCCGCCCCTGCGGTGTCGCTTGTGCTGCTGGTACGGGTCGTGTCGGTCGATCTGCTCGGGCTGTGCGGGGAGCGGGGCGAGTCGGCGGAGTCTCGCTCTTCCGGGCCGTCCGGCCGGTCCATGGCCGCCGCCCTTCCGGAAGCGGTGCCCCTCTGGAACGCCGACCAGCGCTCCGCGCTCTGCTCGGGCGTCGTCGGCGGTGCGAAGGCG
This sequence comes from Streptomyces marispadix, assembly GCF_022524345.1. NCBI lineage: Bacteria > Bacillati > Actinomycetota > Actinomycetes > Kitasatosporales > Streptomycetaceae > Streptomyces > Streptomyces marispadix. The sequence goes on along the minus strand of NZ_JAKWJU010000002.1, from coordinate 2,657,979 downwards.
CTTCCGGGAGTGGATTTCGAGCCGGAGCCGGAGCGGGGGTCGGTGCCGCGGCTGGTGCCAGGGGCGGTGTCCGGCTCTCCGCCCGGTTCCGCCGGGCGTGAAGTGCCGGGCGGATCAACGGACTTTGCGCCGCCGCTCCCCGTACTCGCATCGCCCGTGCCGCCGGCGGCAGCCGCCTTCTCCGCCGCGTCCGCGCGCCGCCGCCTGCGACGGCGGGGCAACTCCCCTGCGCCGGAGTCCGCCGTCCCGGAGGACGTTCCCGTACCGGCACCCGGCGACGCGCCCGCACCGGCCCCAAGCGGGGCACCCGCGCCGACCCCTTGCGACGGGACCGGCGAACGGAAGTCCGCAGGCGCATAACCCGGCAGCACGGGCGTGCCGTACGGCGGCGTCGGAGCCATCGCCGACATCGGATGCTCCGCCTCGTCCAGCAGCGTCAGCAGCGGCTCGCCCGGAATGTGCACCACCGCACGCACACCCCCGTACGGGGAAGGCTCCACATGCGCGGCGAACCCGTACTGGCGCACAAGCTGCCCGATGGCCGCGAAGCCGTTGCGCGGCGGGTCGCCGAGTTCGGTGATGAGAATGGCCTCCTCGCCCGACATCAGCCGCTTGGCGCGGGTCAGTTCCTCCGCTGTCATGCCGACGCCCGCGTCGTCGATGATGACCGACACCCCGCGGTTTCCCTGCTGGAGCGTTACGACGACGGGGAGTTCGGGATGCGAGTAGTGAAGCGCGTTCGCCATCAGCTCCGTCAGCGTCACCGCCACCGGCTCGACCGCGCGGGCGATCACACCCACCGGGTCACGCAGCAGATTGCTGACCTGGATGCGCTCATAGCCGCTCAGCCGGGACGAGGCACCCACGACGACGTCAGCGAGATGCGAGTTGTCGCGCGTCAACCCGGGCCAGGCACCGCAGACCACCGCAGTCGACTGAATGCGGCGCAGCGCCTGCTCGTTGAGGAAGTCCGCCGCGAGGAGGTCCTCGGCGACGAGAGGGTCCTCGTACTTCTCCTGCATCCGCTGGAGGAGGGTCTGAAGCTGGTACAGCAGCGCCTGAATGGTGGTGCTGGCGCCCCGCATCGTCGCCTGCGCCGCGGCGTCGACACGTTTGCGTTCCTTGGTGACCTCCTCCCTCACCTGTGAGAGCACGGCGTCGATGGAACGGTCCAGCTCCGGGCTGAGCGTCGCGGTGCCGAGAGGGCCGGGGACGGGGACGTTGGAGTGGGCGAGGGAACTGGCCAGATCAGGTATGCGGGCGTTCACGAGATGCCTCAGCTCGGACTCGACCGCCTGAAGCCTCGCCGCGAGATCGGCGGCGTAGCGCGACGCGCTCTCGAGTTCCGTCTCTGTCGCCTCCGAGTGGAGCTGAGACCTGCTCAACTCCTGTCGCGAACGGACGAGGAGGAGGGCCAGAACGACGGCGACGGTACCCAAGGCGAGGAACACGATCAGCGCCACCGGTGTGTCGGTCATCGGCGTCCTTGATCAACTGGTTGCTGCGGAACGGTGGTTCGTGGTCGGACGGACGTCGGGAGCGCGGATGTGCAACACGAGCACTGCCCTTTTCGGCCATCGTCACCCGGCGGTCCCCACATGCTGCCTGACGCTTTTAAGCCGCACACCCGTAACGGGAACATCCGTACACATCGACCTGCCGTGAAGAACAGTCAAACAGGAGGAGTCAGGACAGGGGGCAGCGCGGGGCGGGACCCCGGCGGGGATACCGCCCGGCGCGACAACGCCCGGCGGGTGAGGGGGCGTCAGGGGGCGTGGCGGGGGGATGGGGCGCGCAGCACTGGGGGGCTCCCCCCCCACCCCCGCCCCCCTCAATTCGCCCCGTTGCCCGTTGTCCTCTCGTCGCCTGCCTGCGGCCCCGTCCGCCTGCGTTCCGCTCGCGAACAGCCGTGCCCGGCCCCGAGGTTCAGCCGTCGTCGTGGCCGAGCCGGATGGGGTTGGTCATCGCGGCCATCGCGCCCGGCAGGTCCGCGGGCGAGCCTATGGGCGGGCGGTGGCGTATCTCCGCGCGCACATATGCCGCCGCCGACGCCGTCGTACGCCACTCCAGCGGCTTGTCGGATACGGGGCTCGCGAACATCTCACCCTGGTCGGTGAGGAACCGGGCCGTGGCACCCTCCGGCGCACCGGTCACCTCCAGACGGACGGTCACCCGCGCATCGCTGGGGACCGCCAACCGCTCGCCTATGTCGGCGTGTTCGCCGTGTTCGCTGCTCGCGGTGAACCGCACGGAGATCTCCGAGGACTCCGCGATATAGCTGCGGCCCGCGCGTATGCCTTCCAGCAGCGCTCGCCGTGACAGGTCCTCCGCCAGCACGACCGTCTGCGGCAGGCCGACTTTCTGCGGCTCGGCGTGTGCGTCGCTGTTGCCCATCGCGGGCAGCGGGCCACGGTCGGGCGGCGGGGCCGTCAGCATGTTGTCCCAGGCGGCGACCGCGAGTTCGTCGTCCGTCGTCCAAGGCCCGTTCCACACCTCGACCGCGTCCGCTTCGCCGTAGCCGAACTTCCACTGGCAGCCCACGAACGGGCAGTCGGGGTGGGCCGGTACGACCAGTCCGCCCGCGCGCCGTATGCGCCGTGCGAAGCGTGAGAAGTGGCCGTCTCCCGCTCGGTAGCGCCAGTCGACGAAGGTGCCCGGGTCCGTGCCCAGCGCCAGCACGTGGCCGTTGCGGGTGGTGACCTCCTCGCCGCAGAGGATCAGGAAGTCCTCGTCCCACAGGCCGTCCCAAGCGCCGTGCCCCGACGTGGTGTTGTGCTCCGTGGTGGTGATGAAGTCGAGTCCTGCCTCGCGGGCTGCGGCGGCGGCCTCCGCCGGGGTGCGTTTGCCGTCGGAGTGCACCGTGTGGAGATGACAGTCGCCCCTGTACCACGCACGTCCTCGGCCCTTCGCGCGCTCGGGCGGGTGGACGGGACGGGGGGTCTCGCCCTGGTCGCCGTACCGGAGCGTGACGGTGACCTCATATTCCATGCCCTGTGGGGCGACGGTGTACGGGCCTAGGACGACGTGCCAGGTGCCCTCATGGACGGGACCTGCGACATAGCCCGGCGTCGCCTTCTCGGCGCTGATCGTGAACCGGTCGCGTGCACCGCCGGACCAGCCACGGAAGCCTCGCCCGCCGAGGGCCGTGCCCCGTTCGTCGAATACGCCTATGTCCAGGGCGTTGCCCTTGGTGCCCTCGGGGACGGTGGGCTTGTCGTAGGTGTACGAGACCTCGATCTCGCGGACGCCTGCGGGGACTTCGACCGGGAGATATACGAAGTCGGGTGCGCCGGTGGGCAGTCGGCCCTTGACGGTACGGGTCTTCTCGGTGCCGTCGGCGGCGCGGGCGAAGCGGACCCCGCCGAGGGTGAGCATGCCCGTGGCGCCCGCCACCGCCGACAGCCGGAGCACGTCGCGTCTTTCCACGCCTGGCATCTGTGCCTCCCCCTATGTGCGACGCGGCTGCGCGTCCTGCACCCGAAGTATGTGGCGGCGCCGGTCTGGCGCCACGGCTCTGTTCTACGTGGAGGAGACAGGAGGGGGAACCCCTGTGGATAACTCTTGGCGGGTGCGGCGGGGGAGGGCCGACCAGGCCGGAAAGGACAAGGGATGCGCGCGCCCTCCGCCCCCTCCGGCCATGCCGTGCGTGGCCCGAGGGGGCGGCTTCTGCCCGGGGCTCCAGGGCCCTGGTCCGCGCGTCCAGGGGCCCGATCCGTAGCTCCAGGGCCCCGGCCTGTCGACTCGCCCCGTCAACCCGCCCCCGTCAACCCGCCCTGTCCCCATGCCCGTTCAGGAGCGGCGCCGGGAGGCGGCGTAGAGCGCCAGGCCCACGGCCACGACGACGAGGAGGATGAACGGGATCAGCAGCCACAGCCACCAGCGGCTGTGGCTCTTCTTGCGGTCCGAGTCCGTGCTGCCGTAGCCGCCGCTGGCCGTCGTGGTCCTGCCGATGCTCGTGCCGCCCCGTGAACTGCTGCCCGAGCTGGTCTTGCTGATGCCGCCGCTGCTGCTGCTGACGGTCCCGCCTGTGCTGCCTGTGCTGCTGGTCTTGCTGCCTCCGCTACTGCTGCTGAGGCTCCCCCCAGTGCTGCTACTGCTACTGCTGCTGAGGCTGCCTCCGGTGCTGGTCGTGCTGCTGCTCGTCGTCGAGCTGGACGAGCTGCTGCTCGTGGTCCCGCCCCTGGTGCCTCCGCTGCTGACGCCGCCCGATATCCGGCCGGGCGCGGCCTCGGTACGTACCTCGTCATCGCCACCGGCCCGTTCCGAGGCGGCCCCGGCCGACGTACCGCCCGACGCCCCGTCCGACGCCCCGTCCGAAGCAGCCTCTTGCGCGGCGACCGTCACTCCGGCCCCCGCGCCCGGGGCCCCGCCCCGTGTGCCGTCCTGTGCCGCGTGCGCCGTCGCGGCGCCTGCGCCCAGTACGGCGAACATCAGCACAGCGGAAGTGGTGAGAACGCGAACTCGCATGTATTCCCCCGTAATCGTCGGTTTCGCCGGCAGGCGCACGATCAGCACACCGCCGGTTGTCGCATCCCGCATGGCACGCGGCCGTACGGCCGACGCGCTCGCAGCACCGTAGACGAGCACCCCCGCGATCGAGCACTTCTCGTCGAAACAGCCCCGTAGACGATGCCCAGACGCGCGCCAGACCCGTGCCCAGACGCATGCCCGGCCGTGTGCCGAGCCCCATGCGCTGACGGATGCCCAGCCCTACGCCCCCACGCCCCCACGCATGCGCAGCCCCATGCGCTGACGGACGCGCGGCCGTATGCCCGGCCGAACCCGCGGCCGATGTGAGATTGCCCGCAGGCCGCGTCCCGGAGAGCCGCCGGTCCCGCTCGTATGCTCGATTCATGACTTCGAACGCGCAGGCAGCCCCCACCGCCAACGCAATGCGGCGTGCCCTTCGCCGTGCCCGCGACGGGGTGTCGCTCGACGCCGCCGAAGCCGCCGTACTGCTTCAGGCCCGCGGCGGCGACCTCGCCGAACTGGCCCGTTCCGCGGCGCGAGTTCGGGACGCGGGGCTGGAGGCGGCGGGCCGTCCCGGGGTGATCACTTATTCGCGGGGGGTGTTCATCCCGCTCACCAGGCTGTGCCGCGACAAGTGCCACTACTGCACGTTCGTGACCGTCCCCGGAAAGCTGCGCCGCGACGGCCACGGGGCGTTCCTCTCCCCCGACGAGGTCCTCGACATCGCTCGCCGCGGAGCCGAATCGGGTTGCAAGGAGGCCCTGTTCACGCTCGGGGACAAGCCGGAGGACCGCTGGCCGGAGGCCCGTGAGTGGCTGGAGTCGCACGGCTACGACGACACCCTGTCGTATGTGCGCGCCATGGCGATCCGCGTGCTGGAGGAGACGGGTCTGCTGCCGCACCTCAATCCCGGGGTGCTGTCCTGGTCGGACTTCCAGCGTCTCAAGCCTGTCGCGCCGTCGATGGGCATGATGCTGGAGACCACGGCCGAGCGGCTGTGGAGCGAGCCGGGTGGCCCCCACTACGGCTCTCCCGACAAGGAGCCCGCGGTGCGGCTGCGTGTGCTGGAGGACGCGGGTCGTTCCAACGTGCCTTTCACGACTGGGCTGTTGATCGGCATCGGCGAGACATATGAGGAGCGTGCGGAGTCCCTGTTCGCGCTGCGCCGCGTTCAGCGCGCCTACCACGGCATTCAGGAACTCATCATGCAGAACTTCCGCGCCAAGCCGGACACGGCGATGCGCGGGACGCCGGACGCCGAACTGGAGGAGCTGGCCGCGACGGTGGCGGTGGCGCGCCATGTGATGGGCCCCTCGGCTCGTATCCAGGCGCCGCCGAATCTGGTCGACGGCGCCGCGGGAGAGTTCGCGGCGCTGATCGCCGCGGGCATCGACGACTGGGGCGGTGTCTCGCCCCTGACGAAGGACCATGTCAATCCGGAGCGTCCGTGGCCGCAGATCGAGGATCTGGCCGAGCGCACGGCCGAGTCGGGTTTCGTGCTGCGTGAACGCCTGCCGATCTACCCGGAGTTCGTGAGGCGCGGCGAGCCGTGGCTCGATCCCCGGCTGCTGCCGCACGTGGAGGCGCTGGCGGAGCCGGGCACGGGTCTCGCCCGTGAGGACGCGCCCGTTGAGGGCCGCCCTTGGCAGGAGCCCGACGAGGGTTTCCTCGCTCCTTCGGGACGTACGGATCTGCATCGCACGATCGACACCGAGGGCCGCTCCGGCGACCGTCGTGACGACTTCGACGAGGTCTACGGGGACTGGGGTTCGCTGCGTGAGGCGGCACGGCCCGGCATGGCGCCCGAACGCATCGACACCGACGTGAGGGCGGCCCTGTCGACCGCGGCGGACGATCCGACGCGCCTCAGCGACGACGAGGCCCTGGCGCTGCTGCACGCCGACGGCCCGGCCCTGGACGCGCTGTGCGGTGTCGCCGACGAGTTGCGCCGCGACGTCGTGGGCGACGAGGTGACGTACATCGTCACGCGGAACATCAACTTCACCAACGTCTGCTACACGGGCTGCCGTTTCTGCGCCTTCGCGCAGCGCCGTACCGACGCCGACGCCTACACCCTCTCCCTCGGGCAGGTCGCCGACCGCGCTCAGCAGGCGTGGGACGTGGGCGCGGTCGAGGTGTGCATGCAGGGCGGCATCCATCCGGATCTGCCGGGCAGCGCGTACTTCGACATCGCACGCGCCGTGAAGGAGCGTGTGCCGGGCATGCATGTGCACGCCTTCTCGCCGATGGAAGTCGTCAACGGAGCCAGCCGCACGGGGCTTTCGATCCGTGAGTGGCTGCTGCGTGCGAAGGAGTCGGGTGTGGACTCCATTCCGGGCACGGCGGCGGAGATCCTCGACGACGAGGTCCGCTGGGTCCTCACGAAGGGCAAGCTGCCCGCCGACACCTGGGCCGAAGTGATCGAGACGGCGCACGAGTCGGGCATCCGTTCGTCGTCGACGATGATGTACGGGCATGTGGATCAGCCTCGGCACTGGCTGGGTCATCTGCGGCGGCTGGCGCGCATCCAGCAGTCGGCGCTGGCGAAGGGGGCGGAAGGTTTCACCGAGTTCGTGACGCTGCCGTTCATCCACACCAACGCGCCGGTGTATCTCGCGGGCATCGCCCGGCCCGGCCCCACCGCCCGCGACAATCGGGCGGTGACGGCGATGGCGCGGCTGCTGCTGCACCCGTACGTCACCAACATCCAGACGAGCTGGGTCAAGCTGGGCACGGAGGGTGCCGCGGAGATGCTGCGGTCCGGTGCCAACGACCTGGGCGGCACGCTGATGGAGGAGACCATCTCCCGCATGGCCGGGTCCTCCTACGGTTCGTACCGTTCCGTCAAGGATCTTGTCGCGATCGCCGAAGCCGCGGGCAGGCCCGCCCGTGCCCGTACGACGCTGTACGGACGGGTGCCGGAGGAGCGGCAGCAGGCGGCCCGCCGTTCGGACGGACACCTTCCGGAGCTCCTTCCGGTGTTGGAAAGCTGAAGCGGCGTTCTAGAGTGCTGACCTGCTGAGGGGGGCGGATCCTCCCTTGCTGCCTTGGGGCACTGACCTTTACGTCGTACCAGTGGGAGAGAGACGTGGCCGCTTCCGGCGGTGATGCCATGTGGGGCCGCACCGAGCAGCAGGACTTCCGCAGCCGGGTGCGGGGCTGTCTGCTCGGCGGCGCGATCGGCGACGCCCTGGGCGCGGGCGTCGAGTTCGACTCGCTGAGCGCGATCAGAGAGGCGCACGGCGCCGCCGGCGTCACGGACTACGTACCGGCGTACGGGCGTCGCGGTGCCATCACCGACGACACGCAGATGACGCTCTTCACCACGGACGGCCTGATCCGTGCGCATGTACGCCGTGACACGGGCGCCTGGCACCCGCCGACCGATGTGCACGCGGCGTACCGCAGGTGGGCCGTCACGCAGCGGGACTGGGGCCCGGACGAGCGCAAGGAGGAGGACGGCTGGCTGGCGCGTGAGGAGTGGCTGTACGCGCAGCGCTCGCCGGGCAAGACGTGCCTCAGCGGGCTGTCCGACGAGCGGATGGGCACGCTGGAGTCGCCGAAGAATCCCGAGTCGAAGGGCTGCGGGACGGTGATGCGCTCGGCGCCGTTCGGGCTTCTGGTCGGCTGGGAGCCGCAGTTGGTCTTCCAGCTCTCCGTGGAGTGCGCGGCGCAGACCCACGGCCATCCGACGGGTTATCTCGCGGCGGGTGCCTTCTCCGTGATCGTGCATGCGCTGGCGCGCAAGGACAGCCTCGATCACGCCGTGCAGAAGGCGCTGGCGATGCTCGCGACCAGGCCGGACCACGAGGAGACGACGGACGCGCTGAAGCGGGCGCTGGGCGCGATGCGCCAGGGTATGCCGTCCGCGGAGCGCGTCGAGGCTCTGGGCAAGGGGTGGACGGCCGAGGAGGCGCTGTCCATCGGCGTGTACTGCGCTCTCGTCGCGGAGGACGTACGCCATGGGCTGCTGCTGGCCGTGAACCACGGCGGTGACAGCGACTCCACGGGCTCCGTCTGCGGGAATCTGCTGGGCACCATCCATGGGGAGACGGCCCTTCCGCCCGCGTGGGTGGCGGAGTTGGAGGGGCGTGCGACGGTGCTCGAACTGGCCGACGACTTCGCGATGGAGATGACCCAGGGGCCCGCGCTGCACGCTCCGGGAGCGGCGTCGCAGGCGTGGCTCGCGCGCTATCCGCGTGCTTGAACCGGGCAGCGAACAGGGGGAGTACGTACGGGACTCGGCACCCGCCCGGGTGTGCGGTCACCGTCATGTGCCCGTGGAAGAGCCCCCTCGGCTGGGACGGCGGGCCGGTCGAGAGGGCTCTGTTCCAGGTGTCACCGGGCCGGTGCCCCGGGCGTCGCCGGGTGTCACCGGGGTGACCGTGATTTCTCAGACGCTACGGACGGAACCTCCGCCGCGCACATCGGCCACGAAGCCTGCCCAGGTGCCCGGGGGGAAGCTCAGCGACGGCCCGTCCGGGACCTTCGAGTCACGCACCGCCACTGCCGTCCGGGTAGGGGACTTCACCTCGACGCACGCTCCGTTCGCCGAGTAGGTCGATTTGATCCATTCGCTGGTGTTTCCCTGCTGAATTGCCATGTCTGCTCCGGTTGTTCGACTCCAGCGCTCGACCGTACGCCTCGATTTCCCAGCGCGAAGGGGCCGTTCACTCGACCGGATGGCATATTCCGCAGGAAGCTTCACTGTGCTCTCGGGCAGGGTGTACGCTCCCCGCCCTCAGCCACGGGCATAGTCCTTTGCCACATTCTCGATGAACTCACGTGTCTGGTCCGGATTGAGAGCTTCGGCTCGCAAATGCTCATACATCACGCTGTAGCTCTGCACATCGTGCGACTTCTCCAGATAGAGGTCGCTGGTGACGCCCTCCAGATAGACCACCGACGAGTCCGACGCGTCCGGGAACTCCAAGATCGCGTACTGCCCGTTCACACCCGGGTGCGCGCCCATGGAGAAAGGCATCACCTGGACCGTCACATGGGGCAGTTGGGAGACCTCGTTGAGCCGCTCCAACTGCTCGACCATGGTCTGCCTGCCTCCGACCTGGCGGCGCAGCGCCGACTCGTCCAGCACCGCCCACAGCCGCAGCGGATGACGGGCGTCTTTGATGCGCTCCTGGCGGCGCATGCGTACCTGGACGCGCTTTTCGATGTCCGCCGCCGAGGCCTCCGGCTGCGCGCCCTCGCAGACGGCCTCCGCGTACGCCTGCGTCTGCAACAGGCCCGGTACGACCTGCGGTTCGTAGACGCGCAGCGAGGCCGCGTCCGTCTCGAGGCCGATGTAGACGCTGTAGGGGATGTCGCCGAACGCATGCCACCAGCCCTGCTGACGCGACTCCTTGGCCATCTGCATCAGCGATTCCACTATGCGGCTGTCCTCGACCTCGTACACCCCGCACAGATCCCGCACATCGCGCTGGCTGATGCTGCGGCGGCCGTTCTCTAGGCGGCTGATCTTCGACTGGGAGACCAGCAGGCGGTCCGCGACCTCCTCTGCCGTCATGTTCTTCAACTCACGGAGACGACGCAGCTCTTGGCCCAGACGACGGCGTCGGACGGTGGGGTTGACGTTGGACGCCACAGGCGCTGCACCTCCGCGTAAGTACGACTACTTTCAAGCAGGTTGCCACCACCGTGAGCGATCTCGCTGGCGAATGGCAACAGAGGGTGCATGAACGGGCACACCGACGGGCCTCCGGCAGAACGGATACGGCCACGGCGGCCCGGCCGTTCGCACACGCCCGTACTCGACGCGCGGAGGCGTCCACGGCGCGACACCGACCGCAGGCATGCGCGCGGGGTGGTGGTCCGGCCGTCCCCTTCGACAGCCGGGCCACCACCCCGCGCGCCTTCACGGTGCCGGCAGGCGCTCCGACGCGCTGCCGGTGGTGCAGAGTGCGCTCGCGCGCACCCCTCGATCAGCGTGCGCCGGCGCGGACCATCCCGCCCACACTCGGCCGTGTCTTCTCAGACACCTGCCTGGACTGGACGTGTCCGGAGGGTACGCCCGCGCGCGCAGCCGTGGGACGGCCGCTCGCCGCCGGCCGGCCGTTCTGGGCGGGGGGAGCCGGAGCACCGGCGCCGCCGTTGCCCGCCGCACGCCGGGGCTGCGCCCCCGCGCCGTTCTGCACATCCATCACGGCGTGTGCGACGAGACCGCCCATCGGGTCGTGCCGAATGAGATCCCGGAGACGCGAGCGGCACGAGCGCCCCTCGTTGCCGGGATACAGGTGCTTGCCGAGGCCGACCGCGTGCGCCAGCGCCGCGAGCGCCGCCGTCCGCGGGTCCGGCGGCACGCCCGTACGGATCGCCGCATCGAGCCGGGTTCGTATCTCCCGGCTGATGGCCGTCTCCGTCGCCTGGTAGCGCGTCGTCGGCAACACCCCGCACATCTGGCTTGATACGGCATGCACCATGCCGCACCGCTCCAGGTGTGTGAGATAGGTTTGGCGAAGCCCCAATCGGGGTCCGCCGATCCAGTGGACAGCGCGCACCGGGCTGCCACGCCTTCGCAGCAACTCCAGTGCGGAGTCCAGAGTTGGATCTCCGGTCGGCCGTGGCAGCACCACGGCGATTCGGTCCCCGTCTGGGGCTATACGTCCTGCGAGAGCCAGCTCGACGAGCTGGGCCCCGGCCAGGCCGAGGTCAAGCGACTGCGGCTGTGCCGTGGTGCCCGTGGCCGGGTCCAAGGCCAGCAGCAGAAGCTCCTCCGGAATAGTTCTGCGGCTCCTGCCCATCCATGCCTCCCCGCGTGGATGTCTGACAGGGTGACCCCTCTCACAATGGTCTGTCGAGAGTGCCTGGGCGTTATGGACGGGAACCAGTAGGTATGTCGTTCTCGTCTGCACGGTCGGAGAGACCTGTCCGTGACCTTGCCGGAGCCCCCGCGCGATGTGGGAGGCGCGGCGCACAGGACACTGTTAACTGATACGCAACTTGTAGGGCGAGCGGCGAGATTCATCAGCAGGAGGCATCGGTGGCGGGCGAGTCCCCCGACAAGGTGGAACGCAGGGAGTCGTCGGGGGAGACGACGGACGACCTCACGGCGGTTGCTTCCACGGACGGGAAGAAGTCCGGGAAGAACCACGAGCGGAAGCGGGGCGCGAAGCCGGACGCCGCCCCCTCCGACGCCACGGACGATTCCGGCGAAGCCCGGGACGAGGCCGCGGGCGACGCCTCGCCCGCCCCGCCCGAGCCGTCGGCGGCCGACGGGGGCGAGACGGAAGCGGAAGCCGCGGACGGCGCTCGCGACGGTGCCGGGACGGACGGCTCCGAAGCCGCGGCCTCCGGTGGCGGCGGCGAGGGCAACGGGCGCGGCGACGACCGGTTGAAGGCCGCGGTGGCGGCGTGGGTCGCCGGTACGGACGACGAGCCCGGTGGCACCGGGCAAGCCGCCGAGAGCGACGGGCAAAGCACCGAAAAAACCGCGGACGTCAAGAACGAGAGTGCCAACTCCGGTTCGGGGGAGAAGAATTCAAGCCAAATTCCGGCCGGAGAGCTGCCGGTGCGTCCGAAGTCCGCCGACGGCGAGGAGCCGGACGCCTCGGGTGGCTCGGGTGGTGCGAGTGACTCCGGTGGCGCGAACGGCACGGGCGGCTCGGGAGACGTGAAGGCGCCGAAGGGCTCAGACGGCGCTGAGAGCGCCGCGAAGGCCCCGGCCGGGGTGGACCACCCCACGGCGATGTTCAGGACCGTACGGCCCGGCGAGGACGACTTCGCGGCGGCGACGGACAGCGAGGAGGCCGCCAGGCGCGCGGAGCGCATGACCGCCGCCTTCTTCGGTTCGGGCAAACCCACCCAGAGCGGAAGCGACGGGGAGGCCGTCGAGACCGACGAGACCGACGAGACCGGGGACGTCGCGGAGGCCGGGGACGTCGGGGAGGTCGACGGAACCGGAGGGACCGGCGAGCCCGCAGAGACCGACGCGGCGGAAGCGTCCGGCAGCTCCGAGGCGCGCAGCGAGGACGAAGAGCCCACGGGTGAGAAGACCGGTGAGGAGGCCCCTGGGAAGTCCGCTGGGAAGCTCGGTGAGGAAGCCGCTGAGAAGACCGGTGAGGAGTCCGGCGGGAAGGCCGCCGAGCAGACCGGTGGGAAGCCCGAGGCGGTAAGCGGCCGACGGGTGGACGAGCCCACGGCGGTCTTCCGTGTGCCTGCTCGCGAAGCCTCGGCGGACCGTGCCGCGAAGGGCGCCGGTGCCGAGGAGACGCCCGGCGACGAGGCTTCCCCCAACGAGGGCTCGCGGGGCGAGAGTTCGGGCCGCGAGGGCTCCGGCGCAGGGCGTGTGGATCAGCCGACGGCCGTCTTCCGCACCGTAGAGCCGGGCAGCCGGGACAAGGCCGACGCAGAGAGCAAGGCGGAAGGCGGGGGAGAAGACAAGGCGGCAGGCGCGGCCGAAGGTCAGAAGGACGGCAAGGCAGGCGCCTCGGCGAAAACCGGCAAGGCGGAGAAGCCGGAGGCGTCCGCGAAGTCCGGGGCAGCGGGGACGAAGGACGCGGATGCGAAGTCCGCGAAGCCGTCCAAGCCCGAGGACCAGCCCGCCAAGTCCCCGGACCAGACCGCCGAGTCACCGGAGAAGTCCCCCGAGTCCCCGAAGTCCGGGGACGCGCCCTCGAAGCCCGTCGACCCGCGCGTGGCAGCGTCGGCAGCGGCTGCGCCCTCCGGCGCCGACCCCGAGTCCGGTGGCAAGGCTGATTCCAAGGCCGAGTCCGGTGGCAAGGCTGATTCCAAGGCCGCTTCCAAGGCCGACGACGCGGACGGCGACAAGAAGCCCGAGCCGGACAAGCAGCGCCGCGAGCACGGGGCGAAGCCCGGCTCCGGTGACGAGAAGCCCCTGTCCCCGGACGGGAAGTCCTCCTCCCCGGACGAGAAGACCCGGCCGGGCGACGACGAGTCGGACTCGGAGCGCACCAGCCAGTTCGTGCCCCTGCGGTCCGCCGACGCGCCCCCACGGCCCACGCGTGCGCCCAGCCCGGTCGTACCGCCCAAGCCCGAGGGCCAGCCGGCCGCCGGGGCGCTGCCGCCCGAGGCGGAGCCGCAAAAGCAGCTCTCCGAGGCCGAGTTGACGAGGCAGCAGGTGCGGCCCGATCAGGCGCCGCTCGACCTGCTCGCCCAGCTCACCAACACCCCGCCGCCGCCCGAGACTCCGCTGCGTACGGCCGTACGCAGGGTCAAGATCTGGACGCCGCTGGTGGTGGTGCTGGCGATCCTCTTCGCCATCGCTCAGGCCGTACGTCCGCTGCCCGACCCGCAGTTGTCGCTCTCGGCCTCGCCGACCTACAGCTTCCAGGGGCACAAGCCGTCCGTGCCGTGGCCTTCCGAGGGGCAGGCCGCGCTGGAAGTGCAGGGCCTCGGCTCGCTCGGCTCGTACGGCAAGCAGAAGCCGGTGCCGATCGCGAGTGTGGCGAAGGTGATGACCGCGTACGTCATCCTGCGCGACCACCCGGTCAAGAAGGGGTCGGACGGTGCGAAGATCCCCGTCGACAAGAAGGCCGAGAAGGAAGCCGGCCTGAGCGCGCAGAACGAGTCGACCGTCGAGGTGAAGAAGGGCGACACGCTCTCCGAACGTGAGGCAGTCCAGGCCGTGATGATCGCTTCCGCGAACAACGTCGCCCGGTTGCTCGCCCGTTGGGACGCGGGTTCGGAGAAGGCGTTCGCGAGGAAGATGAACAAGGCGGCCGGCGAACTCGGCATGAAGAACACCAAGTACACCGACCCCAGCGGTCTGACGTCCTCCACGGTGAGCACCGCCACGGACCAGGTGAAGCTCGCGAAGAAGGCCATGGACATCGACGTCTTCCGTGAGACCGTACGGATGCCCGGCTACACCGACACCAAGGGCGACCGGCACGGCAACTGGAACAAGCTCGTCCCGCTCGACGGAGTCGTCGGCATCAAGACCGGTACGACGACGAAGGCGGGCGGCAATCTGCTCTTCGCAGCGGAGAAGAGGGTCGGCGGCACCGAGCAGTTGATCGTCGGGGCGGTGCTCGGACAGTACGAGCCGTCGATCCTCGACACGGTGCTCGCCGCGAGCAAGAAGCTCATCGACACCGCACAGGACTCGTTGCGTGCGCAGAAGGTGGTGCGCAAGGGCGAGGTCGTCGGCTACGTGGACGACCAGCTCGGCGGGAAGACGCCCGTCGTCGCCTCGCGTGACGTCTCGGCCGTGGGCTGGTCCGGGCTGAAGGTGAAGCTCGGTCTCACGGACGGCGGCAAGGCGCTGCCCCATGAGGGGAAGGCGGGCGACAGGGCCGGCACGCTGACCGTGGGCGACGGACCGGGCCAGGTGAGGGTTCCGGTGAAGCTGAAGGAGGACATGACCGCGCCGGGCTTCGGGGCCAAGTTGACCAGGATCCTGTGAACCGGCTGACATGACCGGAGACACCGGCGGGACCGGGACCTTGACCGGGACCTTGACCGGGACCTCGACCCGGACCCGGAACCCGGGCCAAGACCGGCGGGGCCCGGGTTCCGGGTCCGCGAGAGGTGCCGACGGGACCGCCGGTCACCGGAAGGTCCCGTACCGGTGAGAAGGGCCCGGCTCACTACGCGGTGAGGCGGGCCGAGCCGTACGGGGGAGAGGGCGCAGTGCCGACTGTGCAGGAGCCGCAGATGCCGGAAGGCGAGGACGCCGGTATAGAAGCCGGGGACAGGCCGGTCCCCGGGACGGGTGCGTCCTCACGCGCCGCCGCCCGAACCGGCACCGGCTCCGCTTCCGGCTCCGATACGGGCGCCGAGAGCGGCACAGAGACCGGCACCGTCCCGGGGCCCAGACGAGGCACCGACGTGGACTCGGCGGAGAGCACGGGCACCAGGACGCGCGGTCCGCGGCGCGTACAGGGGCGTGCGTCGGGCCATACGCGAAGCCGGATGCCGTTGCGCCCCGGTGGCCCGGACGTCGGCGAGCACACACGCGCGGGCAGGGGACCCGGGCAGGGCGCGCCCCCGGGCCGCCCACACGACCCCGGCGCCCACGCCGATCCCGGCGCCGTCGCCGACTCCGGTACCGAGACGGCACGTACGGACAGCGACCCGGCCCACGTGCCCCCTGCGGCGGCCGACCCCGCGCCCGGCAAAGCAACCGACGCGGGAACCGGCACCACAACAGACTCAGCGACAGGCACCACAACAGGCACCGCGACTGACTCAGCAACGAATCCGGCCCCCGAAACGGCCCCCGAAACGGCCGCCGGCGAGGCCGCCCCCGCCGCCCCCCGAACCGCCGCCGTCACCGAGCCGCTGCCGTCGCGCGTACGCCGGCTCGCCTCCGCCCTGCTGCGCCACCCCGTGGCCTCGCCCGTGCTGCTGGCGACGGTCCTGCACCTGTTGTGGCTGTGGCTTCTCGCCAGCGGCGGCGGCGACCTGGCGGCACAGGACGCCTGGGCGAAGTTCGTCGGCGAACACCCGGACTCCGCCTACAACCTGGCCTGGTACGGGGGGCTGCACCCCTTCTCGTACAGCGTCCTCTCGCCGTACCTCATGGCCTGGCTCGGGGTCCGCAGCACCCTGATCCTTGCCGGAATCCTCTCCTCCGGGCTGCTGGCGCTGATCCTCCGGCGGGTGCTGCGCAGGCCGCTCGCGCCCGCTCTCTGGGGCGCGTTCTCCTTCGTCTGCAACGCGGCCTCCGGCCGGGTCACCTTCGCGCTCGGCGTGCTCTTCGCACTCGCCGCGGTCGCGATGGTGTGGGCCTGGCCCCGGCGCTGGTGGCGCGGCTCCGGCAAGTGGCGGGTGGCGCGCGGAGCAGCCGCGGCGCTGCTCGCGGCGCTCGCGACGACGGGAAGCCCCGTTGCCGGGCTCTTCCTCGAAGTGGTCGCCGCCGCCCTCTTCCTCGACCGCCGCCGTCAGGCCGCGTACGCGCTGGCCGTCGCACCGCCCGTTGTGGTGGCGCTGTCGGCCGCCTTCTTCCCGTTCCACGGGTTGCAGCCGATCCCGTGGTGGTCGGCGCTCTTCCCGCTCGCGGGCGCGGTGCCCGCGTTCCTGCTGGTGCCCCGCTCATGGCGCACCGTGCGGCTGGGTGCGCTGGTGTACGGGGCGGGCGTGGTGCTGACGTGGCTGATCCCGTCGCAGGTCGGGTCGAACGTGGAGCGGCTGAGCCTGCTGTTCGGCGTGGTGGTGCTGCTCGCGGCGGCGCCGCTGGTGGTGCGTGGGGACTGGCGGTCGCGCCGAGGCATGGCGATGGCCGCCGCGCTCGTGGTCGCGACCGGCTGGCAGATCGGCAAGCCCTCCTACGACGTGTTCGCGACGACGCCCGACGACGCGTGGACGGGCGAACTGCGTCCCCTCGTGGAGCAGTTGAAGAAGGTCGACGCGTCCCGCGGCCGGGTCGAGGTCGTACCCGTGCGCAGCCATCGCGAGGCGTCGGCCCTCGCCCCGTACGTCAACCTCGCCCGCGGCTGGAACAGACAGGCCGACACCGACCGCAACCCCGTCTTCTACGAGAACGGCGGCCTGACGGAGAAGAGTTACCACCGCTGGCTGCGGCGCTGGGCCGTGCGCTATGTGGTGCTGCCGTCCTCGCCCCCGGACGGTGCGGGCAAGGAAGAAGCCGAGATCGTCCGCCGTGGGCAGCCGTATCTGAAGGAGATCTGGAGCGGCGTGCACTGGCGGCTCTACCGGGTCGCCGACCCGCTGCCGATGGCCGATCCGCCCGCGAGCGTCGAGCACGCGGGCGCCGGCGAGGTGAAGGTACGGGTGCGGGAGCGCGGCGCCGTGCTGGTGCGTATCCCCTGGTCGCCCTGGCTCGGACTGGTCGACGCCGAGGGCCGCCGCATCGAGGCGCCGCAGCCGGGCCGCCCGAACCTCTACGGCTGTCTGCGCAAGGCCAGGCCGCAGGTGGGCGGTCCGCCGCCGCCCGGTGAGGAGGAGCCGGTCATGGACACCTGGACCCTGCTGGAGGCGCCGCGCCCCGGCACGTACCGGTTGGCGGCGCCCTACAAGCTGCCGCGCGGTACGACGTGTCCCGGCAGCAGCGCCTCGGTCGGCCCGGCGTCCGGCCCGGATTCCCGCCCGGAGCCGGGTCCCGGGAAGGGCTCGTCGCAGGATTCCTCTGCGGGTCCGGGCACAGCCGAACGGTGAGGCGGAACGGTCAACTCCCGCTGCCGTAGGGGCGGGTGATGATCTCCATCATGTGGTCGTCCGGGTCGGCCCAGTAGACGCCGCGTCCGCCGTCGTTGTGGTTGATCTCGCCGGGACGCTGCCGATGGGGGTCCGCGTAGTACGTGAGACCCGCGTCCTTGACGCGGGCGAAGATCGCGTCGAACTCCTCCTCGGAGACGAGGAACGCGTAGTGCTGCGGCGTGACGCCCCGGTCGCCGGCGTCCGCGAAGTCGAGCGTGACGTCGTTGGCTGCGGTCACCGGCAGGAACGGCCCGAACTGCGGCTGCACTTCGAGCCCCAGCAGCCCGGCGAGGAACTCCGCCGAGACCTTCTTGTCGGTGGCGTGGACGATCGTGTGATTGAGCTGGACTGCCATGGAAGTCTCCTCATCCGTTCGTCTGGCGCGGTGCGGCTTCTTCTCGTGGGTGGCTTCTCGTGCCCTGGTTCTTGGGCCCCTGCTTCTCGTGCCCTGCTTCTTGGGCGGGCTGTTCGTGCCGTGTCCTCCACCGTGTTCCAACGGACGGGAGGCGCACCGGATTTCACGATCCGCTTCGGTATTACGTCGTAGGCCCGTGGACCGAGGCGGTCCGGCCGAAGCGACGGTCCGAAACGACGGTCCGAAACGACGGGGCCGGTGCCGGGCTGTCCCGGCACCGGCCCCGTGTCTTCGGCCGCGCTGCGTCACGCAGTGCTCGTCACGACGGTGCGCTCATGCCCGTGCGGGGCAGCAGCGGCACGAGGGCGTCCCAGCGCTTCATCTCGCAGCCGTTCTCTCGGTTGAAGTGGGCGTCGACGGGACGGCCCGCCCAGACGCCGCGTACATGGGCGCTCGCCGGGCCGCCGTACTGCATCGTGCAGCGGGTGCCGCGCGTCACGGGGGCGAACGGGTCCTTGCCCCAGGTGGTCACCTCGTCCAGCCCGTCGCAGGCAGCTTCGGGCCGGGGGTGGTCGCCTGCGGCGGGGTGGCAGTAGAGCACGTAGGTGCCTTCGGAGGCTGTGCTGCCGGATTCGGCGACGGTGACGACGAGGCGGTCCGCGCGCCCCTGGTACGCGTCGGCGAACGCGTGCGGGGCGGCGGTCGCGGCCGAGGTGAGTAGGGAGGTGAGGGCGGTCGCGGTGAGGGCGAGACGTCGGATCTGCATCGAGGACTCCTGGACACCGGTGCGGAGGACGAAGGGACTCGGAACGAATCGAGGGGTGTTCGCGCCGCACGGCGGCCCGGGGCGGGCCGGACGACGCGGGGGCACCCTGTCGGCCCGCCAACGCGCGAAGGGGGGCGTGCGTCGCGCTTCGAGCCGTGGATTGACTCGAACGAGGTACGCCTGGGTGCATACGGACGGGAGCGGGCGACGCGGGCCCGGTGTTCCACGAGGACCGCCAGGCCCGGCGTCAGAGGCGTACGACCGCTCCGAGGGTCACTCCCGAACCTCGGACGCCTCGGGCGTCGCAGATGCCGCGAATGCCTCGGATGCCTTGGGCACTTCCGTCGCCTCGGTCACCTCGGGTACGTCGCGCGCACGCGGGATCTCCCGCACCCGCCGCGCAGCCGGGACTTCCCGAACGTCGCGCACCTCTCGGAAGTCCCGCACCTCGCGAACGTCCCGCACCTGCCGCAACCTCGGCCCCGCCCCGGACTCCTGGCCCCCCTGGACCTCTTGGCGTGCTTCCGGCCGTCGTTCCGGCCGTTCTTCCCGGCGACCCTCCAGTCCTCCCTGCGGGTCCGCACTGCCGGTCTCCCGGGCGGTCCCCTCCGCGCCCGTGGACTCGTCGGGCGGCACCCGCCACTGTTCGCGTGGTGCACCCGGGACGGTCCTGCCCTGGCGGTTCCATTCGTTCGCGAGCCCGGCGTAGATGGGCTCCAGCCAGTAGGCGCCGGTCAGTTCCGCGAACTGTGTGCGCGGCGGCTCGGCGGGCACGTCGTGGCGGGCGGTCCTCAGAACGGTGAATGACGTGTTTCCCATGCACGGGCAACATCGGGCGGCGAGCCGGGGACACCGGCGGTGCGGTCGTTTCACTGCCACGAGAGCCCTCGTTCGATCACGCATCGGTCACGGAACGTCAAGAACGTGGGTCAATGCCCGATTCCGTACCATCGGTCCCGCTGCCCGCCGCGTACCGACCCGGCCCGGACGGCGTCAGCGGATCTGGCGGCGTACCAGCGCGTGGAACTCACCGGAGGTGTCCGCCAGCAACTCCGACGGCGACCCCTGCTGCACGATCCGCCCCTGCGACATCACCAGCACCCGGTCGGCGTCCATGACGGTCGACAGCCGGTGGGCGATCACGATGCGCGTGGCCTGTAGCTTGCGGGTGCTCTCGATGACGGTGCGCTGCGTCTCGTTGTCGAGGGCGCTGGTGGCCTCGTCGAAGTAGAGGATGCGCGGGCGCCGGATGAGGGCCTGCGCGATCATCAGGCGCTGCCGCTGTCCGCCGGAGACGGCCGAACCCCCGTCGGAGAGGATCGTGTGCATCCCCATGGGCATGCGCTTGATGTCCTCGGCGAGGCCCGCCATCTCGGCGGCCTCCCATGCCTCTTCGTGCGAGTAGATCTCCGCGCCGCAGATGGAGTCGAGGATCGAGCCGACGAACGGCTGCGCGTTCTGGAGCACTACGCCGCACTGCCGCCGCACCGCCGCCTGGTCGAGGGCGGCGAGGTCCTGGCCGTCGTAGAGGACGCTGCCCGAGGCGGGCTTCTCGAAGCCGATGAGCAGCCTCAGCAGCGTCGACTTCCCGCAGCCGCTGGGCCCTACGACGGCGACGAACTCGCCGGGCTCCACACGCAGCGAGACGTCGTCGAGGGTGAGCGGACCGTCGTCGCTGTAGCGGAACGTCAGATGCCGTGCCTCGATCGCGCCGGACAGCTCGCCGGGCTGGGTGCTGCCGTCGCGTACCTCGGTGGGCTCGTTGAGCACGGGCTTGACCTTCTCGAACATCGGAAGCGCCGCGGCGGCCGAGATCAGCGAGTTGGTGAGCTGCGTGACCGACGTCAGCATCATCGTGACGGCGGTGTTGAACGTGAGGAAGCCGCTGGAGGAGAGGGTGCCGCGGGCGGGACCGGCCAGCAGCATGAACAGTACGAGCGAAGTCAGCGGCAGATAGACCGAGTTGAGCACGGTCGTGTAGTTCTTGATCCGGCCGACGCGCTGCTGTAGTTCCCGGCTGCGGGCGAACTCCCTTGCCCACGCCGCGTAGGCGAAGCTCTCGGCGGCGGCCACGCGCAGCTTCGGCAGGCCCCGCAGCGTCTGGAACGACATGTTGTTGAGCTTGTTGTTGAGGTCGACGAGCCTGCTCTGCCAGCGCAGTTGCCAGATCCCCATGGCGATGAACGCGCCCGCGATGAACACCAGCAGCATCAGCGCCATCAGCGCCAGCGGAACGCTGTAGAACAGCAGCAGCACCAGGTTCATCGTGCCGACCGTGCACGCCTGTACGGCCACGGGCCCCACGCCCGACATCACTCTGCGCATGGTGCTGATCCCCATGGCGGCGCTGGCCAGTTCGCCGGTGGAGCGTTCCGCGAAGAACTTCGTGGGCAGCCGCAGCAGCCGGTCCCAGACAGCGGGCTGCAAAGCGGCCTCGAAGCGTCCCTCCATGCGCAGGATGGAGGTGTTCTGAAGCAGCATGAACGCCGCGGAGACGATGCTGCTGAGCACGATCGCCAGCGAGACCTGGGTGATGAGACTGGTCTCGGCGTTCGGCACATACACACCGAGCACCTGGCCTGTGGCGATCGGCACCAGCGCGCCCAGGCCGACGGCGACAAGCCCGCCCAGCGCCAGATTGCGCAGGTCCATGCGCGTGCCGCGCAGACAGAAACGCATCAACCGCCATGCGCTCATGGGCTCTTCGGGCAGCGGCCGGTAGAACATCACGGCACGCGCCTCGAATTCGCCCGCGCGTGACTTGCGGATGCGGGTGCGCACGCCGTCCGCGTCGACCGCCTCGTAACGTCCGCGCCGCCACAGCAGCGCGACCGGCTCGCCCGAGTCCGCCCTGTGGCCCACGAGCGGGCCGGTGTTCTCCCGCCACCAGCGGTGGCGCAGCTTCACCACGCGGGTGCGTACGCGGGAGCTGAGCGCGATGCGCTCCACCGGGTTCGTACGGTCGTTGACGGCGCGGCCCTGTGCGGGCGCGGACAGCTCGATGCCGGCGGCACGCGCGGCCATGCGGGAGACGGCGAGCGTCGCGTCGTCGTTCGCGGACGAGGGGCCCGAGGCGCCCTTGCCGGTGGTGTTGATGGAGGCCAGCAGCGCCTGGTCGGCCTGGGCGCGTACGGCCTCGCCCGCCTCGATGCCCGCGGCGGTACGGTCCTCGTGTGCACGTTCGAGGTGTTCGATCCAGCGGTCGAGGGCGGAGAGCAGCCGGAACTGCTGGTCCACCATGCGCTGCCAGACCGCACCGTCGACGAGGAGCTGCGACGCCGCCTCCGGGCTGAACTCGGCGCCGTACTGGACGCTTCGGGGATCGACGTTCATCCACAGGATGTCCTCGTCGTCCGGGCCGCCGCCCTGCCCGGCACCGGGGTTCATGGCGTCCGGGGTCACCTCGCCGTCGAGCGGCGCCTCGAAGAGCACCCGGAGGCTGCGGCCGATGCCCAGTGCGAAGGCCCTGTCGAGGTGGGTGTGCGGCAGGGCGGCGATGCCGTCGGCGCCCTGGGCGGAGTCGGGCCCGGCTGCCTGCTGCTGGCCCGCGGGGTTGTGTCCGCGGAAGACCGCGGCGACGTTCCTGTGCTCGGGCCGCTCCAGCTCACGCAGTTCGATGCGGCGCACCGCGCACTCGCGCAGCGGCCTGCCGACGAGTGTGTGCTGGGGGCCCTCGATGGGCCCGAGGAGCAAGGTGCCCGGCTCCAGGCGCCCGAGGAAGTGCCAGTGGCCCTGCTGGACGGCGTCGACGGCGAAGAGGTCCATCGCACCGGCCGTCACCAGCCACAGCACATGGGGGCCTTCGAGTTGGAGGCTGCGCCTGCCGGACCAGTCGGCGTCCGTGCCGAGCATGCCGAACGCGGCGATGACCGGGTCCTGTCCGGCCGCGTGGGCGGGTCCGGTCGCGGTCGCGTCCGCCGGTCCGGCGGGGGCCGTGGGCGTGGGTGTCGGCGTGGGCGTCTGTGTGGGCTCCACGGCGGGGATGGGCCCCGTGGTGGCCGCGGGCGGCGGTACGACCGCGTGCTGGCCGGTGGCGTCCGTGGGCGGTACGACGGGGTGCTGGCCGGTGGCGTCCGTGGGCGGTACGACCGCGTGCTGGCCGGTGGCGTCCGTGGGCGGTACCACCGCGTGCTGGCCGGTGTCGTAGGTCGTGGTGCCGTGCCCGCCGGTGCCGTGGCCACCGGTGTGCTGCTCGCCGTGACCGTGCCCGCCTGCGCCGTATGGGACTGCGTTCATCGTGCCGGTGTCGTACGAGTCGTTCGGGTACGAGTCGTTCGCGTACGGCACGGCGGCGTGCCCGCCCGTGTCGTACGCACCGTTCTGCTGCTGCCCCGCGCCCGTGCCGACGTCCGTACCCGGGGCGGCACTCGGGTGCGCGGCGGCGCTCCCGGCCGAGTTCACAGCGGTATTCGCGCCGGTGCCCGTGCCAGTGCCCGAGGGGCCGTTCGTGGCGCTGTCCGCGCCCGCGTCACCGTCTCCCGTCGCCACGGTCCCGTACGCGCCGGTCTCCCACTGGCCCGTCTGCCACTGGCCGGTGTCCCATTGACCGGTGTCCCACTGGGCCGTCTCCCATTGACCGGTCTCCCACTGACCGGTGTCCCAGGAAGCCTCGTTCTGCCCCTCGCCGTTGCGGGGGTCTCCTGCGGAGCCTTCGGCGGATGCCACGTTCAGTGCTCCTTGACCAGTTCCGCGTACGCGCCGCCGCGGGCCACCAGCTCCTCGTGGCGGCCGCGTTCGACGACGCTGCCGTGGTCCAGCATCACGATCTCGTCGCTGTCGCGTACGGTGCTCAGCCGGTGCGCGATCACCACGCACGCGCAGCCGCGGCGCCGCAGATTGTCGATGATGACCTGCTCGGTCTGGGCGTCCAGGGCGCTGGTCACCTCGTCCAGTACGAGGATGCTGGGCCGCCGCACCAGCGCGCGGGCGATCTCCAGGCGCTGCCGCTGCCCGCCGGAGAGGTTGCGGCCGTCCTGCTCGACGCGGCTGTGGATGCCGCCGGGCCGCCGGGCGAAGTCGTCGAGGACGGCGGCGTCACGCAGCGCGGTGGTGACCGCCTCGTCAGGTATCGACGGGTCCCACAGGGCCACGTTGTCCCTTACCGTCCCCTCGAAGAGGAAGACGTCCTGGTCGACGAAGGAGACCGAGGCGGCCAGGGCGCTGCGGGAGATGTCCTCCAGCCGCTGCCCGTCGATGCGGATCACTCCCTCCCAAGGGCTGTACAGGCCCGAAATCAGCCTGGAGACCGTGGACTTGCCGCTGCCGGAGCCGCCGACGAGGGCGACCTGGCGTCCCGGTCCGACCGACAGCGAGAAGTCCGTCAGCAGCGGCTTGTCGAGCGGGCTGTAGCCGAACGTGATGTTCTCCAGCGACACATGGCCCTTGAGGCGGCGGGTGTCGGCCACGGGCTCGCGCCGCGAGTAAAGGGAGTCGACGGGGAAGTTCTCCACGTCCTTCAGCCTCGCCACGTCGGCGGCGAAGTCCTGTATGCGTCCGGCGACGCCGTTGAGCCGGGTGATGGGCGCCGTGAAGCGCGTCACCAGCGCCTGGAAGGCCACCAGCAGACCGATCGAGATATGGCCCTCGACTGCGCGCATGCCGCCGATCAGCAGGATCATCGCGCTGTTGAGCGTCGCGAGCGTGGGCGCCACCACGGCAAGCCACGCCGTGGGCATCCCCAGCTTCTGCTGCTCCTCCAGGGTCGTGGCGTGCTGTCCCGACCAGCGGCGGAAGTAGCCGTTCTCGCCGCCGGTCGCCTTCATCGTCTCGATCAACTGAAGCCCGGTGTACGAGGTGTTGGTGAGCCGGGCGGTGTCCGCGCGCAGCTTCTGCGTGCCGGTTGCCCGCAGCCGGATCACCACGCGCATCGCGATGAGGTTCCCCAGTGCGATCAGTACGCCGATGACGGTCAGTTGGGGGTCGTACGTCCACAGCAGCACCGCGTAGAGGATGACGACGACGGCGTCGACGCCGGCGGCGGCGAGGTCGCGCGAGAGGGTCTCGGCGACCGTGTCGTTGGACTGGAGACGCTGCACCAGGTCGGCGGGGCTGCGCTGGGCGAAGAACGTGACTGGCAGGCGCAGCAGATGCCGGAAGAAGCGCGCGCTGCTGAGCGTCGAGGAGATGATGCGCCCGCGCAGCAGGTTCGCCTGCTGGAGCGCGGTCAGTGCGGCCGTGAGCACGACCATCGCGCCCATCGACGCGAACAGCACGCCCAGCAGCGACGTCTGGTCGCCGATCAGGAACATGTCGATGTACGTGCGGCTGAGGGCGGGCACCGCCGCGCCCACGCCCACCAGCAGCAGGCTCGCGAGCAGTGCGGCCAGCATGGTGCCGGTGGTGCGGCGCAGCCGCGCGGGCATGGCGCTCATGAAGCCGGGGCGTTTGCCGCCGCGGCGGAAGTCGTCGCCGGGTTCGAAGGTGAGGACGACGCCGGTGAAGCTGGTGTCGAACTCCTCCAGGGGTACGAAACGGCGGCCCTTGTCGGGGTCGTTGATGTGTACGCCGCGGCGGCCGAAGCGGCGCCCCATCCCCTCGTAGACGACGTAGTGGTTGAACTCCCAGAACAGGACGGCGGGTGCGGGGATCTCCGCGAGCGCCGCCGGCTCCATCTGCATGCCCTTGGCGGTGAGGCCGTAACTGCGGGCGGCCTTCAGGAGGTTGCTGGCGCGTGAACCGTCGCGGGAGACGCCGCAGGCGATGCGCAGCTCTTCGAGGGGTACGTGCCGCCCCCAGTGGCCGAGGACCATGGACAGCGCCGCGGCGCCGCACTCGACGGCCTCCATCTGGAGGACGGTCGGGGTGCGGATGGTCTTGTACTTGGGCTTCGGTATCTGCTGCGGCGAGGTGCGCCCGGCGCCGGTGCGGTGCTTTCCGCTGCGCCTGGCACCGGACTTGCCGCTGGACTTGCTCCTCGACTTGCCGCTGGAGCCGGCACCGGACTCGCCGCCGGGGTTGCCCGGCCTGGCGCTCTTGGCGCTTGTCTGGCGCCTTCTGCGGCCGGGCGGCGGCAGCCGGTTCTGGCCACCGTCGTCCCAACCGCCGTCCCAGCCGCCGTCCGAACCGGCGTCCGGGACGGCGCCGTTGTCCCCGCTGTGCGTGTCAGAGGTACGAACGTCCCCGCCGCCGGCGTCCGTTGTGCCGGGTTCCGCACCGCCGGACCCGTGGGTACGCGGCTCGGGCGCGGGCGCCTCCGCCGAAGCCTTGGCCGACGCCCTCGCGGACTGCCTGCCGGACTGCTTGGCGGTTCGTGCCTTCTTGGCGGTCTTCTGCCGCGGGCTCATGGGAGCAGCCAATCGACGGGCCGCTGCGACGGCTGGTGTATCGCGCCGTCGGTGATCGTCATGGAGTCGAGGCGGTACGGCGGGCCCTTCTCGGACGACCACTCGTAGCCGGACTTCGTCGTGGCGGACTTCTCCAACTCCACCATCACCGCGACCGGTTGGCCGTCCTTGGTGAACTGCTCCGCAAGCCGCGCGTCGCCGAGGAAACCGGCGATCTGCTGGCGGGTCTGTGCCGCCCGGCCGACCGCCTTGACCTTGCCGCGCAGCACTCCGTACTGGTCGGTGGGCGCCGACTGCACCGTCAGATCGACGGCCGCGCCGGGGGAGACCGTGGAGCCGCCGCTGCCAGGCACGTACAACATCGCCACCAGGGGCTCGTCGGCCCGCTGGATGCGCTCGACCGTCGCGACGTCCTTGCCGGGTGTGATCACGGAGCCGATCTTCGCCGTCAGCGACGTCATGCGGCCTGCCGCGACGGTGCGAACTGCCCGGTATCCGGCCTCCGTTCGCACCTTCAGCACCGGTGTGCGGGCCGGAAGCATGCGGCCTTCCTCGGCCAGCACCTGCACGACCTGACCCGAGACGGGGCTCTGGAGCACGTAGCTGCCTTTGGAGTGGGTGAGGACTCCGGGCGCGTCGAGCTTCCCCGAGACCCTGCCGGTGATGGCCCAGTAGCACGCGCCCGCCATCACCAGGACGGTCACGAGCAGCACGAGCCAGCCCTGCGGGCGCGCGAAGCGCACGGGCAGGTCGAGTTCCTCGGGGGATTGCAGCTTGGAAAACGCCTTCTGCCGGAACTGCACGGGGCTATTCCCTCAACTGCGTTCGTCGCTTTCAGGCATGACGCTTCCTTCTGTGACGACGCCGTTCCGCATCGTCTTCACATCGGCTTCGAAGTGGGACCGGGGGCGGGGGACATGACCGTCCGTGGGTGCCGCCGCCGTCCGCCGACGGTAATTCGTGGGCGGGACTCGTGGAGTGTACTCCGGGGGTTGTGCGGACTTCCGGGACAAGCCCTTCACATCACTTCACAATTACGTTTCACAACTACCCGGTACGCATCCGTAAGCCCCGGAACAAGCAGGTTCCGGGGCTCACTTCACCCCACTGGGATTGGATGCACCGGGCGGTGCGGGCTGTGCACTGCCGGCCCCGCCGCCCGGCGACGGGCATCGCCTCAGAGACCGGCGAGGCCCGTGACCTGGGAGGTGTCGACACCGGTCAGGCCGGAGGCGACGCCGTTCACGGTGGCGGCGGTCTCGGAAACCGGGGCGACCGAGTCGGCGGTGCTCACCGCGGTGCCCACGACGGAGCCGAGGACGCCACCCGAAACGTTGTCCAGGTCGTTGTCGGAAATCTCGCGGGTCTCAATGAAGTCCATGAGTTGAGCTTCCCTTCGCTTGCTCTGGTGTTCTCAATAGCATCGGCCGGCTCGGGGAAAGCCGTCCGGCCGTCGAGCGGTCGTCAGATGCCCGAGAACGGGAACCATTCGTTCAACTTCCGCGTCAGGGCCCGATCAAAGCACGTGTACGCGCTGCCCGGCCACTCATCCGAGTGCCGTTCAAGCGCCGATACGGCCGCTCGACTTCGCCGAGGTGTAGCCGTGTGCACGAATTCGTGGCGAACCCTTCACTTGCCACTCCGGTCATGTCCGCACTGTGGATCCGGCCGCGACGTCCCAAGTGGACATTCCCGCATCAAGCTCACCGCGCACGAGCCACCCGCATGTGCGCCCCCCGGGTCATGTGCCGTCCGTACGAACCAGTTGTGCAGGTTCCCTGAATTCAGTTTCGCCGCACCGCACTTGGTCCCGCCTGCGCGGTCTGACCTGCGGCTGCGGCCTCTGTGAAGGGCCCTGCACGAATCGTCACTCATGGTGACCGAAGAATTGCGGAGCGAAGTTCCCTCGCAATACGGGCACTTAAGGAGGGGTAAGGGTGATATGACACGTTCCAATGGCGAGACATATAGGCGAGCGCATGCGTCCGAATTTCGGCGGTATTCCGAGACCTGCCGGGGGTCTGTCTGGGGCCGCGAATCCCCAAACGGCCCGCTCACGGCGGGAAATGAGGCCGCGTCAGCGGCGGGCCGGGGGTCCGGACCTACGGCGGCCGCGGAGGGCGCGGTGCGGGGCGGCGGGGATGTGACGGAGCGTCCGGCGCCCGGCGGAGGGGAGTCACGGTCGCCGCATGGCGTTCGCGGCGCACAAGTGCCGCCCGGCGAACGGACGTTGGCCCACTGCGTCCGGGCCCCTGCCGGGCGCGTCGCCGCTCTTGCCCCGACTGGCGTGTGAAGTCACGTATTTCGGCGAAGCGTTCCGAACCGTGACGATCTCAGGGCGCGTTCGTTATCGGAGTGCAGGCTGGTAGTGGGTTCCCCCACGTTGGCAACGGGGTCCCGGGTTCCTCCCCGGGGCCCCGGCCTGCTGGGGGCTCGGGTCTGTGCGGAACGCCCGGTCCGGTCCGGTCCGGTGCCGCACAGCGGCGCGGGCCCGGCTCGTGTACCACGGCCCGCGTGTGCCTCGTCGGCACCTTGAGTCGTACGGAGAACTTCCGCGCACGCGGCTATTTGGAAAGCGGTTGTTCTGTCATGCTCATGATTTGACAAGCTCCGCAAGTCCGATGTTCTGAACCACCTCTCCCCCCACGGAGGTTCGAAATGCGTCGAAGACTCATCGCGGGTGTCATCGTCTCCTCCCTGAGTCTCCTCACCGTCCTCGGCACCGCCACAAGCGCTGTCGCGGACCCGGCCGACAAACCCCAGGTACTCGCAAGCTGGACCCAGACCGACGCCGCAAGCCAGAACGCCTTCCTGGCCGCCAGGGCCGACCAGGCCGCGTGGGCGGACTACAACTTCGACTGGTCGACCGACGTCTGCTCCTCGTCCCCTGACAACCCGTTCGGTTTCCCCTTCGAGAACGGGTGCATCCGGCACGACTTCGGCTACCGCAACTACAAGGCGCAGGGCACCTTCGAAGCCAACAAGGCCCGCGTCGACAGCGCCTTCTACGAAGACCTCAAGCGCGCCTGCGCCCAGTACGACGGCGCGACCAAGAAGTCCTGCGACGGGCTCGCATGGACCTACTACCAGGCCGTGGTGATCCTCGGCGTCAAGAAGGGAACGCCGGTCGGCTGACGGCCGCGCGCCCCCCGAACTCACGTAGCAGAGCACGAGAAACAGCAGAGCACGCGGGCACACACACGAGTGCGCGGGACGCCGCCAGGTGGCGACGGCGTCCCGCGCACTGCTGTCATCCGGTACTCGCGGAGGCGTCAGCTCCCGGCGGACCGGTCACACATGGTCCGCCAGCTCCATGCGCCCCTGCATCCGGGCGCAGCTCGCGCAGCAGAAGAAGCGCCCCTCTGCCTGGAGACCGTGGCCCAGGATGCGGCAGCCACAGTTCTCACAGATCGGTGCCATCTTCTGCGCGGCGCATTCGAAGCTGTCGAAGGTGTGCACCGCGCCTGCCGCCCGGACTTCGAAGGCGGCTTCGTAGTCGTTCCCGCAGACCTCGCATACGGCCATCTCAGGCTCCTCGGTGGTGTGGACGGGTGGGACTGGACGACTGGAAGTCGGTGGACCGGCGGACCGGCCGCGCGGATTCCGCCGGCCATGGCGGCCGTGCGGCCCCGGCGGGAGCGCCGGTCCCCGAGCGGTAGTCGGCCGGTGGGCTGGGGACGGCCGGTCGGTCGTGGGACCGGTCGGTCGCGGGCTCTGTCAGTCGTACGACAGGGCCTCGACGAGTTCGCCGGTCTTGGCGTTCGGCAGCGACCTTGCGACATCGGCGACCGCGACCATGCCGACGAGCCGGTCACCGTCGATCACCGGCAGCCGCCGCACCTGATGGCGCGCCATCGTGGCCAGGATCTCCTCGGCGTCGTCGTCCGCCCCGATCGTGACGGCTTCGCTCTGGTTGAGATCGCCCGCGGGGAAGCTTCCCGGATCGCGGTTCTTGCCGAGCACCTTCACCACGATGTCCCGGTCCGTGACCACGCCCTTGATCTTGTCGTCCGGACCGCAGATCGGAAGGGCGCCCACACCGGCCTCCGTCATTATTCGGGCGGCGTCGGCGGCCGACTGAGCCGTCTGTACGCACTCGGCACCCGGGGTCATCACTTCGCGTGCAGTAGTCATGGGACCAGCTCCTCGACGACTTCTCGGGGCGGCGGCATGCGAGTCCGCCGGGAGCCCGCACGGGGCCCGCGCCGCCGCCGGGCGGGTAGCACGTTCCGGCACGCTCAAACCCCGGTGAGCGGGCGTGCACCCGCTGCGGGGCGCCGCCCCGGCACCGCGACGGCGCCCGCGTATCGGCCGCACCCCCGACCCGCGTACGGCCCCGTGTCTCCCCTGCGTACGAAGGCGCGCCCGCAGACCCCGCACATGCGGCAGCGCCCTGCCCGGCGGGGGTCTGCCCCCACCCGACAGGGCGCTGCCGTGGTGCTGCCGTCGAGCCGCTGCGCCGCTGGGCCGTCGCGAACGGCGGCCGCTGCGCGGTGCTCTCCGTACTTCTCGCTGTCTCCCGCTACTTCTCGACGACCTTGATGCGGTCCGCCTTCGGCGGGTCCAGCGGGTCGGACTTCGAGGAGTGCTCGCCGAAGTACGCCTCCAGCGCCTCCAGATCGGACTTGCCGACGAGCTTGTCCTTGCCGTCCTTGAAGACCGGGAAGCCGTCGTTGCCGCCCGCCAGGAACTCGTTCATCGCGACGCGGTAGGTCTTGTCCGGGTCGAGCGCCTTGCCATCCAGTTTCACCGAGTCGGTGACGACGCGGTCCTTGCCGGACTTGGTCATGTCGAGCGTGTAGCTGAAGCCCTCGGAGACCTGGAGGATCTTCGGTGACTTCTCGTTCGCCCCGCTGACCTGCTGCTGAAGGGCTGTGACGAGCTGCTTACCGGTGAGGTCGATCGCCGTCATCATGTTGGTGAACGGCTGCACCGTGAAGCCTTCGCCGTAGGTGACGACGCCGTCGCCCTCGTCCTCCGCCGCCTTGTATACGAGGTCGGAACGGATGCCGCCGGGGTTCATCAGCGCGAGCTGGGCGCCGCCCTTGTCCTCGGGCTTCATGAACTCGAGCTGGGCGTCGCCGATCACATCGCCCAGCGGCGACTCGGGCTTCTCCGCCCCGCGGCCGTCGATGTCGCCGGAGATGTAGCCGATCGGCTTGTCGGCGATGGGGTCGGCCAGCTTGCCCCAGCGCTTCACGAGCGAGGTCATGTCCTTCGCCTTGGCCTGCCTACGGCTGACCACGTGGTTGGCGCTGTCGACCTTCGTGCGGACGATGTCGCCCGTGCCGCGGTCGTACGTCAGCGTCGTGTCCGTGTAGAGCTTGCCGAACGACGACGCCGAGGTGACCGTGCGAGGGTTACCGGCCGGGTCCGGGATGTTGCACGCGTACGCCTCGTGGGTGTGGCCGGTGACCAGCGCGTCCACCTTGGGCGAGATGCCCTTGGCGATGTCCGTGATCGGGCCGGAGACGCCGTCGCCCGCTCCGGGGCTGTCGCAGTCGTAGTTGTACTCGGGCTTCTTCGGCAGTCCGCCCTCGTGGATCAGAGCGACTATGGACTTCACGCCCATCTTGTCGAGCTTCTTCGCGTACTTGTCGACGGTCTTGATCTCGTCGTGGAACTTCAGTCCCTTGACGCCCTCTTCGCTCACGATGTCCGGAGTGCCTTCGAGGGTCACGCCGATGAAGCCGATCTTGACGCCCTTCTTCTTCCACACCGTGTACGGCTTGAGGATCGGGCGCTCGGTCTTCTCGTCCGTCACGTTCGCGGCGAGATAGGGGAAGTCGGAGCCCTTGAAGACCTTCCCCTCCTCGGAGCAGCCGTCCTTGGGGTGGCAGCCGCCGTCCTGGAGGCGTTTCAGCTCCTTGCGGCCCTCGTCGAACTCGTGGTTCCCGACGCCCGCGACGTCCAGGTCCATCTTGTTGAACGCCTCGATGGTGGGCTCGTCATGGAAGAGACCGGAGATCAGGGGGCTCGCGCCCACCAGGTCGCCCGCCGCCGCGGTGACGCTGTAGGGGTTGTCCTTGCGGGCCTTGCGCAGGGACGTCGCCAGATACTCGGCGCCGCCCGCGGCCACCTTCTCCGTGGAACCGTCGGGCTTCTCCCGCGAGACCTCGCCTGAAGAGCCGGGCGGCGGCTCGATGTTGCCGTGGAAGTCGTTGAAGGAGAGCAACTGCACGTCGACGGTGCGGCCTTGGGCGTGCTGCCCGCCGCCGTCGGTGCTCTCCGCCCCGGCGGGCAGTGCGGCGGCGAGCACGCCGACGGCGGCTGCCAGCGCCGCCGCGCCGGTGGTCAACCGGCGCACGCGTCTGCGCCGTTCAGGTTGCACGGTCATCATCGAGGTTCCCCTTCCTGGACTGCGAGCGCTGGCAGCCTACGGTCAACGCGCGTAGTGCGTCAGGAGTGTTGCGGTAACGACAGGGTTGCGGCCGGGGGAGCGCCCGGTGGCGGGCGGTCGCCTCGCGCCTCGCCGGCGGCTCGGACCGGCTCGGCCCTGAGCCTGACCCTGCGTATGCGGCGCTCCGTATCGGCCCTTCGTGCGCGTGCGTTCGTACGGCCGCTCCCTACGCGGGCCCGTCCACGCGCACTTCGGCCCGCCGGCCCGCCGCCGCCCACGGGCGGGCGCACGGGCTGGGCCGTATGGCGGCGCCGTCGCGCGGCGCGGCGTTCCGCCCCATATATCTGGGTTTGTCGACTTTCCCTGAGAAAGCGAGAGCCCATCATGAGCACGTACATACGTCAGGCCGCCCTCGCCGCCGCCGCGACGCTGCTGCTGGGGACCGTCGCCGCCTGCGGCAGCGGGCACGACCGGCAGCGCGACGAGCGCCGGGACGACGCCGCCGCGAGGAAAGAGGCCCGCCAGGCGTCCGCACACCGGCCGTTCACCCTGGTCGCCACGGGCGACGTCCTCTCACACGACTCCGTCATACGTCAGGCCCGTACGGACGCGGGCGGCTCGGGCTACGACTTCCGCAAGATGCTCGCGGGCGCCAAGTCCCTGGCTTCCGGGGCCGACTTGGCGATATGCCACATGGAGACCGTCTACGGCCGCTCGGGCGGCCCCTTCACCGGATACCCGGCCTTCAAGACGCCCCCCGACGTGGCCTCCGCCCTCAAGGACACCGGCTACGAGAGCTGTTCGTCCGCCTCGAACCACAGCATGGACGACGGTGTGGACGGGGTACGCCGCACCATCACCGCCATGGACAAGGCGGGCCTCAAGCACGCGGGATCCGCCGCCTCCGCCCGCGCCCGGGGCCGTACGACGATGATGAAGGCGGGCGGCGCGAAGGTCGCCCAACTCGCCTACACCTACGGGACGAACGGCATATCCGTGCCCAAGGACAAGCGGTGGGCGGTCAACATGATGGACCCGGACCGGATCATCGCCGACGCGCGGGCGGCGCGGCGCGCCGGTGCCGACATCGTCGTGACGAGCATGCACTGGGGCACCGAGTGGCAACAGGCCCCCGACAGCAGGCAGAAGCGACTGGCGAAGAAGCTCACACGCTCCCGCGACCGCAGCGGACGCAAGGACATCGACCTGATCATCGGCACCCATGCGCATGTGCCGCAGCCCTACGAGAAGGTCAACGGCACCTGGGTCGTCTACGGGATGGGCGACCAGCTCGCCGGGAAGATGAACGACCCGCGCGGGTCGATGAGTTCGGCGGCACGCTTCACCTTCGTACCGCCGGGGAAGGGCGGCACGCGAGGCGGGGCGGGGGACGCCCGCGACGCCCGCCGCGACGCGAAGCCGGACAAGGACGCGAAGTCCGGCGGCCACGCGAAGTCGGGCGAGGACGCGGGGAGTCGGGGGCGTCAGAACGAATGGAAGGTGCAGAAGGCGGAGTTCGTGCCCTTCTTCGTCCAGACGTCGCCGCGCATCAGCGTCGTGGACCTCAGCCAGGAGAACGCCCGTGACGCGGGTGAGGGGCGGGCCGAGGCGTTCCGCACGATCCGCGAGTCGGTGCTCAGCCGCGGTGCCGCCGAACAGGGTCTGCGGATGGGCCGTTGACGCCTCGTTGAGGTAACCACCTCCGGGAGGGCGGGGCCCCGCCCGGCCGTATGCGGATCATGCGTACGGCCGGGTGGGGCTTCAGCCTCCGGACATGCGGCTGCCGGGGGGCCGGGGTCCGGGACCGTACGGGCTGGGACCTCAGTCATGTGCCGGGACTGCACGGGCCGGGCCCGCCGAGCCCCAAGTGATGGGCACGGACGGCGAGTTGGACGCGATTGCGGCTGCCGGTCTTGGCCATCAGTCCGGCGATATGCGTCTTGACGGTGGTGACGCCGATGTGGAGGCGTTCGGCGATCTCCGCGTTGGAGCGGCCCACGACGACCGATTCGAGCACGTCGCGCTCCCGTGCGGTGAGCGCCACCGCCGCCGCATCGGCGGTGTGCTCCTGCCCGTCCGGCCTTCCCTCGGCCAGGACGGCACGCCGTACGAGCCGGCGCAGCACGTGCGGGCTGAACGGACTCCGGCCGGCGGCCGCGCTGCGGATTCCGTCCAGCAGCTCCTCCGGGGCGGCGTCCTTGGCGAGGAAGCCGCACGCCCCGGCCTCCAGCGCGGGATAGAGATGCTCGTCGTCGTCGAAGGTCGTCAGCACCAGCACCCGTACCGAGGGGCGCGCGCCGAGGATGCGGCGTGTGGCGGTGATGCCGTCGACGCCGGGCATCCGCAGATCCATCAGCACGACGTGCGGCACCAACTGCTCGACGAGCGCGATCGCCTGGCGCCCGTCCTCCGCCTCGCCCACCACCTCGATGCCGTCGGCCGCTGTGCACAGCATGCGCAGGCCCGCCCGTACGAGCTGCTGGTCGTCGACGAGGAGGGTACGGATCACGGTGCCGCCGCCCGGGGGGAGGGGAGCGCGGACGTGCCGGGCCCTGTTCCGTCGCGACCCGTCCCGCCCGGTCCTGTCCTGTCCGACCCCGTCCCTTCTGGTCCTGTCCCTTTCGGTCCCGTCCCCTCCGGCGGCACCTCGTCTGGCCGCATTCCGTCCGGCAACAGCGCGTCCGGCAGCACCGCGCTCAGCGTCCAGCCCGCGCCGCCCGGGGAGTTCGGGCCAACGCGCAGCTCGCCGCCCAGCAGTTCCAGGCGCTCACGCATCACCGTCAGACCGTGGCCGTGGCCCCGGTGGTCGTGGCCCCGGTGGTCGTGGCCACCGGCCCCGTGACCACTGCCTCGCGCCGACGCTCCGGCGCCCGACTGCCCGCCGTCGTCGCTGACTTCGACCCGTACGCCGTACCGGCCCTCCCGCGCCAGCATCACCCGCACGCGGGCACCGGCGCCCGCGTGCCGCAGCACGTTCGTCAGGCCCTCCTGCACCACGCGCAGCACGGCATGCCGATGCGCGGTGTCCAGCCGTCCCGCCGTCTCCTCGTCCACATCCGTGGAGACCTCGGCGCCCGCCTGCCGCGTACGTTCCAGGACGCTCTCCAGCTCGGCCGACAGCCCGGCCGAGGTCAGCAGCGGCGGCTCCCCAGCCGTGCCGGGGTCGCGCAGCACCGCGACCAGCCGCCGCAGATCGGTCAGCGCCTGGCCGCCGATGCTGTGCACGTCGTCGAGGGCCTCGTCGATCCTCGGGTCGGCGGAGGGCACCACATGCCGTACGACTCCGGTACGCAGCACGATCGACGCGACGTGGTGCGCCACGACATCGTGCAACTCGCGTGCCACGGCGGCACGTTCGTCGGCGCGTGCGACCTTCGTCTCCCAGCTTCGGCGCTCGTCCGCTTCCCTTGCGCGCTGCTCCGCCTGTGCCGCCAGCTCCCGCTGCGAACGCAGGAACGAGCCCAGCAGCAGCGGCAGTCCGGTCTTCATCGCCACCATGAGGGCGTTGGCGGCGATCGAGTAGAAGTGCAGGAAGTCCGCGGCAGAAGCCGCACACAGCGCGGCGGCGCTCCACCACATCCTTCGTCCCGGACATCTCAGCGCGACCTCGCCGAGCGCCACGCACGCGAGGATCTGCGCCACACCTCCGCCGATCTTCGCGGAGGTCACGACGGCGGCCACCAGCAGCAGGCACTGCGCCACCAGTACCTGCACCGGACGGCGTCCGCCCACCGGGACCAGCGCCGCCGAGGCCACGGCCACCAGCCAGTCCCAGCCCGACGGTTCGACCTGCGGCACATGCAGCAGCCCGACGGACCCCACCGCGGCGAGCAACGGCAGCAGCCGCACCCACCCGTACGCCGTGGCGGGGGCACGCAAGGAACTCCGTATCTGCGGCACGCGCCGAACGTAGCCGCGGGCGCGGCCCCACGGCGTCCTCCCCGAGGAGGGCCCGCCTCCGGGCGCCTCCTACTTCTGGCCGCCGGGAGCGGCCGGCAGCACGAAGCCCCCGCCGCACGGCGCGGCCGACACTGTCGCCGGTGCCGCCCCCTTTCTCTCTCCCCGCGGGCGGTGTGCGTCGAGAGAACCGGAGCGAAACCCATGCGGGCCATGAAGCGCACAGCCGGACAGGACAAGGCCGGCCAGGACGGGGCCGGACAGCGCAAAGCAGGAGGGGGCAAGGCCGGTCCCCGGCTGATCACCGCCCTCAGGCTGGTGCTGTTCGTCGTCTTCGCCGGCTACGGCACGATCAAGCTGCTCGGCGGCCAGTACGACTACGGGGACTGGACGATCTCCAACCGCACGCCGGACGGCACCAGCGTCGTCTGGGCGTTCTACGGCTACTCAGAGGTGTACGGCCGCTTCACGGGCCTGTACGAACTCGTCCCCGCGCTGATGCTGCTCTCACGCCGCACGGTCACCCTCGGGGCGATGGCGCTGTTCGCGGTGTCGCTGAACATCACGGTGATGGACTTCGCCTACGGCTATCCCTCGGTCAAGTACTTCTCCCTCGCATACACGCTGCTGTGCCTCGTCCTCGTCGTACACGGACGAGAACGGCTCATCGCGGCGTTCTGGGAGAGGCCCGGCGCCGAGACGCCCGAAGGCCGCTGAACGGTCCCCCGGTGCCTCCGGTTCCACCGGCGGACTCCGTTTGCGGCCGGTACGGCCCGGCGTTCTGCTGGGATTCAGCTACGGCCGTCCACCGTGGAGGACCCGCGATGGCTGACGAGAATCCACGTGCGGGGAAAAGCCGTCGGCGGCCGGGGAAGAATGTGCCGGGCCTGGACAGATCGGCGCTGTGCGCCCGAATCGGAGCACATCGCCTACCTGGAATCCCAGGTGCGGACACGCAAACACGACTCTGCGGACGTCGAACGTGAAGTCACGGAACAGGCCGTGAACCATCTCAAGGCAGCGGAGAAGGAAGTCGAACCCCGGCCCTGGTACCGCGGCTTTTGGCGCAGGCTGTTCAACACCGACATCGTGACCGCGCTGTCCGACATTGCCGAGGCCGAGGTCGAACTGACCAGGGTGGCCAGCGGCGACGACCTGAGAGGCAGATTTCCGCAGATCCTCACACGGGCCCGTGAGCCCTGCCATCCGACCATCCGCAGCGCACGCTCCCGGAGAAGGAATGGAGCCGCTTCGAGCGCTGGCGGCGGCTTTCCCCTGGCGAGCCGGAGACGTCGTCGCGGAAACGCTGCACGCCGCCAACAAGGCGGAGGAGACGGAGCGTGCCAGGGTCCGCGGTTTCACTCAGATTCTGATCTGGTCCATCACGATCACGGCCGTGATTGCGATCCTGTTCGGCCTCCGGGCGTCCGCCGAGAGCGATGTGGCGGACCTCTTCTGCTTTCCCGGCCAGGAAGTGCCGCCCGCCCGGGTCTGTCCCCTCGGCGGCAACACGGCCGACGGAAGTGACGTTTTCCTCATCGAGTTCATGGGGATGTCCGCGGCGGCTCTGGCGGGCGCGGTGTCGCTGAAGACGATGCGCGGCGACTCCTCCCCGT
Source organism: Streptomyces marispadix (assembly GCF_022524345.1). Taxonomy (NCBI): domain Bacteria; kingdom Bacillati; phylum Actinomycetota; class Actinomycetes; order Kitasatosporales; family Streptomycetaceae; genus Streptomyces; species Streptomyces marispadix. Next base: position 2,620,115 of record NZ_JAKWJU010000002.1, on the reverse strand, counting down.
ACCAGGTCTCCGTGCTGCTGCTCCTGCTGCGCCTTCCCGCCGGAGCCATGACGGCCGTGCTGGGCGTGCTGCTCGTCAGCGGGGCCTTTCTGCCGGGTCTGACCAGTCTTGACGCGAGTGCCCAAGTCGTCGCGTGGGCCGCTGCGTTCGGCATTCTCCAAGAGCCCGTCACACGTGCCGTCGACAGGACCGGCAGGGCGTTCCTCGACGACCTGGCACCGGATACGGGGCAGAAGTCCGCGGCGCCGGGCGGCCGTTCGCAGCAGCGGGACACCGGCGGGCCGCCCAGGCGTCGCGAATAGCCGGGAACGGGACGGGAACCGGCCGATAACGGGCCGGGAACGGCGGGTTAGGACCGCGCCGAGCGGGCAGGCGTGCCGGGGCGGCGAGCGGCGCTGCCGTACCCGGGCCCTCCACTCCACGGCCCCGTCTCCGCCGGAGAGAGCCTGCGTCCCGGGCGATGCGCACCTGTTACGACCGATCCGCCCCGAACAGATCCTGTTCCGAGGTATTCCGGTTTTTCGTTGTTTCTGTCTTTCCTCTTGATTCTCTCAGTGGTCCGCTGTCGCCGAGCTGGTGAGAATTGTGCCTTTTGATCGTTCGATTCAACGGACAATGCCCGCGCCGATATGCTGTACTCGGCGCCGTACGGGCATTGCCGGGCATCACCTCTGCGTTCCGCTCACCAGCGGCGAAGGGGAATAGAGGAGACTTCGTACGCGGCCGGAAGATGTGCCGGGCGTGCCCGTGTGAGGCCCGCTGTCCGATTGCCGGGTCATCGAAATCGCGCGATGTGTGCACCGTGCGGAAAGTGCAGGTCAAGGTCTTACGGAAACAACGCCGCCGCGTTGCGCGCCGGCAATCGCCACGACCGCGGAACTTCCTTCTTCACGAGCTTCCCACGCAGGGTGACGGCATCTACACTGACGCGGCGTCAACCGGCTCCACTTCTCATCGATATGTGAAAGCTGCGGTCAACTATTGAGTACCGAATCTCTTAGCGGACGGACGGGGTTCAGACGCCAGACGGTGTGGCCCGCCGCCCTTTTACTGGCGGCCGTGGCGGTCGCCGCGCAGATGGTCAGCTGGTGGACCCGGTCCCCCGCCGTAATGGCGAGCGGTTCCGTGGCGGCCGTGGGGCTGCTGGCCTGCCTGCCTCATCTGTGGCGCATGCACCGCGAGGACATACGCAACTCCGGCCACTTCGCCGAGCAGGCAGAGCAGGCCAAGCGCGCCGCCGACGCCCAAGTGTCGTCGGAGAGGGCGCGTCTGACGGAACAGTGGCAGACGTGGTCGCAGTCTCAGTTCGAGGCCTTCCACGAGTCCATCGAGGCATGGTGCCGCGATCTGCACACCGTGCTGACGGAGCGGCGCAAGCCCGACTCCTCCCTCCCGAATCTGAGCCCGCAGACGGCGAAGCTGCTCAGCAGCGCACTCGACGAGGTGGACGAGGAACTCATCGACGTCCAGGACGCCTGTGAGCACGCGATCGTCTTCCTCGCACAGCGGCTCCAGACGGGCGGTCTCCAGATCCAGGAGAAGGCCGGCGGCCTCACCGAGCGTCCCGAGCCCGGACTGCCCGAACTCGGCATCGAGATCGACCACTTGGCGACGACCTTCGCCCACCACGCCCAGAGCCTCCGCATCCTCGGTGGTTCGTGGACCGGCCAGCAGTGGCAGGAGACGGTGCCCCTCACGGACATCGTCCGGGCGGCCGGCGGGCAGATCACCGACTACCAGCGTGTGGTGATCGGCGGCGAACCCGACCTGGGCGTCAAGGACTTCGCAGCCGAGTGGCTCATCCACCTGGTGGCCGAACTCCTCGGCAACGCGACGACCTACAGCCCCAGGAGCAAGGAGGTCACCGCACAGCTCGAGGCCGTGCCGTCGGGAGCGGTCATCCAGATCGACGACCGTGGAACGGGCATGACCGAGGCCCGGCTCCAGAAGGCCCTCGAACTGGTGGCGGGCCCCCGCGACACCAGCATCCGCGACCTCCAGACCCCGCAGATCGGTCTGGCCGTCGTCGGCAACATCGCACGCCGGCTCAACATCCGGGTCAGCCTTGGACGTTCGCCGTACGGAGGCATCCGTGCCGTCGTACTGGTGCCCATGGACCTCCTCGAAGCCATCGACCCGGTGTACACGATGCCCGTACCAGAAGGCACCGCCGCGCCGGCGGTGGAAGCAGAGCAGACCGTGCGTGCGGAACGTGAGGAGAACCCGCTCGCGGCTCCCTCGCGGGGGCCGCGCGAGCCGCTGCCGACCCGGTCTCCCGCCGCGGCGTCCGTGCCGGAGCCCGACTTCGCGCCTCCTGCTCCCGACCCCGCTTCAGCGTTCGCGTCCGAGAGCACGGAGTCCCCTTCCTCGGATCCGCCGTCCCCCGCGGTGGGGCTGCCGCGCCGGCGTTCGCCGCGGCACTCCCGCTCCACGGCTCCCGTCGAGACACAGCAGACCAGCGACGACAGCGATGACGACCCGGAAGCCGCCGCTTCCTTCATGAGTTCTTTCGTGCTGGGGGGCCGGACCTCTTCGCCCGATGATGAAACCGATTCGCCCCAGGGGGACGACGACCGATGAGTCACGAAGCAGCCGCGTACGACCAGTCCTGGATGCTCAGTGACGTAGCTGACGTCCCCGGCGTCCAGCACGCGGTGGTCCTCAGCGCCGACGGTCTGGTACGCGCCCGTACCCGCGATCTCGGCATCGACGAGGCCGACACGCTCGCCGCGGCGGCGGCCGGGCTCCAGTCGCTGGGCACCAGCCTGGCGGGGCGCTTCGGCGAAGGGGGATTGAAGCAGCACATGGTCGAGTGGAAAGGCGGTTTTCTCTTCCTTCGCGGTGCGGGCGACGGGTCCAGGCTCGCGGTGATCACGAGCAACAAGGTCGACCCGGGGGTCATCGCCTCCCAGATGGTGCTCCAGGTCCAGCGGTTCGGCGACCACCAGGCCAGTCCGCCAAGGAGGCGCTCAGTAACGTGACCGGACCGAGGGGACCGAGAAGGGGACCTGTGCGCCCCTACGTGCTGACCGGCGGGCGCGCCCGCCCTCGTCAACGGCTGGCAGTGGAGACGCTGTTGGAGACCGTCGACCCTGACGGCACCGAGCTCCCGGTGACTGCCAGCAGGCAGGAGCGGATGCTGTACCGGATGTGCCGGTACAGGATCTCCGTGGCGGAGTCCGCCGCTCACCTGGGGCTGTCGGTCAGCGTCGTCACGATCCTCGCCTGCGACCTGATCGACGCCGGTTACCTGATCACACGTTCTCAGGTCCCGAAGGCGCAGCTTCCCGACGTGCACATACTCCAAGAGGTACTGGATGGACTCCGCAGACAACTCAGCGCCTGACGGGCGCTATCTGGCCCCCACCGTCGATCAGGCGCTGAAGATCCTCGTCGTCGGCTCTTTCGGGGTCGGCAAGACGACGCTCGTGGGGAGCGTCAGCGAGATAGACCCGCTGCGCACTGAGGAGACCATCACCCAGGCCAGTACGGGCGTCGACGATCTGTCCGGACTCTCGGGCAAGACCGCAACGACCGTGGCCATGGACTTCGGGCGCATCACGCTCAGCCAGCGGATGGTCCTCTATCTCTTCGGCACACCGGGACAGCGTCGCTTCTGGGACCTGTGGGAGGGCCTGGTCATCGGCTCGATCGGCCTGCTGGTCCTCATCGACACCCGCAGGATCGAGGACAGCTTCGAGATCCTCGACCAACTCGACGTGCGCAGCCTTCCGTTCGCCGTCGCCATCAATCAGTTCCCGGACTCGGTCCGGTACGACGAGGAGGATCTGCGCGATGCGCTCGATCTGCTTCCTGAGACGCCGCTCATCCACATCGACGCCCGTAACCACCATTCGTCGGTACAGGCGCTGATCACCCTCGTCGAGTACGCCGCCCGTATCAAGGCCCAGGAGAAGGTCGCGTGACCACACCTGCCCCCCCGCGTATGTACGGCTCCGAAAAGCTCGTATCGCTCACGGACATAACCCAGTCGAGAGACCCGCACCGCATCTACCACCAACTCCGTCTCGAACACGGTCCGGTGGCGCCCGTCGAGCTGGAGCCCGGGGTGCCCGGGTGGCTGGTGATGGGTGTCGAGCAGTTGCGCATCATCACCGAGCGGGAGGCGCTGTTCTCCCGTGACGCGCGCAACTGGCGCGACCTCAACGACGGCATCGTCTCGCCGGACTCCGGGCTGCTGCCGATGATGGCCTACCGGCCCAACGTCATCGGCGCCGACCAGCAGGAGCACAGGCGGCTGCGGCAGCCCCTGGACGACGGAGTCGGACGCATCAACCACCGTGCGCTGCGCCGCCAGGTGCAGCGGATCTGCTCCGAACTGATCTCCACGTTCGCCCAGTTGGGGCGCGCGGACCTCGTCGCCGACTACGCGGCCTACGTGCCGATGCTGGCCATCGCGAGCCTCTTCGGGCTCGACACCCGCCAGGGCCACGAGCTGCGTGCCGCGCTGATCGCGCTGTTCAGCAGCCAGACGGACTCCCAGGTCGGCAACCGAAGCTTCGAGCAGATCCTGTTCGACACCCTGCGGGAGCGGCAGCAGCATCCCTCCGAGGATCTGACGACCGCCCTGATGAACCACCCGAACCTCCAGGACGACCCCGAGGTCCTCCAGTCCATGGTGGTCATGATCTCCGCGGGGAACGAGACGACGACCTGCTGGATCGCCCACACCCTCTACCGGATGATCACCGACACCTCGTTCGACGACCGGCTGCGCAGCGGCCAGCTCGGCGTTGACGACGCGCTCGACGAGGTGCTGTGGCGCGAGCCGCCGATGACGCACATGCCCGCCCGCTACGCGCTGCGCGACATCGAACTCGGCGGTCAGTCCATCCGCCACGGCGACGTGCTCATCCTGGGCCTGTCCGCGGCCAATTCGGACCCGGCGCTCGCACCGGAGGGGACCCGTCCCCACAACAACCGTGCGCACATGGCCTATTCGGCGGGGCCGCACATGTGCCCCGCGCAGGACACCTCGCGCGTGATCACCCGTACCGCGGTGGACACCGCGTTGCACCAACTGCCCGGTCTGCGGCTCACGGTCACGCCGAGCGAGATCACCTGGAACCCGTCCCCCTGGACCCGCTGCCCGACCCAGCTTCCGGTCGCATTCGCCGTACCGCACGACATCCGCACCACGCCCGCAGCCGCCCGCCCCGATGGAGAGTCCGCATGACGGCAGAACAGGCACCATCCACCTCCGGCGTTCCCACGCTCACGCTCGACCCGTACGGCCGCGACCACCAGGGAGAGGCCGCGCGGCTGCGTGGACTGGGACCGGTGGTGCGGGTACAGCTCCCGGGCGACGTGGAGGCGTGGAGCGTCACGCGCCACGACCTGCTCAACCAGCTCGTGCTCGACCCGCGCATCTCCAAGGACTGGCACAACTGGGGTGCCATGCAGCGCGGTGAGATCCCCGACGACTGGCCGCTGATCGGCATGGTCAAGGTCACCAACATGGTCACGGCGGACGGTGCCGAGCACCGGCGGCTGCGCAAGCTCGTCAGCCAGACCTTCACCGCACGCCGCGTCGAGGACCTGCGGCCCGGCACCGAGCAGATCGTCGAGAACCTTCTGGAGGCGCTGCCCTCGCACGCCGACCCGGACGGCACCGTCGACCTGCGCAAGCACTACGCCTACCCCGTGCCGATGCAGGTCATCAGCGACCTGTTCGGCATCCCGGACTACGAACGCCCGGAGCTGCGCGAGGCGGTGGACAAGATCTTCCGCAGCGACCTCTCGCCCGAGGTGGTCGCCGCGAACCAGATCGCCGTCTACCAGCTCCTCGCCCGTGTCGTCGAACTGCGCGGCAAGGAGCGGGGCGACGACCTCACCAGCGCCCTCATCTCGGCCCGCGAGGCGGAGCCGGACGCGCTCACGCAGGACGAACTCGTCGGCACGCTGCTGGTGATGCTCTCCGCCGGGCACGAGACCACGCTGAGCCTCATCGTCAACGCCGTGCGGGCGCTGCTTACCCACCCCGACCAACTCGCCCTCACCCGGGGCCCGGAGGACATGTGGCCGGCGGTCGTCGAGGAGACGCTGCGCTGGGAGGCGCCCATCGGCAACTTCCCGTTCCGCTACCCGACGGAGGACATCGAGGTCGCAGGGGTCGTCATCCCCAAGGGCGACCCGATCATGGCCCCGTACAGCGCCGTCGGCAGGGACCCGCAGCAGCACGGTCCCGACGCGGACAGCTTCGACATCTCCCGTGAGCAGGCACGCCACCTGGCGTTCGGGCACGGCGTGCACGCCTGCCTCGGCGCGCCGCTCGCGCGGCTGGAGGCCACCATCGCGCTGCGTGAACTCTTCGCGCGCTACCCGGACATGATCCTGGGGGCCGTGCCGGGCACCCTCCAGCCGGTGCCGTCGATGTTCTCCAACAGCGTCACGACGCTTCCCGTACGCCTCGGGCGGCCGGCGGGTTGATCGTGACCGAGGGGGAGCGGCGCGGGCGGCGGGCGGAGAGCCGCACCGTCGCCCGCGTCCGGCCGCCGTAGCAGGCCGGAACCGTACGGGGAGGGAGCCAGGGACCGGAGGCGCAGCGTCGCGCCCCGGTCCCGGGTACGGATCGCCGCAGTCGCACATCCGCATCAGCTGCCAGGAGCACCACCCCCAGGGTTCTTCAGGAAGGCGCGACGACCATGCTCGACGGACAGGACTACCCGGAGATATCGGCACCCCCCGCGGGGCCGGTGGAACCGGGAGGGCTCACGGGGAGCCACGGCGGACCCCCTCTCGACCGGCCGGGGTCCGACGGTACGGGGACAGACCACGCGGGACTCGGCGCTGCGGCGCACACCGTGCCGGAGACGGAGACCGCGAACGCCGCTCGCACCACCAAGACCACCACCGGGACAACCGACGGGACCACCACCGGGACCACCGACGGCGCCGGAACCGCCACCGCCACCGCCACCAGGACCGGCGCCCGCGAAGCCGCCCGCAGAAGCCTCGAAGACTGGCTGACCGCCCGGGACGGCGACCCCCTCACCGAACAGCACCGCTGGGCACTGCTGCCTCCCGGCAAGCTGCTGCGGCCGGTGCTGCTGCTGGAGTCGGCGGCGGCAGTCGGCGGCCGGACCGAGCAAGTCGAGCCCGCGGCAACGGGGTTCGAGCTGATGCACGCAGGCAGCCTCATTCACGACGACATCATCGACGGCGACGAGATACGGCGCGGACGCGCGGCGAACCACTGCCGCTACGGGGTCGAACGGGCCGTAGTCAGCGCAGACGCCCTCTTCTTCGCCGTATTCGAGACCCTCGGCGAGTGCCGTCGGCGCGGCGTCTCCGACAGGCTGATCAGCGATGCGACCGCCGTCATCGCCGAAGCGGGCCTGGACATCACCCGCGGCGCCACGATGGAGCTGGACCTCAGCGGCACGCTCCACGACGACACCGAGTCCTATCTGGAGATGGCGCGGCTGAAGACGGCCGCGCTGCTGCGTGCCGCATGCCGCACGGGCGCCGTGCTCGCCGGGGCGACAGCCGAACAGGCCGACGCGCTCACGGAGTTCGGGGAGACGCTGGGCATCGCCTTCCAGATACAGGACGACCTGCTGCCGTACGCCAGACCGCCGCAGAAGACCGGAGGCGGGGCCCGCACGGCGGCCGGGGGCCGTACGGAGGCGGAGGCGACCGGAGCCGGAGGAGGTGCGGGGGCCGGAGTCGGCCCCGGTGTCAGATCGGCCGTCGCGGCCGGTGCCTCCGGCCGTTCCGTCACCGCAGGCAAGTCCCGTACCAGCGACCTTCGCAACGGCCGCCCCGTACTTCCGCTGCTGCTCGCCAACCGCTACGGAAGCGACGCCGACCGCGCCCTCCTCGCCGAACTGCTCGACGCCGGCACCGACGAGGAACTGCGCCAGGAGCGGCTGCACCGCCTCCTGGAGTCCACCGGCGCGCTGAGCGCCGCACAGCACACCGCCGACACCTATCTCGACCGCTGCCGCAAGGCGCTCGAAGTTCTGCCGCCCAGCCCGCACCGTCACCGACTCGCCGCGCTCGCCGACCAGTTCAACAGCCGAGGAGTGGAGGCACGATGACCACGGCCACGGACACTCCGGAGAACAGGAGACCCGCCCCGGCTGGGGCGCACGACGGCGCCGGACTCGCCCTCCGGCTGCCCCGCCTGATCTGGCGTGAGATCTTCGTCAGCTACCGCTTCAACAGCAACGACCTGTGGTCCACCGTCGTACCGGCGTCCTGCTTCGTCACCGCCGCCGTCAGGAACGCAGGTCTCGGCCCCTACGACGCCGCGCTCACCCTCGTGGGCGCCGTGGCCTACTTCTGGCTCTTCATCTACGGCTCCAGCCTCATCAACCAGATCACCGGTGTCGAGGAGGACCGCCTCAACAAGCCCTTCCGGCCGCTCGTCACCGGCGACAGCAGCATGCGCGGGGCCAAGCGGCGCCTCGCCGGGGTCCACATACTCTTCCCCGCCCTGGGCCTGCTGCTGGGTGTGGTGGAGTGGGCGCTGCTGTGGCAGTTGCTCTTCATGCTCCACTACGCGTGGGGAGGCCACCGGCACTGGTTCGCCAAGAACCTCCTCATCGCGCTCGGCGTCGTCTCCCAACTCGCCGCCGCCTGGCAGATGGTGACGCCCATCACCACCGCCGTGTGGCACTGGGTCCTCACCATGTCGGCCATGACGTTCCTGATCATCGGCGTGCAGGATCTGCGCGACGTGGAGGGCGACCGCACACTGAACCGGCGCACGATGCCGATCGTCCTCGGCGACCGTCTCTCACGCGGCTACTTCGCGGCGAGCTTCGTGGCGCTGCTGCCCGTCACCCACTACGTGATGGTGGCGCCCGCCGGGTCCCACTGGTGGACCGTGGCGATAGACGTCGTGCTGGCCTCGCTGAGCCTGGTGCTGGCCGCGCGGGTGCTGCTGCTTCGTACGCCCGCCCAGGACCATCGCACACAGCGGTTCGTGGAGTGGTGGTACACGTTCGTCCTCGCCACGGCCGTCGTGCTGCTGTGACGGACGTGGGTCCCGCCCCCCGGGTATGGGACCACGCGTCGTGCCGGGCGCACATGTGCGGGCGGGTGCCTGAGTCGGGTGCCGCCGGGTACGCGCGAGCGCGGGCACGGAACTGCCGTGCCCGCGCGTCCCGTTGTACGTCGCTGTGGTTCCGTGGCAGCGGATGTTCCGCAACGGGGCGGACGTACCGCTGCCGTAAGCGCAACACGGTGAGGAGTGCCACGTATGTCGAAACCCCCGCTTCCCGACGACGCGGTGGAGATGCTGAAGAAGGCCAACCCGGCGGTCGTCACGACCCTGCGCCCGGACGGACAGCCGGTGTCGACGGCCACCTGGTACCTGTGGGAACAGGGCCGCGTCCTGGTCAACATGGACGAGGGGCGCAAGAGGCTGGAGCACATCCGGGCCGACCCCCGCGTCACGCTCACCGTGCTCGACGAGCAGAACTGGTACACACACATCAGCCTCATCGGGAACGTCGGCGAACTCCGTGACGACGAGGGCCTGGCCGATATCGACCGGCTCGCCCGGCACTACCTCGGCAAGCCCTATCCGCGCCGGGACCGCGGCCGGGTCAGCGCCTGGATCGAGATCGAGCGATGGCACGGCTGGGGTTCGATGAAGGACAGCAGCCAGGCGGGCTGACGGCATCCCCTGTTCGTGCGGGGCGTCCTTCGCGTACCCGCGTCCCTCGCGTCCCTCGCGTCCCGCGCGGAACGTCTTCGCGGAGCGTCGTCCGCGGGGCGCTCTCGCTCTCACTCCTCCGTGAGCGAGAGCGCCTGGCTGGGACAGATGTCCACGGCCTCCCGTACGCCCGCGAGCCGGGCCTCGCCGGGCCGTTCGGACAGCACGACCACGGTGCCGTCCACGTCGTCCTGGTCGAAGACCGCCGGTTCGCTGAGCACGCACTGACCGGCGCCCACGCAGACCGTGGTGTCCGCGACGACGCGCACCCGCCCCGCGTCTTCCGCGCCTCCCGTCCCGCCTCGGCCTTCGGGGCCCTCCGCCTCGCCGGCTGCCCCTGCTGCGTCCGCTTCCGCTCCCATGGCGTTCCCTGCTCCCTCTCCCACGGCCTCTCCCCGGGCTTCTTCCGCTGTCTCTTCGCCTTCCCCCGGGGTCCCCCGCCCTCCCCTTACGTTCGTCACCAGGTGACGGGCAGTTCGTAGAGGCCGTAGATGTTGCTGTCGTCCTTGAACGGCAGTTCGCCGGCGGGCACGGCGAGACGCAGTCCGGGAATCCTGCGGAAGAGGGTCGCGAAGACCATCTGGAGTTCCATACGCGCGAGGTTCTGGCCGAGGCACTGATGTGCGCCGTATCCGAACGCCACGTGGTGCCGGTCGCCGCGCCCGATGTCGAGTTCGTGCGGGCGGGGGTAGACGCCGGGGTCGTGGTTGGCGGAGTTGCCGAGACCCAGCACGCCCTCGCCGGCGCGTATCAGCACCCCGCCGATCTCCACGTCCTCGGTCGCCACTCGCGCGGTGACGAGGTCGACGATGCTGAAGTACCGCAGCAACTCCTCGACGGCGCCCGGCATCGCGTCCGGGTCCTGTGCCAACCTCTCCCGCTCACCTGGGTGTTCGAGAAGCGCGAAGGTGCCGAGCGAGATCATGTTCGCCGTCGTCTCATGGCCGGCGATGAGCAGCAGCACGGCGAGGCTCACCAGGTCCACGTGGTCGCCGCGGCCCGTCTCGCGCTGCTTGAGTATCTGCCTGCCCAGCAGGTCGCCGTCGGTCGGGTCCTGCTCCTTCGCCGTGACCAACTCGTCGAGGTAGTCGCGGAGTTCGTCGCGTGCCTGCTCGCGCCGCGCGATCGGTTCGCTGCGGCGCAGCAGCAGCGACGAACGTGCCTGGAAGAACTCGTGGTCCTCGTACGGCACTCCCAGCAGCTCGCAGATGACCAGGGAAGGCACCGGCAGCGACAGCGACTTCACGAGGTCGGCCGGGCGCGGCCCGTCGAGCATGGCCTCCACATGCTCGTCCACGATCTCCTGGATGCGCGGACGCAGCGCCTCCATCCTCCGCACGGTGAACTCCCCGACCACGGCGCGGCGTGCGGGCCCGTGCTCCGGCGGGTCCATGGAGATCAGCGTCTTGCGGGACCGGGCAGCGAGCTGCTGCTGGCCCTCGGAGAAGACGGGGAAGCCGGGGTTCGTACGGTCGGAGCTGAAGCGAGGGTCGGCCAGCATCGCGCGGACGTCCTCGTGCCGGGTGAGCGCCCAGGCGGTGCCGCCCGAGGGCAGGGCGACGCGGGAGACGGGCGCCTCCTCGCGCATACGCTCGTACACGGCGGGTGGTGAGAAGGGGCAGGTGCGCTCTGCGGGAAGTGTCACCGTGGGCCGACCGCTCGTCATGGGACTCCGATCCGAGGCAGGGATTCCAGTGATGGATCTTCAGCGACGCACCTCTCACCGTAGGCTAAGTGGATGAAATTCGTCCACATCGAGAGGGTGACAGAATCGGCCAACTTCCTTTGCAGAGCGGGGACATGAGCGCGGAGGGGACATGAGCGCGGACACGGGCGAGGGCGCGGCGCCGCTGCGGGCGGACGCGCTGCGCAACCGCCGGAAGATAATCGCCGCGGCGAAGGAGGTGTTCGCCGCCCGCGGGCCGCACATACCCATGGAGGACGTCGCACGGCGGGCCGGGGTCGGGGTGGCGACGCTCTACCGCCGCTTCCCCGACCGTGAGTCGCTGATCCGCGCGGTCGCACAGGACACCTTCGCCCGGGTGCTGGAGGAGTCGCGTACGGCCGTCGCCGAGGAGCCCGGCGCCTGGGAGGCCCTGGTTCGAATGCTGCGCAGCTCGCGGGAGTTGACGCTGAGCGTGCAGCTCGCCCTCGAGTCGAGCCTCGCCCGCGAGGTCATCAGAGGTGACCCCGTGACGGGCCGCTTCCGCGATGAACTGCTCGACGTGCTCGACCATGTCGTACGGGCCGCTCAGGGCGAGGGGACCTTGCGCACGGATGTCGGCGGCGGCGATGTCGCCGTGCTGCTGTCGCTGCTGCTGCGACCGACACCCGTACGGTCGAAGTGGGTCGAGGCCAGTGACGGCGCGGAGGCTGAAGCGGCGGCCGGCGGCGGTGCCGACGGTCCGGCTGTCAGCGAGGCTGGAGACGCAGGGCGGGGCTCGGATGGTGCGCGGGAGACTCCCGTGTGCGAGACGTCTCCCGCCGGTCCCGCGGACGACGTGTCGGAGCGGGCCCTCGCGCTGATGCTCGACGGCCTGCGTGCACGGGAGGGCAACGCCTCCCTGCCCGGGAAGCCGCTGTCCGTGGGCGACTTCGATGTGCGGGCCGCGCGTGCCGCGGGCGAGAGGGAACGCCGCAGGCGGGCGGAGCGCAAGGCCCGGGGGGACGGCCGAGAGGACGGTTCCGGGGAGGAGCCGTTGCCCGGCTCCGCTTCTGTCTCTGGATCTGGCTCCGGCTCCGGCTCCGCTTCAGGGTCCGCTTCCGGGTCCGTCAGGGCATGATCTCCGACGCCCGCTCCACGGTGGCGCGCAGCAGCTCCCCGATGCGCTTGACGTCGGTGCGGCTGATCCTGCCTACGGGGACGGCGGTGTTGAACGCCAGCCGCGGGGACGGCAGTTCACCCGGGAAGGCCACCGCCACCGACGAGACGCCCTCCTCGCTCTCCTCCGAGCTGGTCGCGTACCCGCGCCGCCGGATCACCGCGATCTCCTTCTCCAGATCGCTGCGGCTGCGTACCGAGTGCTCGGTGAGCCCTGCCAGTTCCTCTTCCGGATAGAGCTGGTGGAGCTGCGCCGTCGAGAGCGTCGTGAGCAGTGCCTTGCCGGTGGACGTGCAGTGGGCGGGCATCGAGCGGCCCAGCCGTGAGGCGACGCGCACGGCCCGCGGGCTCTCCACCGCGTCGATGAAGCGCACGGTCGCGCCGTCGAGCACCCCGAGATGGACGGTCTCGCCCGTCTCGCGGTTGAGTTCCTCGAGGAAAGGCCGTAGCTGCTGCCGTACGTCGAAGCGCTGAAGGATCGAGAAGGCGACTCCGGTGAGCGCCGAACCGGGCACATACGCCTTGGAGCGCCCGTCCTGCCGTACGAAGCCCCGGTACTGGAGCATCGCGAGCAGCCGGTGCGCCGTCGACGACGCGACTCCCAGGTACTTGGCCACCTCGGTGAGCCTCAACTCGCTGCGCTCGCCCAGGAGCAGCAGGATCTGCATGGCGTTGTCGACGGACTCGATCGGGTACTGCGGCCGGGAACCCGAGGACCCGGGGTCCTGAGCCGAAGATTTCTTCATAGCAGAAACCCTAGTCGACGGTGGCCGGAGGCCGGTGGGCGTGTGGATGCGCGCACAGTCGGTGCGCGGGGCGCATGCGGCACACAGGCCGCGCCTACGGGCCCCGCCCGCGCGGCCCAGCTCTCCCGCCCGCCCCTACGCTCACCTGCCGTGCCCCCGCCTGCGCCGCGCCTGCGTCTGCGCCCGTGCCAGTGCCAGTGCCAGTGCCAGTGCTCGGTGACGGCTCAGACCACCACCTCCGCCAGCGTCTCCGGTGCGAACAGCTCCTCCGCTTCGTAGCGGCGTGCGGCCAGCCCCTGCTCGTGGGAGTACCGCAGGAAGGTCTCCAGGTTCGTGCGGTTCGGCTCGAATCCGTAAGGCCACCAGTCCTCGCCCAGCGCGGCCCTGGTCCGCTCGGCCTCCGCCCACAGCCAGGGCAGTGCGAAGCGCAGGGCCGCGGTCTCGCCGATGCCGGCCAGTCCCGCGTCCTTGGCGCGTGCGCACGCCTTGACCAGCTCGCGGGCCAGCCAGCGGTGCCGTTCGTAGACGTCACGGCGGATCACCAGCGTGTGCATGATCGGAAAGATCCCGGTGCGCTCGTGGTATTCGCGCTCGACGGCCTCCGGGTCGGGGAAGAGCCTGCGCAGGCCCCCGTGCCCCGGCTCGTTGAAGGGGCCCGGGTTGCGCGCGCTGTAGATCGCGTCGAGGGAGCCGTCGAGCAGCATCCGCGACAGTGTCTGCTCCGGACCGGCGGGAGTCACCTCCACGCCCGCCGGAAGGCGCAGGGCCAGCTTCTCGACGCGTCCCGGGGTGTCGAGGCCGCCGGTGCGGTAGCGCACCGATCCGACGCCGAGCCCATGGTGCTCCGCGAGGATGCCGCGCACCCAGACGGCCGCGGTGATCTGGTACTCGGGCACGCCCACGGTCCCTCCGGCCAGCTCCGCCGGGTCCGTCACGGGGGAGTCCTCGCGTACGTACACGGCGCTGTGCCGGAAGGCACGCGAGGGGAAGACGGGCACGGCGACGAAGGGCGACCCTTCGGCCAGCGTCAGCACATACGTCGACAGCGACATCTCGGCGATGTCGAACTCGCCGAACTTCAGCATCCGGAAGAAGGTCTCCTCCACCGGCAGGTCGAGGAAGTTCAGCTCCGCGCCCCCGATCGGGACGCTGCCCGAACGCAGCGGTTCCATACGGTCGTACGCCTGGCAGGCCATGGTGAACAGCGGCTTCATGCGGGCCCTCAGCGCGCGCCTGCGCCCGGCAGACGCCGTACCAGGTGGTCCCAGACGGCGGCGACCGCCCGGTCGTGGTAGATGTGCTCGCGTTTCGACAGCGACTCCTCCGGCGGCGACCACGAGGGTTCCGTGCCGGGGGGATCGGCCGTACCGGCCGTGGCGGTCAGCAACTGCTGCGCACAGGCCCGTTCGAGCAGTACGGCCGCGACGGTCGCCTGCTGAAGGCTCTCGCCCACGGTGACGATGCCGTGGTTGACGAGGAAGACCGCGCGGGCGCCGCCGAGGGCCTCGGCCAGCGAGCGCCCGAGGGCGGGGGTGAGCACGAGGTCGGCGGTCTCCGCGAACGTGGGGACGTCCGGCGGCACGAAGTAGTTGGCGGCATGGCTGACCGGCCGCAGCGGCAGCCCGGCCGCGGCCAGTGCGACGGCGTGCGGCGGATGGGTGTGCACGACTCCGCCGACGTCCGGGCGTGCGGCCATGATCTCGGTGTGGATGGGCAGTTCGCTGTGCGGTACGCCGCCCCCTTCGAGCACCGTCCCGTCGAAGGCGACGAGCTGCACACGATCGGGTGTGACCTCGTCCAGGCCCCACTCCGCGGACTTGATCCACACCCCTCTCCCGTCGGGGTCGCGCATCGACGAATGGCCCCAGATGAGGTCGTCGTGGCCCGCGGCCGCCAGTACGCGTGAGGATGCGGCGACGAGTTCGCGGGCGTCGTTGCTCATACGGGGTTCCCTCCGGCGGATCGTGATTGCGGCGGCCGTCGGGTGACGGGCCGGTGGCGGCGGCTCCGGTCGCGACCGCGGTCGCGTACGTTCACCCCGCGCTCGGCAGCGTGAACAGAAGCCAGGTCAGCGGCGGCGCGGTGACGGCCATGGCCAGGCCCCAGGTGAGCATCACGCGGAAGAGCCGGGGCCGTTCGGCGTCGGGCGCGTTGGCGAGGGTCAGCGCGCCCACGGACGAGAAGGGCGTCGAGTCCACGACGGTCGCGGAGATCGCCAGCGCGGTGATCACGCTCGTCACGCCGATGTCGCCCTGTACGAGGAACGGCACCGCGAGGGGTATCAGCACGCCCAGCAACCCGGCGCTGGAGGCGAACGCCGAAGTGATCGCCGCGACGAGGCAGAGCAGCAGCGCGGTCAGCAGCGGGGAGCCCAGATCCGCGATCCCCTTGCCGATCACCTCCACGGTGCCGTAGCGCTGAAGAGCCTCGACGAGGGTGACGACGCCGCAGATCAGCAGCACGACGGACCACACGATGCGCTTGTCGGCCTGCTCGAACCTGCCGGGGAAGACGACGTGCAGCCCTGCGGCGGCTACGAGGGCGAGGAAGCCGATCTCGACGTCGAAGACGAGGGCGCCGACGGCCACTCCCACTACGGCGACGAGGGTGATGAGCTGGTCTGCCCGCAATGCGGTGGCCGAGACGGCGGACGGCGCGGAGGCAGGGGCGGGCGCGGTCTCCGTGGCGGTGCCGGTGCCGGTCGCCGGGGGAGCCGTACCGGCGGCGGTCGCCCCCGTGCCGGTGCCGGCACCCGTGCCCGCGTCCGTCTCCGTTCCGGCACCCGATTCCGTGCCGCTGCCCGTGCCCGTGCCCGTGCCCGTGCCCGTGCCGGTGCGGTGCCGACGCCAGAGCGTACGTCCGCCGAAGAAGAGGTAGATGACGACGGCGAGGCCGATGTTGTAGGCCGCGTTCCCGAAGAACAGCTCCGCTCCGCCGACTTGGAGCCCGTTCGCCTCGGCCGCCTTGCGGACGATGATGGTGAGTCCGTTGAGGGGCGAGAAGTTCCCCAGGCACGAACCGTGCATCACCATCAGCGCGGACATCCGCCTGTCGATGCCGTAACGCGCCCCGAGCCTGAGGCACAGCGGGGCGAGCATGGCGACGCCCGCGGGGCCGAGCGCCCCGGCCGTGGTCGGGACCGCCGAGAAGACGAAGATCAGCCAGGGCACCAGCAGCGGCCGGTCGCCCAGCAGCCGTACGGCCCGGTCGATGAGCCACTCGATCGTGCCGTTGGCGGACGCGAGCCCGAAGAGATAGGTCACGCCCACGAGCAGGACGAAGAGATCGGGCGGGAAGCCGGAGAGGATCTTGTCCAGGCTTTCGTGGACCGCCAGCGTTCCGATGAGGAACGTGGCTACGAGCGCCAGCGCACCGATGTTGACCGGCCGCATGGTGCCGACGATGAAGACGAGCGCGAGCGTCGCGACTCCGATGACGTGGATGGACATGCCACTTCCTCCGGCCTCTTGCTGGGCCGCCGGCGTGGTGCCCGTCGATACGGACGCGAGCCGGGCTATGTCACAGGGCGAATCCGAATTTTCTGCATTGCAGAAGAACCTTCTTCACTGAGCTCGTGCCATGTCAAGCCCCGTGCACACGTCTGAGCGGAGTCGACGATTCCGCCAGGCGTGCCAGTTCGTGCCTCCAGGCCGTCGCGGTGTTGAACGCCCCGCCCAGATCCGGCAGTTCGGCCATGTCGCGCTCGGCGAGGTCGCACAGCTCGCCTCCCGCGCTGACGACGCGGAGCGAGATCCGCGCGATGCGGTCGACGCTCAGCGCCTGGAGCACGCACTCCTCGACGCTCGCCGCCGCGCTGGTCAGTCCGTGGCCGCGCAGCAGCACGACCGGACGGTCCCCCATGGACGCGACCATCTCCGCCGCCAGCCTCCGGTCCCGTATGAGCACGCCCCGCGGGTGGACGGGCACGCCTCCCGCGGCGAGACGCGCCCCCGGGATGTCGAAGGCTCCGACGACCGGCCGGATCGCGATGCCCGCGAGGTCGGCGGCGACGACCTCGGGCGGATGGGCGTGGCAGACCGCGGCGATGTCACCTCTGGTGCGCAACACCTCGGTGTGGAGCGGCAGTTCGTTCGGCGGGCGGTAGCCTCCCGCGAGTTCTTGCGGAGTGCCTGGCCGCCCGTCGAGGTCGACCAGCCGGATGTCGGCGGGGGTCGTGTACGCCAGGCCCCGCTCCTTCGGACCTCGGCACCGTATGAGCAGACGGCGCTCGTCGACACGGAGACTGATGTGGCCGAGGATGCCGTCGGCGAGGCCGCGTGCGGCCAGTACTCGGCACGCGTCCGCGATCGTGGAGCGCAGCGGCGAGAGTTCGCGGCCCGGTGGCGGCTCGGGAGGCCCCGGCGGCCTGCCGGTCGGTGGCTGTGACACGGCGCTCATGACCTCACCCCTGCTCCGCCGTCGCTGTGCAGCACGTCGCCGGTGATCCCACGGGAACGGTCCGAGGCGAGGAACACATAGCTCCACGCATGGTCCTCGCCCGAGAGCGCCACCCGCAGCGGAACCCTTCCGGCGATCTCCGCCGCACGGTCGGGGGCGTCGCCCAGGCTGCGGGCGCCCTGTCCTAGGCTGTCGAGCCCGCGCAGGTCCGTGCCGACGGTGCCGCCCGGTGCGACCGCGTTCACCCTTGTCTCCGGGGCGAGTTCGTGTGCGAGCGAGGCGACAAGGCCGCGCACGGCGAACTTCGACGAGACGTAGAGCAGCCCGCCGCGCCCCGGACGGTACGAGGAAGACGACTCGGTCAGTACGACCGCTCCCGTGGCGGGACTCTCACGCAGCGCCGGGAGGGCGGCCTTCACCGAGTGGATGTGGGACTTGACGTTGACGGCGAACATCTCGTCGAACGCCTCGTCGACACCGTCGGCGTCCAGATCCGTCAGCCCCCGGTAGAAGTCGAAGACGCCCACGCAGTTGACCAGTACGTCCAGACCGCCGAAGGCGGAGACGGCGGCGGCGACCGCCTCGTCGTTGGCCTGGCGGGTGGTGGCGTCGCCGGTGACCACCGGCGACTCCGGGACGTCGGCGGTGAGCCGGGCGCACTTTCCGGCATCCCGTTCGAGCACGGCCACCTGGGCGCCCTCGGCGAGGAAGGCGTCGACCACGGCCCGTCCGATGCCCGAACCGGCGCCGACGACGAGTGCGCGCCTGCCCGTGAGCCAGCCGTTCACGGCCTGCTCCCTTCGCCCGGGTTCCTGCCCGTGTCCATGGGCGCGTCCGCTTCCACGTCCCCGCTCTCGTGCCCGTCCCGGTCCCCGCTCTCGTGCCCGTCCCGGTCCCCGCTCTCGTGCTCGTCCTCGCCTTCGTCCCCGCCTTCGTCCTCGTCCGGGAAGAGCGGACCGAAGGGGTTGCCGAGCATCCTTGAGAACGTCTCGGTGTTCTGCCAGGTCAGAGCCTCGACTTCGAGCGGGCACAGCGTGATCCACCGGCCCGACTTGGGCGACTCGACCAGCAGCCGTGAGCCGTTGCGTGTCTCGACGCGGCAGACGCGTATCTCGGCGAACTCGTTGCCGAGCAGGATCGGTTCGCCCCGCTCCTCCAAAGGCCGCTCCGTCATAGGAAGATCGCCAGGTTCTGGGTGCGCAGCACCGAGTCGTCGGCAAGCACCGTGCGCCGTGCCAGCAGCCACCCGCCGCCGGGCGCACGGCGCAGCAGGTCCTCACGCCCCGCGGAGATCACCGTGGGCTCTCGTACGTCGCCGCGGCTGCGGTAGAGCAACAGGCCCGAGTCGACGACGAGATGACCGGGGTCGGCGGTCGCGAAGGTGCGCACGTCGGTGACGTGGTGCCGCAGCCGTGAGGGCGGGTCCTCGGTCCAGGCGTGCTCGGTGGCGAAGCGCGCCACGCGCCGCGACAGCGAGTACTTGTTCTCGTCGAAGTGGGCCATGCCGGGTGAGGAGTCGTAGCCCGTGCCGCGGGCCGTGGTGACGCGCACCGGCATGATGTAGTGCACGTCCTCGCTCAGCAGCGCGAGCCAGTCCTCGTAGCGCTGTGCGTCGAGTGTGTACGCCTCCTCCACGAGCCAGTGGTGGGCCTGTAGATGCCGCTCGTCGGAGAAGGGCAGCGACGGGCCGGTCCGCTGGAGCGTGGGGGCGTGGCCGCCGAGGGGTGAATCCGCGGAGTACGGACCGCCGTTGCCGCTCGGCCGACCGTGACCGCCCGCGCCGTAGCCGTCGTTTCCGCCCGCGCCGGAGCTGCTGTCGCCGGCGTGGACGTCCGTACGGCGCGGTGCTTTCGGCGTACTCATGAGGCCACCGCCCCGCTGCCCGGCGAGGGGGCCGTGGCCGACGTACCCGCCGCGTCCGCCGTGTCCGTGTCCGAGTCCGCGTCCGCCGTGCCGCCACCGTCCGGGCGGCTGACCTGGACCTGCCGTACCGGTGCCGGGGGCCGCTCCAGGCAGTCGGCCCAACGGCTCAGCAGATGACGCTGGTTGTACTCGCCGTAGCCGACGTACGCCTCGCCCGGACCCGAGAACTGCTCGGCCGTCAGCGGCGGCACCACGTTGCCGCCGTCCTCCAGCAGCCCCATACGGCTGTTGAGCAGCAGCCGCCTGGCCATCGAGCCCCCGGCGGTGCTGGTGAGCGAGACCCAGTTCTCCACGTCGTCCTGCTCGAACATCCCGGTGCTGCCGAAGCACATCAGATACGCCTTGTACGACAGCGCTTTGTACTCCTCCGGCGCCTCGGCGTCGACGGCGAACCAGGAGAGCACCTCGGTCTCGTCCGGCCCCACGGGCTGCCAGGTGCGCAGCGAGATGAACGGCAGCACGTCGTCGGAGTCCTCGACCCTCGGCCAGTTGTGGACGAGGCTCAGGTTGGGAAAGACGGATGCGGCGGAGATCAGGAAGCCGTCGCGGCCGACGACGTCGAGCTGTTCACGCGACCAGTTGGCCTTCATCCGCTCGATCATGGCGTCGGGGTAGCCGACGTAGCGCAGCCTCTCCTCCAGCGTGCCGGGCGGCAGTTTGTATGTGGTGCCGCCGCCGCTGCCCGCCCAGTAGGTGCAGCCGTCCTTGCGCTTCTCGGCCTTGGGCTCACGGAAGAGCCCGATCTCGACCACGCTCGTGTGGGTGTGCGGCGTGTGGTACATGTCGCCGGCGAAGTTCTCGGCGCCGATCTTCCAGTTGGCCTTGATGCGCCACCGCTGAGGGCCGCGCAGTTCGATGCCGCTTTCCGACTGCCGTGTGTAGTAGTCCAGATAGAAGGCGAAGTCGCCCAAGTAGTCCCGCAGCGGGGGCGCTTCGGGGTCCAGGCTGACGAAGACGAGACCGTTGTAGGTGCCCAGTGACGGTGCGGGCAGCAGCGTCTGGCCCTTCCTGCGGAAGCCCGCCTCGCCGCCGTAGGCGTCACGGTGGAAGGGCAGGCCCACCAGCCGCCCGTCGTTGCGGTAGGACCAGCCGTGGTAGGGGCAGCGGAAGTGCGTCGCGTTGCCCATCTCGGCGCGGCACACCTGCATTCCGCGGTGCAGGCACATGTTGAACAGGGCCCGCACCTGCCCGTCCTCGCCCCGCGAGACGATGAACGAGTCGTCCAGCACGCGGCGCACCACGTAGTCGCCGGGGTGCGGGATCTCCGACTCGTGCCCGACGAACACCCACGCGCGGTTGAAGAGCCGCTCGCGTTCGAGCCGGAAGATCTCCTCGTCGTTGTAGATGTGCGCCGGGATCATCCCTCGGCGTACGTCTGCGAAGAGGGTGGCCAGATCGGGATCGGTCATGGACGGCTTCACGCTCCAACCGCGGCGGAACGGCGAGCGCCGCGCCGCTGCCTGGGCTTCTGGGCCTCGAACGGTGTCTCTGCTTTGCAGAATCTATCTCCGAATAGGAGAATCACCGCCGTCGTGCGGGACTGTCAACCCCGTCGTCCCCGTTGACCCTCTTCAGCTTGCGGAGCTAGTTTCTGCTGACCAGAACATGCTCCACGACGTGCTTCCACAGAGGGGGCGGCCTTGTCAGCTTCGGAGGAGTCAGCGGAGTCCCGGACCCCGGAGGCGCCCGGCGAGTCGGTGGAGGCAGCGGCGGCGGCCGTCGCCGACCGGGAGTGGCACCTCACGGTGGGCGGCCACCCCCGCACCGCGGAAGGCGGACGTACCTACGGCGTCGAATGCCCCGCCACCGAGACGGTGATCGCCGCCGCGCCCGACGCCACGGAGCACGACGTGGACGCCGTCGTACGTGCCGCCGCCGACGCCGGGCCCGCCTGGAGCGCACTCGACGTACGTGAGCGGGGGCGGCGGCTGCGCGCGTTCGCGGAGGCGGTACGAGCCCACGCCGGCGAACTGGCCCTGCTCGACGCGCTCGACTCCGGCAACCCCGTGACCGCCATGCGCACCGATGTCTCCTGGGGCGCCGAACTCCTCGATCTCTTCGCGGACTTCGCCTCCCACCTCGGCGGCGCCACGATCCCCGCCTCCCCGGAGAACCTGCACTTCACCCGGCGCCGCCCCTTCGGGGTCGTGGCCCGGATCGTGCCCTTCAACCACCCGGCCATGTTCGCCGCGTCGAAGGTGGCCGCACCGCTGATGGCGGGCAACACCGTGGTGCTCAAGCCCTCCGAGACCACGCCGCTGTCCGCGCTGCGGCTGGCCGAGATCGCCGCCGGCGTGCTGCCGCCGGGCGTCCTCTCCGTGATCACCGGGGACGGCCCGGCTGCCTCCAGTGCGCTCGTACGTCATCGGCTGGTGCGCCGCATCGGATTCATCGGCAGTGAACGCGTCGGCCGTATCGTCCAGCGCGACGCCGCGGGCGCCGGCGTGAAGGAGGTCAGCCTCGAACTCGGCGGGAAGAACGCGCTCGTCGTATGCCCCGACGCCGACCTGGAGGCGGCCGCCGCGGGCATCGTGGGCGGCATGAACTTCGCCTGGTCAGGCGGCCAGTCCTGTGGCTCCACGTCAAGGGTGCTGCTGCACGCGTCCGTCGCGGACGAGGTGCTGGGAATGGTTCGCGAGCGCGTCGCCGCGATCCGCATCGGCTCGCCCGTGGCCGCCGATACGCAGATGGGACCGCTCGCCTCCAGGGCGCAGTACGAGAAGTCCCTGCGCTACATCGACATCGCGCTCGGCGAGGGCGCCACGCTCTTCCACGGCGGACGCCGGCCGCGCGGCCCGCGGTTCGAGCGCGGCCACTATCTCGAACCCACCGTCTTCACCGGCGTGAGGCCCACGATGCGTATCGCGCAGGAGGAGGTGTTCGGCCCCGTGATGTCCGTACTGACCTACGAGGACGTCGACGAGGCCGTCGGCATCGCCAACGGAGTCGACTACGGGCTCACCGCGAGCATCTGGACCCGCGACATCTCCGCGGCGCTCTCGCTCGCCGACCGCATCGAGGCGGGCTACGTCTGGATCAACGGCTCCTCGCGGCACTTCTGGGGCGTGCCCTTCGGCGGGACGAAGTCCTCCGGCGTCGGCCGTGAGGAGAGCGTCGAGGAGCTGCACAGCTACACGGAACTCAAGGCGGTGAACGTCCTTGTCCGACCGGGGACTTGAGCGGGAGCGCGGGCGTGAGCGGGCGGGCGGGTCCGAGGGGGCGCGCGGGGGCGAGGGAGAGCGCCGGGGCGCCGAACTCGTCGTCGAATGCCTCGCCGCCGAGGGAGTCCGCCATGTCTTCGGGCTGCCCGGCACGACGGTGATGGATCTGATCGACGCGCTGGCCAGGCAGGACGCCGTGCGGTATCTCTCCACACGGCATGAACAGGTCGCCGGTTTCATGGCGGACGGCTACTCCCGCGCAGGCGACGGCGGGCTCGGCGTCTGCCTCGCCTCGCGCGGCCCCGGAGCGGCCAATCTCTCCATCGCCGTGCAGAACGCGCACGACGAGTCGGTGCCGATGCTCGTCCTCGTGGGGCAGGTCCCCGGTTCCCTGCGCGAGCGGCGCTCCTTCGAGGAGATGGACGTCGTCGCGGCCTTCCGTCCCTTCTGCAAGTGGGCAGTGGAGATTCACGACGGCGAGCGCATCCCCGAACTGCTCCAGCGTGCGGTGCGTACGGCGGTGAGCGGCCGACCGGGTCCCGTCGTGGTCTCGCTGCCGCTCGACGTGCTCCAGGCCCGGGTCTCGGCGCGGCCCGCGCCGCGTGTGCGCTTCCACGCTCCGGCGCCCGACGCGGACGGCGTCGCGGAGGCGGCGGAGCTGCTGGCCGCGGCCGAACGCCCGGTGATCGTCGTCGGTGGCGGCGGCATCGGCGGAGGCGCCGGGGGCGCGACTGCCGCCGGGGCCGAGACCGCCGGGATTGAGGCTGCCGGGGCCGAGGCGGCTCATCTGGCTCTCGCGGAGGCCGCGGACGCGCCGCTGGTGACCACTTGGCTCCGGAAGAACGCCGTCGCCGACAGCAGCCCGGCCTTTCTCGGCGCGCTCGGCTACGGGGCCCACGACGTGACGGACCGGACCGTGCGGGAGGCGGACGTGGTGGTGGCGCTGGGCTGCCGCTTCTCCGAGTTCACCACCAAGCGGTGGACGCTGGTGCCTGCCGGGGCAGCGCTCGTCCACGTCGACGTCGACGCAGGCGAACTCGGCCGCGTACACCTGCCGCGTGTCGGTCTGGTCTCCGACGCGGTGGCCGCGTCCCGCGCACTGGCCGCGGCTCTCGGCGCGAGGGAGCCCGGTGCGAGGCAGTCCGGCGCGAGGGAGCCCGGCGGCGACCCCGCGGCGGACGAGGCACGAGCCGCGCGGCGTGCCGCTCGCCGGGAGTCGCTGCGCAGGGAGTACGAGCAAGCCACGGAGCTTCAACAGGCTGTGGACGGCGCCGGGTTGCACGAGCTGCACGGCAGCAAGCCGGGCTCGGGTTCCGGCACGGGTTCCGGCTCCGTCGGCGGGAACGTCGGCGGGAGAGGCCGCAGTACCGGCGGGACGGTGACGTCGCACGCCCTGACCCGGGGCGTGCGGCGGCTAGCGGAGACCGAGGGCGTGATCCTCGTACAGGACGTGCACACCTTCGGGCCCTGGGTCCAGCGGTTCGTCCCCTTCGACCGGCCGCGCAGCTACTACGGCTCGGCGGGCGGGGCGATGGGCTGGGGCTTCCCCGCGGCGATGGGCATGGCGAAGGCACGTCCCGGCGAGCGTGTCGTGGCGCTGAGCGGCGACGGCAGCTTCTGGATGGTCGCCCAGGACTTCGAGACCTGCGTACGCGAGGACATCCCCGTGGTGAACGTGGTCGTCAACAACTTCTCCTACGGCAACACCCGCGACCGGCAGCGCTTCGCACACGGCGGCCGTTACTCCGGTGTCTTCCTCGGCAATCCCGATTTCGCCGAGTTCGCAAGGCTGTTGGGCGGCCACGGCATACGCGTCACATCCGACGACGACGTGCTGCCCGCGTTCGAGGATGCGCTGGCGCAGCGGCGGCCGTGCATCGTCGACGTGGTGCAGAGCGAGACGGAGGGCCTGCCGGAAGGACTCCAGCCGCCCAAGGCCCGCTGATCCGGGGGCAGTCGCGCGGCGCCCGGGACCTTCGGCCGCGGGCCCGCTTCCCCCTCCCTACGCCGGTGCGTCTCCCCCCGCACGCGCGACTCCTCCGCGTCCACGGCAGCTCCCCACGTACAGGTGACGGCTCTCCCGGCGATCCCTGAAGTGATGAGCGGAGGACGTCGACGGATAGCGGCACCGCCGCCCGGGTACCCGCAGCGCCTCGGCAAGCACGCGGCGCGCAGGGCGCAGCAGCAGCACGTGGCTCACGTGCTCACACCCGTACAGCAGGAGGGAACCGGCCATGGCCAGCGCAGTCGAAGAGGCCGTCACGAGGGTCACGGGCCGTGGGGCCCGCGGGACCGTGGCGCAGAGTCTCATCCACGGCCACCTGGTCGAGGGCGAGGCGGTGCCCGGCCGTGAGATCGGTCTGCGCATCGACCAGACGCTGACGCAGGACGCCACCGGCACCCTGGTGATGCAGGAGCTGGAGGCGCTGGGGCTGGACCGGGTCCGAACGGAGGTCAGCGTCCAGTACGTCGACCACAACATCCTCCAGGCCGACGAGCGCAACGCCGAGGACCACAACTTCCTGCGCTCCGCCGCCCGGCGCTTCGGCCTGTGGTACTCCAAGCCGGGCAACGGCGTCTCCCACCCGACCCATATGCAGCGCTTCGGCGTACCGGGCAAGACCCTCGCGGGCTCCGACTCCCATACGTGCGCGGCCGGTTCGCTGGGGATGCTCGCCATCGGCGTCGGCGGCCTCGAGGTGGCGCTGGCCATGGCGGGACGCCCGCTGTACGTACGGATGCCGCAGATCTGGGGGGTGCGCCTGACGGGGCGGCTGCCGCCGTGGGTGAGCGCCAAGGACGTCATCCTGGAGCTGCTGCGCCGCCACGGAGTCAAGGGCGCCGTCGACCGCGTACTCGAATACCACGGGCCGGGCGTCGAATCGCTGACCGCGATGGACCGCCATGTGATCGCCAACATGGGTGCGGAACTGGGCGCGACCGCGAGCGTCTTCCCCTCCGACGAGGCCGTGCGTGAGTTTCTGCGCGCGGAGGGCCGCGAGGAGGACTTCGTCCCGGTGGCGGCCGAGCCCGACGCCGTCTACGACCTCGACGAGGAGATCGACCTCTCCTCCCTCGAACCGCTGATCGCGCGCCCGTCGTCACCGGGCAACGTGGTGCCCGTGCGGGAGGTCGCCGGGCGCCCCGTCGACCAGTGCGTCATCGGCTCGTCCGCCAACCCCGGGCTGCGGGACTTCTCCGTGGCGGCCGCCATGGTCGCCGGGCGGCGTACCGCCGACGGCGTCAGCCTCGACATCAACCCGACCTCGCGGGAGATCCTTCAGGACCTCACTCGTACGGGCGGCACCTTCGACCTCGTCGCCGCCGGTGCCCGGCTCCACCAGAGCGGATGCCTGGGCTGCATCGGCATGGGGCAGGCGCCCGCAGTGGGACGCAACTCGCTGCGCACGTTCCCCCGCAACTTCCCCGGCCGCTCCGGTACGGAGGAGGACTCCGTATGGCTCTGCTCCCCGGAGACGGCCACCGCGTCCGCGCTGACCGGCGTCATCACCGACCCGCGCGACTGGGCGGCCGACGTCGGGCTGGAGGCGCCGCGGCTGACGCTGCCGGAGAAGGCCAGCGTGAACACGGAGATGCTGGAGGCCCCTCTCCCCGCCGAGGAGGCGGCGTCGGTGGAGCTGGAGCGCGGCCCCAATGTCTCCGCGCTGCCTCAACTCGACGCGCTGCCCGACACGTTGGAGGGCCCGGTGCTGCTGAGAGCGGGCGACGACGTCTCAACGGACGAGATCTCACCCGCGGGCGCCCGCGCGCTTCCGTACCGTTCGAACATCCCGAAGCTCGCCGAGTTCACCTTCACCCGCATCGACCCGGACTATCCGCGGCGTGCCGCCGAGGCGGCGCGGCAGGAGACGAACAACGGGCACTTCGTCGTCGGCGGGGACAACTACGGGCAGGGCTCCTCGCGTGAGCACGCCGCGATCACGCCGCGCCATCTGGGGCTGCGGGCGGTCGTCGCCAGGTCCTTCGCGCGCATCCACTGGCAGAACCTCGTCAACTTCGGTGTGCTGCCGCTGGAGTTCGAGGACGGCGGCGACTGGGAGCGCATCTCCGCAGGGGACGTGCTGCGGCTGGACGGCCTTCGCGCCGCCCTCGGCGACGGGGCCCAGGGGGACGACGGGGGCGATGGCCGCGGCGGCGGCGCCCCGGGCCGGGCGGCGCCGGATACGACGCTGCGGATGCGGAACGTCACCCGCGACGAGGAGTACGCCGTGCGCCACCGGCTTTCCCCACGTCAGCGCGCCATGGTGCTGGCCGGGGGCATCATCCCGGCACTGGCGGCCGAGGGGCCTACGGCCCGTTAGGACGGCGGGAGGGCCCGCAGCCCCGACGGGCGCTCCACGGGTGGACGGGCGCTATACGGGCGGGAGACGACCGCGTCGCGCACGCCCGCAGGCGTGCGGAACGTGCCCCGAAGGTGCCCTGAACGTGCCCCGAAGTGCCCTTGACGGGCGCTGAACTAGCGGCCCGTCAGGCCGAGTCCTCGCGTCGCTTCCGCGGTCCGCTCGGCACCGGGACGCGGATACGGACCTTCTCCACGAGCCGCGTGAGCCACGTAGGCGCGGACGACTCACGGGTGTAGCGGTCCAGTTCCTCCGCGAGCCGGGCCGAGCGCTTCTCCACGTCCAGCTCGTCCAGCATCCGGTCGACCTCGGCGAGCAGCGCACCGTGCAACTGCCACTGCCGCGGATGGTTCTGCACGCCGAGCAGCAGCAGGTCCGCCGCACGGTCACGGGCCTCGCGGGCGGCGGACAGCTCCTCCACCAGCCGGGACTCCGCCGTGTCGGCGTCGGCGGTGACATCGCTGGTGACGAGGACCGCGAACGCCTTGACGGCGCCTGCCAGATGCTCGAAAAGCTCCTCCAGCGCGGCGGCCTCCTCCGGCTGGAACAGCGGCTCGTTCCGCCGTCTCTTGGCGAGGTCCGTGATCGTGCGGGCGGAGACGCGCAGCACCACCACGCAGATCTCCAGGGTGTCCAGCCCGGTGCGCAGCACGACCCGGGAGAGCAGTCCCTCCTTGACCCTCGGGTTGAGCTTCAGGCTCTCCTCGGCCTGCACCAGCGAGGCGTCCACCTGCACGATGTCGTGGTCGAGCCGCCTGGCCTCCTCCAGCCGTGCCGCCGCGTCCTCGACGGGTTTGTGGCTGCCGAGCTCCTCGCCTACGCGCCGGATGAGATTGCGCAGGCGGCCCGCGAGGTCCTCGATGGCCTCGCTGGCGGAGCGCGTCCACACCGGCGGCACGAAGAAGACGTTGAACAGCAGGCCCACCACCGCTCCGATGAGGGTCTCCAGCACCCGGTCGAGGGCGGTCTCGGCGACGCGGGTCACGCTCACGCCCAGCACGAGCATGGCGCTGATCGCGACCTCCGGTACGAACTCCTTCACCCGTACGAGGTGACCGGCCGTCAGCGAAGCGAGGATCAGCACCCCCAGGGACCACCAGCTCAGGCCGACGAGATTGCTGAAGCCGACGGCTACGAGCACGCCCGCGACGACGGCGTTCACGCGCCTGATGCCACGGGTGAGCGTGGCGTAGAGGGTGACCTGGACGGTGAGGAGCGTGGTCAGCGGGGCGAGGAGCGGGACTTGGGCGTTGCTCAGCCACAGGGCGGCCAGATAGCTGAGCACGGCTGCGGCGGTGGACCGGAGAGTCTGGGCGACCGCGGGCTCGTTGCGGCGCCGGGCGAGTTCGGCGAGGGGTTCGGGAACGGCCGGCACGCGCTGCCCTTTCCCGCTGCGGCACGTCAGCGGGCGCGACGGGGGCGCTTGCCACCCGTTCGGGAGGCGGGGACCAGCCGGACGAGTTCCAGCCGGCTCCGGTCTCCGACTCCGGGGCGCCGTCCGTGACTTCTGCCTGCCGGAGGGTGGACCGGTACCGGCGGCGGTGCTTGGGTGGTCGAGACCATTTCCCAGCGCTTGGAAGGACCGCATGTCCACACGCCGCGATCCCAGGTCACGACGTACTTTCCCGCGTTACGCGGCGTGTGTGCTGGCGGCCGTCGTGAGCGCCTGCCTCGGTGCGGCGGACGTCTCCGCGGCGGCGGTGCACGTGCCGGAGGCGTCTTCGCACGGTGCTTCCGAGTCCGGGGCCCAGGCCCCTTCCGAAGGTTCTTCCGGAGGTTCTCCGGGAGGTGCTTCTGGAGGTTCTTCGGCGGGTGGTGACACGGAAGGCCCGGCCACGGGTTCGCCCCCGGGCTCGCTCCCGGGCTCGGTCTCGGCGCGGCTCGCGCCACAGCCGCAGTCGCTGGTGCGGCGGGGCGCGGACATCCCCCTCCCGCGCAGGGCGTCCGTCGTCACCGGTGCGCACGCCGACCGGCCCGCCCGACGCGCCCTCCTCGGCGTACTCCGGGAGGCCGGAGTACAGCCGCGCACCGCCACCGAAGCGGAGGCGGAGCGGGAGGCCGCCGGGCGGCCCGGCTCCGCGCTCACGGTCTTCCTCGGCGTACCCGGGCAGAACCCGGCCGTGGGACGTGCCCTGCGCGACATGGACGTCCGCGGCCCCGGCGGATTGCCGTCGGGCGGCTATGCGCTGGCCTCGGGCCGCGCACCGGGGAGGCCGGGCTCCCGGCTGGTGCTTGCGGGCGCGGACGGCTCCGGCACGTACTACGCGGTGCAGACCCTGCGTCAGCTCATATCCGGGCGGCCGGGCACGCGTCCCGCTGTGCCGTCCTTGACCGTGCGGGACCGGCCGCGGATGCGGTCGCGCGGCGCCATCGAGGGCTTCTACGGGAAGCCCTGGTCGCAGCGGGACAGGCTGCGTCAGCTCGACTTCTACGGCGCGCACAAGATGAACACCTACATCTACGCTCCGAAGGATGACCCGTACCACAGGGAGAAGTGGCGCGAGCCTTATCCGGCGGCGAAACTGAGGGAGTTGGCGGAGCTGAACCGGCGTGCCGACGCGCGCCACGTCGACTTCGTCTTCTCCGTCTCACCCGGCCTGGACGTGTGCTACTCCGATCCGGCCGAGCTGAGGGCGCTGCGTAAGAAGGCCGGGGCGCTCTGGGACATCGGGGTCCGCGACTTCGGGTTGTTCTTCGACGACATCGACCCGGAGCTGAAGTGCGCCCGTGACAAGGAGCGCTTCGGCGACGACCCCGATCCGTCGGCGGCGGCACAGGCCCATCTGCTCAACGAGTTCCAGCGCACCTTCCTGGACCCTCGGGAGGGCGCCGGACGGCTGTCGACCGTCCCGACCGAGTACTCCGGCACCGAATCCTCCCCGTACCGGAAGCGCTTCGCGAAGCTCGTGGGCGACGAGATCGTCCTGTACTGGACGGGGCCGGAGGTGGTCTCTCCCACCGTCGGCGACGAGGACGCCGAAGCAGCCGCGGACGTCTTCCGGCACGATCTGATCCTCTGGGACAACTACCCCGTCAACGACTTCCTTCCGCGACGGCTCTTCCTCGGGCCGCTCAAGGGACGTTCGAGGACGCTGGACGAGCACGGCATCGTGGGTCTCGCCGCCAATCCGATGCCGCAGGCCGAACCCTCCAAGGTGGGTCTTGCCACCGCGGGCGACTACGCCTGGAATCCCGCGGGTTACCGCCCCGGGCGGTCCTGGGAGGCGGCGCTTCGCGACATCGGCGGGCGTGCGCGTGACGCGCTGCGTACGTTCGCGGACAACAGCCGCTCCTCCGACCTCGGCCGCACGGAATCGCCCCGACTGGCCACGCGCATCGAGGACTTCTGGCGTGAGCGGCGTCAGCAGCCCCCCGCACCTGGGTCCCAAGTCCCTGGCAGCGTACGGAACTCGGCACCGGTAGGCGCGCCCGCACCAGCGCGTGCGCGGGCGGGCGGGGCCACGGAGGCGCTCATCGCGGAGTTCACCGCGATGGCACGGGCACGCGAGGAACTGCGGTCCGGCCTCGACGATCCCGCCTTCGCCGAACAGGCAGGACCCTGGCTGACCAAGCTGCGCCGCTACGGTGAGGCGGGCGCCGCCGCGGCACGCTCGCTGGCCGCACAGCGCGACGGCGACGGCCGGCTCGCCTGGCAGGAGCGGGTGAAGAGCGTACGAGCGGCGAAGTCCGCCCACAGGGTCTACGAATCGGTCGCCCCCGGCGTCATGGACCGCTTCCTCGACGACGCGGCGTCCGCGAACCGCGTCGTGGACGTCGACGCACCGAAGACCGCGCCCGCCGGTTCCCCGGTCACGCTCGGCGCCGAGGTGCACGCGGGCAGGACGCCCGTCGAGAAGGTGGAGTTCCGCGCCGGTTCCAGGAAGATCGGCGTGGCCGAGTCGCCGCCGTACCGGGTGCGTTGGGACTCCGCGCCGGAGGGGCTGCATCTGGTGACCGCGCGTGCGGTGGCCCGCGACGGCGAGTCCGTCACCTCTCCGGTGGCTCGCCTGAAGGCAGGCGAGCCCGACCCGGTGCTGCTGCTGGTGGGCGACGACGCACCCGTACCGGAGGGCGAATCGCTCAGCTCCGGTGACGCGGCCGTAAGGGACCGGCTCGAACACCTCGGCCACCCGGTGGAGGTGGCACGTGGTGAGGACTCGCGGCCCGGCGACGCCCGGGGCAAGGCGGCCGTGGTGATCTCCTCGACGCTGTCCTCGGGCAGCGTGGGCTCGAAGTTCCGTGACGCCGACGTGCCGGTGCTCACCTGGGAGGCGCAGGTCCTCGACGACATGCGGATGGCCACGGGGCCGGGAGAGACCTTCGGGGTCGAGAAGCTGCACGTCACCGACCCCGACTCGCCGCTGGCGGCGGGGCTTTCGGGCGACACGTCCGTGTACCGGGGGAAGGACCGCCTGCGCTGGGCACGACCGGCGGCGGGTGCGGAGACCGCGGCGTCGCCGCCAGGCGACCCGGACGACGCGGCGCTGTTCGGCTACCGCACCGGGGACCCGATGGTCGAGATGAAGGCCCCGGCGCCCCGGGTCGCCCTCTTCCTCTCGGACGAGGGGCTGACGAAGGACGTCGTGACAGGAGACGCGGTACGGCTCTTCGACGCGTCGGTCCGCTGGGCGCTCGACGAACGGGGGCCGTGAGCGGGCCCCTGGGCCCTGCCGTGGTGTGTCTGAAGCGGCGTGACTGAGCTGCCTGCCTGCTGCTTCAACCGGCTGACCGGACTGCCTGCTTGAGCTGCCCGCGTGGAGTGCCTGGTTGAGCTGCCCGCCTTGAATCGGCCCTTGCCGTACGGGACTTGGGCGAATGAAAGCCGTCCGGCACGAGTGGACCCGGCGGCCGACGGCGTGCGCTCGGGGAAGGACCCCGAGGCGGCACACCGTCGGCCCGACCGGGCCGAGACAGCCGCGACGGCGGCGAGCAGCCGTGAAAAGCCGTGCGCGGCCTGGGACTCAGAGCAGCCCGAGGTGCCGTAGATCCGCGGTGTACTTGGCGATGAGCGAGGGCCCAAGCCGGGGAATGGAGCCGTCGTCGCCCACGCCCGCTTCCCGCACCGCGTCGCTGAACCTCTCCACGGGTACGCCCGCTCCGGCTGTCGCCCGCATCGGCTCGCGGAACGCGTCGAGCAGCGGAAGCAGCGAGTGCTGCCGTTGTTCTTCCGGCAGGCCGCGCAGCGCGGTCTCGAAGCGTGCGAGCCATTCCCCGTAGTCGTCGATGTGCTGTATGGGCCTGGCACTGTCGGCCAGCCAGTCGACGAGGACGTCGAGGGAGACGCCGTCGTCGTGCGGGTTGACGACGTTGTACGTGTCGAAGCCGCCGTGCGTGAACCGTTCGGCGATCGCTGCCACAGCCTCGGCGGTGAAGTCGGCCGGGAGCCCGTCGAAGTGCGGCCGCGGGCTCCGGCCCCCGCGCCCGCCTCCCCTCTCGCCCTCCCCGGCGGAGCCGCCGTCCCCGCCGTCCCCGCCGTCGACACCCGTTTTGTAGAAGGAGCTTGGCGCGATACCGGTCGCGACGAGGCTGAGCATCAGCCGGGTGAAGAGGTCGGGGACGTTCAACTGCCCTCGGTAGCGGCTGTGCGCGAGGATCATGTCCGAACGGAACACCGCGCAGGGCAGCCCGCACAGGTCGTGGGCCTCCCGCAGCAGCACCTCACCGGCCCATTTGCTCGTGCCGTAGCCACCCGCGTACGAGCTGTCGATGCGGCGTACGGGCACGGCCGCGCGGATGTCGCCGTCCTCGGTGAGGGGGCCGGGAAGCTGAGTGCCCGCGGCCATGCTGGAGACGAAGACGAACGGTTTGATCTGGGTGGTGACCGCGAGACGGATCAGTTCGGCGGTGCCCGCCACATTGGGGCCGAAGAGCTGGTCGTAGGGCAGCACATGGTTGACCAGGGCGGCCGGGTGGGCGATCAGATCGACGTCGGCTGCCAGACGGTCCCAAGTCGCCCCGTCCAGGCCCAGGTTGGGCTCATCGAGATCGCCTGCCAGCACCTCCAGCCGACCCGCGGCCGTCGACTGCCGGTAGCGCGCGAGCAGTTCGGGGTCGCCGGTGTCGAAGGCCGCGTCGAGCCTCCGGTGCGCCTCCTCGTCGTCGGCGCCGCGTACGACGCAGACGAGGGTGCCGCCGCGTTCCGCCAGCCGCTGAAGCCATTCGAGGCAGAGGAATCTGCCGAGATAGCCGTTGGCGCCGGTCAGCAGGACCGTACGCACGGGGTTGCCCTGCCGGGAACGCGGCAGCGCCTTGGCCTCGTCGAGCACGGCTGCGTCGATGAACTTCTCCAACGTGAGGTCCTCGGCGCGTACTTCCGGTGCTCGGCCTGCCTCGCGCGCCCCCGTCCCGTCCGCTTGCGCGGTGCCGTCCGCTGCGCCGGCGCCCGCCCCGTGCACGGTGGCGTACGTGGGCCGCGCGGGGCAGGAGGAGCCGAGGCGCGATTCGACGTACCCGGCCAGCCGCCGCAGATCCGTGGTGGGCCCGGTGACGAAGCCCACCGGCACCTCCACCCCGTAGATGTCGTACAGCAGCCGGGAGAAGGACAGGGCTGAGAGCGAGTCGCCGCCGAGGTCGGTGAAGTGGACGCCGGGGTCGAGGTCGGTGGAAGAGCAGCCCAGCAGGCTGCGCACTGCCCGGCCGACCGTCTCCTGAACTGGCCGCCCGCGACCCTCTCGGCGCAGCGCACGCAGTTCGCTGCTCTGCTCGGCGGCGATGTCGGTGTAGAGCTGTTCGAGGCGACGCGCGTAGCGTGCCTTGGCCATGGGCCGTGCCAGCTTGCCCGCGTCCGTGAGAAGTCCGTTCGCGATGCTGAAGGGCTCGGTCTCCACGATGAAGTCCCGTGGGATCTCATAGGAGTTGAGTCCGGCCTCCTTGGCGGTGCGCTGTAGCTCCCCGCTGAGTGCGGACTTCAGCGCGCCCGTTCGGCCGTCGGACTCCGCCCGCTCGACCGCGTCGGGCGTGGGCACGACCACGGCGAGCAGATAGGAGCGTTCGCTGCTTCCGTATACGAAGACCTGCCGTATCAGCGGGCTTTCGGCGAAGACCGTCTCCAGCCGTGAGACGGCCACCAACTCGCCCTGGGAGAGCTTCAGTACGTTCTTGGTGCGGTCCACGTAGACCAGCTCGCCGGGGCCGGTCAGCGCCATGATGTCGCCGGTCCTGTAGTAGCCGTCCTCGTCGAAGGCCGCGGCGGTGGCGTCGGGCCGCTTGTAGTAGCCCGCCATGATCATCTCGGTCTTCACCCGCAACTCGCCCCGCGGGTAAGGGGAGTCGGTACCGAAGTAGCCCAACTCCGGTACGTCCGCGAGCTTGTAGTCGATGACCGGCGGAGCGAGCCTGTGGCCGGTGGTGATCATCCCGGCCTCCGTGGCGCCGTAGCCGTCCAGCGGCTTCAGTTCCAGGCACGCCTCCAGGAAGGCCGCCGTCTCGGCGTCCAGCGGCGCGCTGCCGCACATGACGCGCACGATACGGCCGCCGAGCACCTGCTCCCGCCACTGCGTACGGACCTCTGCCTCGACGGCCGCGCGGGAACCGCCCCCGCTCCCCCCGCTCCCCCCGCTCACACGCCTGTCGACCTCAGACTGGTACTGCTGGAAGACCATCTCCGATATTCGCGGCACCAGCATCAGATCGGTGGGCCGTACCAGCGACATGTCCTCGAAGAGAAGCGACAAGTCGCTACGGGCGGTGAAGTGGACCGTGCCGCCCGCGCTGAGCGTGCTGAACAGCATGTAGCGGCCCGCGAGATGGCTCATCGGGAGGTAGTTGAGCGTGATGACCGGGGTGTCGGTCTTACGCCACGAGGCGCCCCAGAGGTAAGTGGCCAGCCGCTGGGTGTACATGGCGCCCTTGGGCGCGCCGGTGCTGCCTGAGGTGTAAAGCAGCGACGTGAGCGAGTCCTCGCCGACCGAGGTGCACAGCGGCGCGTCCGGCAGCGAACTCCCGCGTTCCAGCATGGAGTTCAGCACGTCCATGGCGACGGGCGAACCGGCCGCCGCCAGCCGCCGCGCCGCCGCCT